>DATMBY010000197.1:0-10005 GCA_035558995.1 Solirubrobacterales bacterium
CGGCGGCTTCGAGATCCGGCGCCGGATCCAGGCGCGCCGCGGCAAGGACATCCTCGGCGACGAGCTGCCGCCGGAGCTGAGCGCTGAGCCCGGCGCCTAGCCGGCCCGTTTGCGCGCCCGCCAGGCCTCCTCGAGCGGCCAGCGCCGCGACCACTCCAGGCTCATGCCGGGGAAGCGGGTCGTCGAGCCCTCCGGCGGCTGGATCTCGATCAGCTCCTCGACCTCGAAGCCGCTCTCGCGCAGGAGCGCGATCAGCTTGCCGTGGGGGAGGTGGAATTCGACCGACTCGTCCTGCGGCCATTCGAACCGGTGCATCCCGAAGTAGGGGCGGAGCAGACGGTCGCCGGGCGGCTCGTTCTCGTCCTCGGGGTAGCAGAGCATCGCGAAGACCGAGTTGACGAGGAAGACGAGCTCGCCGCCGGGCGGCAGCAGCCGGCTGGCCTCAGGGATCCACTTGTAGGGGTCGGCCCAGATGCTCGCCCCGTACTCGGAGATCGCGAGGTCGAAGCTCGCGTCGGGGAGCGGGACCTCCTCCGCGTTGCCGTGCACGAGCGGGAACTCGACCCCGAAGTCCTGCTGCAGCTCGCGCGCCGTCGCCAGCTGCTCTTCGCTGTTGTCGATCCCGGTCGGCCGGGCGCCACGGCGCGCCAGCCAGCTGGAGACGTAGCCGGTCCCGCAGCCGAGCTCGATCGCGTCGGTACCCTCAAGGTCGTCCGGAAGCATCCCCACTTCAGCCTCGGGTACCCGGAAGATGCCCCAGCGCGGTTCCTCGGCGGCCCAGTCCTCGCGGCCGGGCTGCACCCACTCCCCGGCCGCCTCGTTCCAGAACCTGCGGTTGCGGGCGACGTGCTCGGGCAGTTCGCTCATCCGCGCGCGGTCGCCTCGATCAGGTTGGCCGCGCGCTCGGTCCCGCGCGCCGCCTGCAGCCGCTGCGAGGCCGCGGCGAGGCGGGCGTGCAGCCCGGCGTCGGCGAGGAGGCGGTCGATCGCGCCGGTCAGCTCCTCGCCGCTGTGGCGGTAGGTGTCGAGGCGGGCACCGAAGCCGGTCTCCTCGATCCGCTGGGCGTTGTCGTGCTGGTCCCAGAAGATCGGCAGCACCACCATCGGCTTGCCGAAGTGCAGGCACTCGGTGACGGTGTTGTTGCCGCCGTGGGTGATCACCAGGTCGACCTCCGGCAGGACTTCGGTCTGCGGCAGGAACTCCTCGCCGACCATGTTCCCGGCGAGCTCGAACTCGGTGTGCTGGGGGCCCTTGGAGACGACGATCCGGTAGGGCGCCTCGGCCAGCTCGGCGACCAGCTTCCGCATCAGCTCGACGTCGGCCGAGCCCAGCGAGCCGAGGCTGAGGTAGACCAGCGGCTCCTCGCCTCCGGCCAGCTCCTCCGGCAGCTCCCATGCCGGGTCGGTCGTCCGCACGCTGGTCTGCAGGTTGTGCCAGCGGGGGCCGAGCGGTTGGGCGCGCGGGTAGTCGACCTCGTCGGGATAGAGGTAGAGGTTCAGCCACTCGCTCTCGTGGATGAAGTCGTCGGGCGGCAGCGGCGGCGCCCCGCGTTCTTGGCAGAACTCGCTGAAGGAGGCGTGCAGCTCGCCGTGGGCCTCGCGGTACTCGACCCAGAACTCCTCCCAGCCGCTGCGCTCGACGCTCGGCAGGCCGGAGAAGACCGGCGGCACCTCGGGGTCCTTGATCTCGGCTGGGTTGCAGGAGGCGATCCGCGCCCAGGGCCGGCCGCCGGCGAGCAGTGCCGGGAAGCTGACGACGTTGTCCTCGACGACGAGGTCCGGCTGCAGATCCTCGATGATCTCGAGCAGGCGCTCGTCGACGTAGCGGGCGCCGTCGACCAGGGCCTCGAAGGTGGGGGCGATGAACTCCGACAGCTGCTCGGCGGTCGACTTGCGGAAGACCGGGGCGGTGTCGCGGATGAAGTCCTTCCAGAACTGGCCCGGCGCTTCCTCGGTCTCCGGCGGCGACGTCAGGCGCATCAGCCGCTCTTCGAACCCCTGCGCCTCGAGTGTGCCGGCGAAGGACTCCTCGATGATGAAGACGACCCGGTGCCCGCGCCGCTGCAGCACCGCGCCGATCCCGACGCAGTTGTTGGTCGGCCCGAACGCGCCCTCCGGGAAGAAGACGATCGTCGACCCGTTCCCCTGCATCGGCCCATCTTGGAGGAAGGGTCACCCGAGTGCAATGTCCGCGGTGTAGAGGCCGACGTCCCGGTTTGCTTCACTTCTGGGACCAGAGAAAGGAGGTGGTCCTAACTTGATTCACATGCTTGATGGGACTCTGGAGGTGCAGGGCCGCTAGGCGCCGCACTGGTTTGGGCGCCCGGCGGAATCCACCCCGGGCACCGGCGGTTCGTTGGGAGCCGGGTCTTGTCCCGCTCGGTAGCAGTTCCCGCGTCCGTTCCTTTGCACCAGGCGAGAGCCGTCCTCCGGGGCGGCTCTCGCGCTTTCTAGGCGCCGGAGGCGGTGAGGCCGTCCTGCGCTTCGGTGAGAAAGTGCGAGGCGATCCGCCAGCGCCGCTGCAGGACGGGTTCGATCACTTCCGAGCCGCAGCCGGCTTCGGAGACGCATTCGCCCCAGTCGTTGGCCGCTTCGATGTAGCGGTTGAAGGCCTTCTCGCCGGGAGTGGCAACGGCGCTGAGGCAGTCGATCTGCACCCGCTCGATCGGGATCTTGCCGTAGGTCGAGCGGATCCCCCGCACCTCGTCGACGTACTGGTCGTAGGTGACGCCGACCGCCAGCCGCCGCCGCAGCCCGTCCATCGAGCCGACGAAGCTGCCGAGCTGGCTCTGGCAGATCCCCCCGGCTGGCACAGGACGACCGTCGCCCCCATCCTGCTTGACGGGGTCGGCGTCGTTTCCGAGCTTGTGGCCCCTATGAGGGCCCGAACTTCGGAAGGGAGCTCCTTCCTGGCTGGTGAAGGTGGCGCCGGTGGAGTCGGAGTCGCCGCCGCCGCAGCCGGCGAGTGCGAGTGCCGCCAACAGCGCGCAGCCGGTCAGCTGGAGGCGGGCGGCGGCGGGCACCGGCGCAGTTTAGGAGGAGGGCGTCGTGTAAAAAGCTCTGCGTGCGGTGGATCGGCGGCTTCGGGATGGCAGCGCTTGTGGCGCTACTCCTCTGCGCGTGCGCGCCGGCGGCCCAGGCGCGCTCCCACGTCCTCGTCGTCGGGGACAGCCTCGAGGAGCTGACCTCGCCCTACCTGGCCAACTACCTGCCGGGCGTCGAACTGACCGTCAATGCGGTCGGCGGCTACAACAGCTACCAGATCTTCGACCTCTTCCAGGAAAGCTACGAACCCTCCGACGACGTGATCGTCTTCGACGCCGGCACCAACGACAACCCGTCCTATCCGGAGATCCTCGCCGGCAACCTCGCCAAGGTCGCGGAAACCGTCGGCGACCGCTGCATGGTGGTGCCGACGATCCACGGCTTCACCGTCAACGGTGTCGACAACTCTGGGAAGAACCGGGTCGTCGCGGAATTCGCCGCCTCCCGACCGGGGACGCAAGTGCCCGACTGGGCTGGGACCGTTGCAGCCCGCCCCGACTTGATGCAGGCCGACAACCTGCACCCGATCGAAGAGGGGGCCGACTACCGCGCCCAGCTGATCGCCCAGGGCATCCAGGGCTGCCTCGCCTACGGCGACGCGGTTGCGAGCGCGCCCGCCGAACCGCGCACCGACGTCGAGCCGATCGCCACCGTCGGTCGCCTGCAGGCGCGGGAGGAAGCGGTGATGGACGGGATCCGGGCCGACGTCCTGCGCCAGGCCGCCGCCTCGCTCGTCGCCGGCGCCCTGCTTGCGTCCCGGTGAGGGCTGGCTGGCGGAAGTGGCAACCTGTAGGCATGGAGCTGCCCCGTGAGTGACGTGGTGATGCCCCGCCTCTCCGACTCGATGGAGGAGGGGACGATCCTGACCTGGCTGAAGCAGGTCGGCGACGAGATCGCGGTCGGGGACGAGCTGGTCGAAATCGAGACCGACAAGGCCAACATGGCCTACGAATCCGACGTTGCGGGCACGCTGCAGGAGATCCTGGCGCAGGAGGGGGAGACGCTCCCGATCGGGTCACCGATCGCGCGGATCGGGGAGTCGAATGGGGTAGTTGATTCGGATGAGGGACAGGGCGCTAGGCCCGCGAGTCCTGTCACGGCAGGGGACCCCCCATCCCTTCCGGTAGCTAAAGCTTCCTCAGGGATGGTCTCCCCTACCGTGCCACCCGCGGGAGAAGCGGATGACGTCGACGACGAGGGACCGGCCGAGGTGGCTGGCGACCGAGGGGGCAATGGCAGCGGGGAGAGGGTGAAAGCATCGCCGCTCGCGCGACGGCTGGCTCAGGACAAGGGGCTTGACCTGAAAGACCTCCATGGTTCCGGGCCTGGCGGGCGGATCATCAAACACGATGTCGAGGAAGCGGCTCCTCCGGCGGGTGACGCTGTAGGGGGAACCGCCCCTGAGGAAGCTTTAGCTGCCGGAAGGGGTGGTGGGTCCCCTGCTGCGGCAGGACCCGCCGGCCAGCAGCCCTCGTCTGGGACGGCTAAAGGCGAGACCAAGGTCCAGGAGCCCAACAAGCTGCAGCAGACGATCGCTCGGCGGATGGCGGAGTCGAAGGCGACCGCGCCGCACTTCTACCTGACGATCGAGATCGACATGGGGAAGGCGGTCGAGGCGCGGGCGGCGATCAAGGCGGCCTCGAAGGAGGGCGACGTCGTCCCCTCGTTCAACGACATGATCGTCAAGGCCTGCGCGATCGCCCTGCGGGAGTTCCCGAAAGCCAACGGCGCCTACCGCGACGGCCGCTACGAGCTCTACTCGCGGGTCAACGTCGGCGTCGCGGTCGCCGCCGAGGAAGCCCTCGTCGTTCCGACGGTCTTCGACGCCGACCGCAAGGGCCTGCGCCAGATCGCCGCCGACACCCGCGCCGTCGCCGCCAAGGTCCGCGACGGCTCGGTCACGCCGCCGGAGCTCTCCGGCGGGACCTTCACCGTCTCCAACCTGGGCATGTTCGGGATCGACGAGTTCGACGCGGTGATCAACATGGGACAGGCGGCGATCCTCGCCGTCGGCGCGATCCGCGAGGTCCCCGCCGTCCGCGACGGCGAGATCGTCCCGGCGCAGCTGATGAAAGCCACCCTCTCCTGCGACCACCGCATCCTCTACGGCGCCGAGGGCGCCGAGTTCCTCGCTCGGGTGAGGCAGCTGCTCGAGGAGCCCGTCTCCCTCGCGCTCTAGTCCTCGTCGGGGTAGTCGGCCTGCCCGCCGCCGAGCTCCGGCGGCAGTGCCTTCGGCCCTTCGGGGTACATGAACTCGAGCTGCTCGTCGCTCATCTCCAGGGTGCTGGTGATGTTTTCGCGCGGCGCGCCGACGACGAGCCAGAGCTGGTCGGCCTCGGTGTCGTTGAAGAGCTGCCGGTCGCTGTCGGGGTCGACCAGGAGCGCGTCCAGCGGCGCCAGCGTCAGTACTTCCTCGCCGATCCGCACCCGCCCCGCGCCCTCGAGCAGCACGTAGAGCTCCTCCTGCGTGAAGTGCCGGTGCCTGGTCGAGGCTTTCCCAGGCTCCAGCCGCCACATCCGCGCCCCGATCTGCGAGGCCTCGAGCTGCCCGCCAAGATCCGTGTTCGGCGTCTTCATCTGATTCGACCGCCGCCAGAAGGCGTCGGCCGATCTGAGCAACCGGTAGGCCATCTCAGTGTCGCTTTTGTGGACCTATGGGTAACAAAAGCGACACTAGACCTCGAGCCAGGTGCCTTTGGGGCCGAGGTTGCGGACCGGGGTCGAGTCGATCGTGCTCTCGCAGCCCCAGGACTCGTGGATGTGGCCGCAGACGGCGAGGCGGGGGCGCTTCTCTTCGATCGCCCGCAGGAGAGCGGGGCTGCCGAAGTTGCCGCCACCGCCGGCGGAGTCGCAGTGGTTTTCGGGCGGGGAGTGGAGGACGAGGACGGCGCCCTCGGGGCAGCCCGCGAGCATCTCGGTCGCCGCCTCGTCGTCTAGGTCGAAGCTCCAGTCCCAGGGGGTGACGGGGATCCCGGCCCCGAGGCCGTAGAACTCGGTCCCGTCGATCGTCGTCCCCTCGCCGTGGAGGACCGTCGCAGCGCTCCAGTCCGCGGCCGCCTCGCGCAGCGCGTCGATGGTCTCGTTGTTGCCGGGAACGAGGACGGTCGGGGTCGTGATCGCCGCCAGCGCGTCGATCGTCTCCTCCAGCCCCTCGTGCATCGAGGCGAAGTCGCCCGCCCCGATCACGACGTCGGCCTCGGCCGACATCTCGACCAGACGCGCGCCCTGCTCGAGGTCGCGGTGGAGGTCGCTGAAGGCAAGGATCTTCACGGGCCTCAACTTAGCGATTCGACCGCTCTCCTGAGCCCGCTTGGATCGACCGCCGGGAATCGATACAGCTCCGGCTCGACAGCTTCGAACAGCTCCAGCAGCCGGCCGGGCTCGACCAGCCCTGACTCCACCATCGCGCTCACGTCCTTCAGGTCGAGCTCGAAGCCGCGCTCCAGCTTGGAGAGGGCTTGCGAATAGGGATCGAAGTCGAAGACCTCGAGGTTGCCCTCGCGGAAGCGGAAGCGGCAGCGATCTTGCCAGCCGGCGAGCGGCGGTAGGAAGTCGAGTGGCGACGCCAGCTCGACATTCACAGAGAGCTCCTCCTTCAGCGACGCGAGGCGCCGCAGGGCGGCATCGGAGTCCGGCTCGAAACGCACATCCACGTCGACGGTCGATTGTCGCCACCCCTCGAGAACAGCCGTGGCGCCCCCAGTCAGGTACATCTTGGTGCCGGCTGGGACCGATCGCCCCAGCTCTTGCGCCAGGCGCCGGATTCGCTCGGCGTCAGCTGCGTCGCGCAAGTTCCGCTGCTCCGGCGAAGCTGGCGACGCGGGCGAGGATCGCGTTGTAGCGGGAGTGAGCCGCGTCTCCGTACTCTGCGCGCAGTTTCCCGTAGAGATCGTGAGCGGCAGGAACGGTCTCCTGGGAGCTGGGCGCCGCCAGGCCGGCACGGCGAAGACGTGGCGCCGCGCACTGAACGGCACTAGCGTTGATGGTCTTGCGCCCCGCCTCGATGTCGGCGATGCCAGCGAGCACGATCTCGGCTCCGGGCAACCTTTCGTATGCCACGCCTGCCATTGCCAAAGCGTAGAGGTCCGAGGCTAGGCGGTGGGAGCCCCACCCTCGGACACTTCCGCGACCTTCCCGCCCGGCATCGCGACCAGGGCGATGAAGAAGGCGACCGCCATCACCGCCGCCATCCCGTAGAAGACCGTGCGCGAGGCCAGCGCGAAGTCGTGGGGGATGGCGTCGACGACCTTCTGGACCTGCGCCGGCAGATGTTGGGGCGATTCGCCGGCACCCGTTCCCTGGCTGATCTGGTCGGCGATTTCCTTGCCGACTTCCTTCGAGAAGCCGTGCTGGTCGGCGGTCGCTTCGAGGTGGGAGCGGTTCTCGAGGATCAGGATCGAGCCGAGCACCGCGAGGCCGAGGCTGGAGCCGAAGTTGCGCACGGTCTGGGTGATTCCCGTCGCTTCGCCGTAGCGGTCGCGCGGGACCCGGTTGAGCGCGTCGGTGTTGGCGGGGCTGAGGACCAGCCCGACCCCGGCTCCGGCGATGACGATGTAGTACCACTGGCCGGAGACCGAAAGCTCGGTCAGCGAGTGGCCCCAGAGGTAGAAGCCGACCGCGGCGACGCCGCAGCCGAGGACCATCGGCCGGCGCGCCCCGATCCGGTCGAGCATCTTCCCGCCCCACTGCGAGGCGGTGGCGAAGCCGGCGAAGAAGATCAGCAGGTAGAGCCCGGTTTCCGAGGCGCTTTCGCCGAGCGAGATCTGCGCGTACATGCTGGCGAAGAAGAAGAGGGGAACGAAGGGGATCATCAGCAGGAACAGGACGACGTTGTCCACCGCGAAGGCCTTGTCCTTGAAGATCGTCAGCCGCAGCAGCGGGTTCTCGACCCGCAGCTCGTAGCGGACGAAGGCGGCGAGGATCGCCAGCCCGAGGGCGAGGCAGGCCCAGGTCTTGACGTCCCCCCAGCCCCAGATGCTCGACTGCTGCAGGGCCAGCACCGAAAGCCCCATCCCGAGCGTGATCAGTGCGGTGCCGTTGTAGTCGAGCTCCGCCGGCTGCTTCTCGTCGGCCGGTTTCGACTTCCAGATCAGGAACAGGGCGATGATCGCGACCGGGATGTTGACCCAGAAGATCGCCCGCCAGGTGATCTCGACCAGGTAGCCGCCGGCCAGCGGCCCGATCGCGGTGAGGCCGCCGGCGATCGCGAAGAAGATCGCCATCGCCTTGCCGCGTTCGCCGATCGGGAAGGCGTTCAAGACGATCGCCAGCGCCGCCGGGAACATGATCGCCGCGCCGGCGCCCTGGATCACCCGGAAGACGATCAGCCAGGACTCGTCGAGCGAGCCGGTCGGGGTGGCGCCGCAGAGGGCGGAGGCGACGGCGAAGACGACGACGCCGGTGACGACCATGCGCCGGTGGCCGGCGATGTCGGCGAGGCGGCCGCCGAAGGCGAACAGCGCCGAGAGCGAGAGCAGGTAGCCGTTGATGATCCACTGCACCCCCGTCGCGGAGAGCGAGAGGTCGTCCTGGATCGTCGGGATCGCGATCGCGACGATCGTCTGGTCGATGAAGGTCATCGAGACGGCGAAGATCATCGCCGCGAGGATCAGCTTGCTGCTCTTGGCGGGTGACTGGCTCACGCGCCGCCCTTTGCCGTGCAGGCGGCGATTCCTCCCCGCCTTCGGGTATTCTCGCCGCCCTGATGCCCGACGTCTTCTGGCTTGGATTCGGAATCGCCGCCGCCTTCGTTCTCGTCGGCGCGATCGCCGGCGCCCGCTCCCGCACGGCCAGCCTCGGCACCGGCGTCGCGATGGGCGCCTACCTCGGTGCCATGAGCGCGTTCCCGCTGCTGGCGATAGGGCTAGCCACCAGCTGAGCGCGAACGTCTCCGAACTTTGGTCCCTCCTAGGGGCCCAAACCTCGGAGGGGCTGGCATGAAGGTCTCAACCTAGGGGTAGCGCTGTCGCATGGCCGATGCGACCGAAGTTCCCGTCCTCACCCTGCACGACGGCGTCGAGATGCCCCAGTTGGGATTCGGCGTCTTTCAGATCCCGCCGGAGGAGACGCAGGAGAAGGTCGAGGAGGCGCTGGGGGTCGGCTACCGCCACGTCGACACCGCCGCCGCCTACCGCAACGAGGCCGGGGTGGGGTCGGCGCTAGCGGCGACCGGGGTGCGGCGCGAGGACGTCTTCCTCACCACCAAGCTCTGGAACTCCGAGCAGGGGTACGACTCGACCCTGCGGGCGTTCGAGAAGAGCATCGAGCGGCTCGGGACCGGCCACGTCGACCTCTACCTGATCCACTGGCCGCTGCCCGCCCGCGACCTGTATCTCGACACCTGGCGCGCCTTCGAACGGATCCAGGAGGAAGGCGGGGCCCGCTCGATCGGCGTCTCCAACTTCCGGGTCGAGGACCTGGAGCGGCTGGAGCGCGACGCCGAGCGGCAGCCGACCGTGAACCAGATCGAGCTGCACCCCCGCCTGCAGCAGGCCGAGCTGCGCGCCTGGCATGACGAGCACGACGTCGCCACCGAGGCCTGGAGCCCGCTCGCCCAGGGCGACCTGCTCGAGGACGGGACGATCGAAACCGTGGCCGCCCACCACGACCGCACCCCGGCGCAGGTGATCCTTCGCTGGCATCTGCAGGTCGGGAACGTGGTGATTCCGAAATCCTCGAATCCTGAGCGGATTCGGGAGAACTTCGAAGTCTTTGATTTTGAGCTGAGCGAGGACGATATGGCGGCGCTCGAGCGGCTCGACGAGGGGGAGCGGACGGGGCCGGATCCTGGGTCGTTTGACGTGGCGTAGCTGAATACGCTGCGGGGATGGGGCTCGATCGGCGGGTGCTGCGGAAGCGGGGGGTGCTCTTTGCCGGGGGAGAGGAGAAGGGGCGGGCCGACTCGGCTACCGAGAAGCGGCTGACGCGCATCAACTCGGTTGCTGCCGGTGCCTTTGTCGTC
>DATMBY010000198.1:0-11348 GCA_035558995.1 Solirubrobacterales bacterium
TCTTGCCGACCGCGTAGGAGGCCTCGCGGACGTGGCGCGGGATCGAGTTCAGCCCCTCGCGGACGCTGGCGACGATCAGCGGCAGCGCCACCAGCGAGAGCATCGCCGAGGCGGCGAAGAAGGAGCGGCCGAAGACGACCCCTTCGGAGGTGCGGCTGAGGAAGCCGAGCGCGGTCGAGGAGAAGATCACGGTGCCGAAGAGGGCGAGGACGATCGAGGGAATGCCGGCGATCGCCTCGATCGTCATCTCGGTGACCCGCGCCAGCGCCGCCGGCCGCCCGTACTCGACCAGCCAGACCGCGAGCGCGATCCCGGTCGGCAGGGCAACGGCGATTCCCATCACCGCGACGATCATGGTGCCGAAGAGCGCGTCGGAGAAGCCGCCGGTTTCGCCCTCGGAGAAGCCGGCCGCGGCGGGCGTCCAGAGCATCTCCGGCCGCAGGAACTTGATCCCCTGGACCAGCAGGTAGACGACGATCGCGACGGCGATCGCGCAGAAGAGCAGCCCCAGCGCCCAGCAGATCGCAAGGCCGATGCGGTCGGCCAGGGCCCAGGTCGCGGTGCCCTCGACTGCGCCCTTGTCCTTGTCCTGCTTGTCCCTCAGCAGCAGCATCAGGCCGCCCCGTACTTGCGCATCGACCGGCGGGCGACGTAGCCGGTGAGGGAGAAGGTCGCGGCCGAGAAGAGCAGAACGGCGGCGATCGCGAACAGGGTCGCGTTTGCCGGCGGCGAGCTCAGCTGGTCGATGTTCTTGACGATCGTCGGCGCCAGCGGCCGCGAGGGCTCGTAGACGAAGATCAACCCGTCGGCGGGGTTGGGGGCGAATCCGACCGAGCCGGAGATCATCGCCAGCATCACCGCCTCGCCGATCGCGCGGGCGACCGCCAGCACGGTGCCGGCGACGATCGCCGGGCGGGCGCTGCGGACGCCGATCTTCCAGGTCGTGCGCCAACGGTTGACGCCGAGCGCCAGCGAACCCTCGAGCCAGCCCGGTTTCACCGCCCTCAGGCCGTCGCTGAAGATCGAGACCATGATCGGCGCGATCATCACCGTCAGCACCAGGGTCGCCGCCAGGAGGCTGTAGCCGGTGAGCGAGATGACGCCCGCGACCGAGGCCTTCTGCGGCTCGGTCACCAAATGATTGCCGATGGTGGGGACGAGGACGACGACCCCGATCAGGCCGTAGATGACAGAGGGGACGCTGGCGAGGAAGCGGATCACCGGCTGCAGGACGTTGCTCATCCACTCAGGCGCGAACTCGACGATGAAGACGGCGACGAAGAGGGCGCAGAAAAGGGAGATGAGGACGGCGCCGCCGGTGATCAGCAGGGTGCTCCAGATCAGCGGCCAGGCGTGGAAGGTGTAGACGTATTCGAGACCGTTCTGGCCGGAGAGGAAGATCGCGTTGAGCTGGTCGTCGACGTTGCCGCCGGGGCCGAACCAGGCGAGCCCGTTGTGCGAGAAGGACGGCCAGGCGCGGACGAGGACGGTGGCGATCATCGCCAGCAGCAGGCCGACGACGAAGCAGACCAGCGCGCCGAGCATCCGCTCGACGCGCTGGTCGGACCACTTCGGCCCGTACTCCGTTTCGAACTGCTCCTCCAAGGCCTACTTCTTGTTGAAGGCGGGGACGCCGCCGGCCTGGGAGATGACCGAACCGGCGAGCTTGCTGCGCCGCGCCCAGTCGATGAACTTGACCAGCGCTTTCGGGCTCTGACTGCCGTCGCCCGGGAGGACGAGGAACAGGTAGCGCGAGAGCGGGTACTTCAGCGGCTCGACGCTGATCTTCTTGGGGACGCAGGGGACGCCGTTGACCTTGAGGGGCTTGAGGCCCTTCTTCTGCCAGGCGAGGCCGGCGTAGCCGATCGCGTTCGGGTCCTGCTTGACCGCGTTGACGACGAGGCCGTCGGCGGTCAGCGCGTTGACGTTGGACGCCGGCGACTCGTTGCCGAGCACGGCCTGGAGGAAGAAGTTGTAGGTCCCTCCGTTGGTGTCGCGGCCGACCGGGTCGATCGTCGTGGTCAGGTTCGAGCCCCCGACCTGGCTCCAGTTGGTCAGCAGGCCGCGGTAGATGTCGTGGGTCTGCTGGATCGTGATGTTGCTGAGGCTGTTCTTCGGGTTGACGTCCATGCAGAGGCCGTCGAGGAACATCTTGATGTAGGTGGTCCCGGCGTCGCTGGGGAGGGGGGTGCGGGCCTGCCCTGCGAACTGGCTGGTCCCGTTCTGGACGTCTTTGACGCCGGCGTTGCCGCCGTTGGCGGTGTAGACGAAATGGACCTTCTTGTTGACCTGCTTCGTGTAGGTGGCGAAGAGGGCCTGCAGCACGGGCTGTGCGGCCACGGAGCCGGACCCGATCAGGGTGACGGCCCCGGCCGACGCCGGCGCGGCAAGCCCCAGGAGGGAGATCGCCGCTATGGCGAGGGTCTTTCTTTTCATGCGGGGTTGAGTCCTTTCCTGCCGGGTAAATGACTTTGTTGACCAGCTTGGTCGCGAAAGCCTAACAGGTTCTGTAGTTTATTGACTCACTTAGTCAATAAAGGCCACCGAGGGCACCGAAAGAGCCGCGCGGGGCCGCAGACATGGAGGACCAATTGCTGAAGAGAAGACTGTCCACCCCTCGAGCCGCGACCGTCGTCGTGCTTGCGGCGGCCGTTGCCGTCTCGGTCACGGTGGTGCCCTCGGTCGCCCAGTCGTTCCTGACGAGCCAGAAGGCAGCGAAAGTGTTCGTCTCGAACAAGAAGGCGTCGAAGCTGTACCTGAAGAAGAAGGCCGCGTCGAACCTCTACGTGGCCAAGGCCGGCGCACCCCGGCCGACCGTCGTCGGGATCGCCGCCGGCACCGCTGCATTCAGCGCCTCGGCGACGACGCCCGGCTACATCCCCTCGGCGTTCACGTCGTTCGCGACGAAGGCCGAAGTCAGCTCGGCTGTGATCACGTTCTCGGGCCAGGGCACTTGCACGGCCGCCAAGCCCGGTCCCGACAAGGCCTGCCCCGTGCAGATCCTGCTCGACGGCCAGGCGACCGGCAAAGTGAACTTCCTGCCCGCGACGGCGACGTCGCCGGCCCCCGCCCCGATCGTCAACACGATCGTGCAGACGGGCGTATTGACTAAAGGCGGTCACACGATCGCCGTCCAGTACGCGGGGGCGAAAGACGTGGCCTTCGGCCTGAAAAGCTGGAACCTCGCCGTCGAGGCGATCCCGCAGCCGGACGAACCGCTGCAGCTCGAAGAAGACAGCGGCTCCAAGAAGGGCAGCTGACGCGAAAGAGCCCGGACCCGTCGACTTCGACGCGGTCCGGGCTCAGGTTTCGCAGCCGGGACACTCAGCGCTGTCGGTCATGACTCAGCGCTGGGGGCGGGGGAGGCCGTCCCCCAAGATCAACCGCGCCCGGTAGAAGAGCGCCTCGTCGGCTCCGTCCAGCGCCGACTCTCGATTGTCCGACTGCGTGGTCCGGTTCTGCCCGGTCCCGGCCGGGTACTCGTCCCGCACCAGCCCCGTCAACCGACCCCTCGAGCGAAACGTCGTAGCCGCAACTCGTTTAGTCATCCTGTCTCCTTTCTTGCTTTGTAGACCAACTAAGTCAAGAATAACAAAGAGCGGAGCATGCGGGAGCCGGGGGAGAGAGAACGTTCCTCTCAGCCCTTAGGAGGGGGTGACTAAAGACCTCCTCTACGAAGTCGCTTATGACGAGGCGGTGCGAGCCCTGTCCGAGCAGCAGGCGGCGATTGACAGCTTCCGCAACCGCGCCGGCCTCCTGCTCTCGGCCGGCGCCGTCACGACTTCATTCCTTGGAGCGCAGGCCTTAGGCGGCGGCAGGTCGAACCCCTTCTCGTGGCTGGCGCTCATAAGCTTCGTGGCCGTGGCCGCCACTTCACTTGCCATCCTCTGGCCGCGAAATTGGGATGTCACCGTCAACCCACGGGATGTGATCAAGGGCTACATCGAGTCCGCGGAACCAGTCTCGATCGAAGAGTTGCACCGAGAACTTGCTCTTCACATGCGTGGCAGCTACCTAGATAACCGCGAGGGCCTGCGGAGACTTGTTGTCTTCTTTCAAGTTGCTAGCGTCCTTCTGGCTGTCGAGGTGTCCCTCTGGATCATCACTATCGCGATGGCTTCCCAAGGAGGCTGCTCATGAGTCAAGGCGAAAAATCCACCCCCGCGCCAGAGCCAAAACGCCCTAGTCCCATGTACGGAGAACGCGGGATGACCCTGAGGGAAGCGATAGAGATCCTCACGCCTCGCTGGCTGAAGCGCTCCTCGCGTGGTCGCTCTGACTAGGCCCGGATCCCAGCGGCAACAGCGTTGGTACATCGACTTCGGGGCCGGCTGCCGCTTTTAGAACGTGGCGATTTGGGGCGGGGCGTCACCCGGCAAGAAGACGCCCCACCCCGTCGCCCCTTCAGACGGCTGCAGGTAGACCTGCGTCGCCGCCGTCCGGAGTCCCATGGGGAGTCGAGGCCCCATCGGTGGACGACGACGAACCGTTGAAGCTTTTTGCCTGGACCGGGCGCAGGTAGGCGATCTGGCCCTCCCGCAGCTCGAGCCGCTGCAGCTCGGCGCGGGTCAGCTGCGCCCAGACCTCGGTCCCGTCGGAGAGCACGAGCTCGACCCGGACCTCGAAGCCGAGGGTGACGATCCGCTGGACCAGGCCCTCCTGGGTGCGCTCGTCGGCGTCGAGGACGACCTCCATGTCGTGCGGGCGCACGAAGTCGTCGCCGAGCCGGTTGACCTCGCCGACGAAGCTCATCACGAACTCGTTGGCCGGGTGCTCGTAGAGCTCGTCGGCGGTGCCCGACTGCTCGACCCGTCCCTCGTTCATCACCACCAACTGGCCGGCGACGTCCATCGCCTCCTCCTGGTCGTGGGTGACGAAGATCGTCGTCACGTGCATCTCCTCGTGGAGCCGGCGCAGCCACGTCCGCAGGTCCTTGCGCACCTTGGCGTCGAGCGCGCCGAAAGGCTCGTCGAGCAGCAGCACCTGCGGCTCCACGGCCAGTGCCCGCGCCAGCGCCATCCGCTGCCGCTGTCCGCCGGAGAGCTGCGAGGGGAAGCGGCCGGCGAGGCCGTCGAGCTGGACCAGTTCCAGCAGCTCGTGTACGCGAGCCGAGGTCTTCGCCTTGTCCCACTTGCGGATCTTCAGCCCGAAGGCGACGTTGTCGTACACCGTCATGTGCTTGAAGGCGGCGTAGTGCTGGAAGACGAAGCCGACCCCGCGCTTCTGCGCCGGTTTGGTGGTCGCGTCCTCGCCGTTGATCGTCACCAGCCCGCCGTCCAGGTCCTCGAGGCCGGCGATCGCCCGCAGCAGGGTGGACTTGCCGGAGCCGCTGGGGCCGAGCAGGGCCGTCAGCGAGCCGTCAGGAACATCGATCGATACGTCGTCGAGCGCCTGAAAGTCACCGAAGCGCTTGTTTGCTCCCTCGACTGAGATCCCCATCAGGCGTCCTCCTTTCGTTTGAGAAGGTTCATTGCGAAGAGCGTGATCAGGGCCAGCACTGCCAGCACCAGGGAGGCGCCGTAAGCGCCGGTCTCGTTGAAGTTGGCGTACTGCTTCTCGACGAAGAGCGGCAGCGTCTGGGTCTGGCCGTTGATCGAGCCGGAGACGATCGTCACCGCGCCGAACTCGCCCAGCACGCGGGCGGTGGTGAGGACGATGCCGTAGGCGACGCCCCAGCGGATCGACGGCAGGGTGATTTTCCAGAAGGTCTGCCAGCCGTTGGCGCCGAGGGTCGAGGCGGCCTGCTCCTGGTCGGTGCCGATCTCCTGCAGCACCGGCACCGTCTCCCGCACGACGAAGGGCAGCGAGACGAAGATGCTGGCGAGCACCATCCCCGGGACCGCGAAGAGGATCTTGAAGCCTTCTTCGCCGATGAAGGAGAACCAGCCGCCGGTCCCGTAGAGGATGTAGAGCGAGAGGCCGATGACGACCGGAGAGACCGCGAAGGGGAGGTTGATGACCGCGTCGATCACCGGGTTCAGCTTCGACTTGTGGCGGACCAGCAGCAGCGCGCAGCCGATCCCGAAGATGGTGTTCAGGGGGACCGCGATCGCCACCATCAGCACGCTCAGCTTCAGCGCGTGCAGCCCGTCGGGCGAGGTGATCGCGTCGAGCGGCGGCCCGATCCCTTCCTCGAAGGTCTTGTAGAAGATCATCACCAGCGGGATCAGCAGCAGCATCGTCAGATAGCCGAGGCCGAGGAATCGGAGGCTCCAGCGGCTGGGGGCATTGGCGGCCATCAGATGCCGTCCCCCGAGACGTCCTTGTTCTGGACGGTCGCGATGAAGTCCGTCGAGCCGCGGTCGTGCCGGATCGCCCAGCGCTGGATCAGCGAGACGGAGAAGAGCAACAGCAGCGAGGCGATCAGCAGCACAACCGAGACGGCGGCAGCGCCGATCTCGTTGCCGGACTCGACCTGGTTGCGGATGAAGACCGAGGAGACGGTCGTATCCGGGTTGCCGCCGGCGAAGAGCAGGACCGAGCCGAACTCGCCGAGAGCGCGGGCGAAGGCCAGGGCCACTCCCGCGGCGAGGCCGGGAAGGAGGTTGGGGAAGATGATGCGGCGGAAGATCGTGAAGTTGCCGGCGCCGAGCGAGGCCGCCGCAGCCTCCATCTCTCGGTCCATCTCCAGCAGCAGCGGCTGCACGGCACGGACGACGAAGGGCAGGGTGACGAAGCAGAGGGCGACGACAATTGCGGTTCGGGTGAACGCAAAGTCGATCCCCAGCGGGCTGTCGGCGCCGTAGAGCGTCAGCAGGATGAGGCTGGCGACGATCGTCGGCAGCGCGAAGGGAAGATCGATGACGGCGTTGATGATGCTCTTACCCGGGAACTTGTCGCGGACGAGGAGCCAGGCGAGGATCGTGCCGAAGAAGCCGTTGACGACGACGACGATCAGCGAGCAGACGACCGTCAGCTTCAGGCTCTTGATCGCCAGCGGCGAGGTGACCTGTTCCCAGAAGTGACCGATGCCGCCGGTGAAGGCTTCACTGGCGACCGCCGCCAGCGGTAGCAGCACGATGATGCTCAGGTAGAGCATCACCATGCCGCCGCCGAAGCCGACGCCGAGACCGGGCAGGCGGATGCCTGCCCGGTGCTGGCTGGGAGCGGGGAGGTTTGCCGGGTGTGCCTCCATCAGCCGCTCGTGGAGACCCCGAGTTCCTTCTCGATCTCGGCGACCGAGCCGGTTTCGTCATCGAAGAACTCGTCGTTGACTTTGCCCCAGCCGCCGAAGTCGGCGATGTGGAACAGGTCATCGGGAGTCGGGAACTGCTTCTCGTCGACGAGCTTCGGGTTGACCGGGCGGTAGCCGTTTTCAGCCCAGATTTCCTGCCCTTCATCGGACCAGATGAAGTCGAGGAAGTCCTGCGCGGCGGGCTCCGGCGCGTCTTTGGTGACAGCGATCGGGGTTTCGATCTGCAGCGTCGCGGGGGGCACGACGTATTCGACGTCTTCGCCCTCCTCTTCGGCCTTGATCGCCTCGTTCTCGTAGCTGAGGAGGACGTCTCCCTGGCCCTGGGTGAAGGCCGAGAGCGCGTCGCGGCCGCTGCCCGGTTGGGCGACGGTCTTTTCGAGGACCGTGCGGACCTCGTCCAGCGCCTGGTCGGGCGACTTGCCGCCCTCGATCGCGTTGCCGTAGACGGCCATGATGTTCCAGCGGGCCGAGCCCGAGCTGAACGGGTTGGGGGTGATGACGTCGACGTCCTTGCTCTGCAGGTCGTCGAGGCTCTTCAGGCCCTCGGGGTTGCCCGAGCGGACGACCATGACCACGACCGAGTTCTCGGCGATGCCCTTGTACTTGTTCTTGTCCCAGTCCTTGGCGACGAGTTCGCCTTCTTCGACCAGCCGTTCCATGTCGCCGGCCTGGGAGAAGTGGACTACCGATGCGGGCTGTCCCGCGGCAACGGCACGGCTCTGATCGCCGGAGGCGCCGAAGGAGTTGCTGAAGCTGACGCGGGAGCCGTTCGAGCTTTCTTCGAAGGCCGGCTCGAGTGCTTCGGTGTAGACGGCTTCCGGGGTGGAGTAGCCGACCACGTCGAGCTTGCCACCTCCACTACCGCTACCTCCAGAGGAGCCGGTGGTGTCGTCACCACCGCCGCATCCAGCGGCGAAAACTGCCAGGAGCAAAACGAGAAGAGCGGCGGGGAGGCCGACCTTCACGCTGCGCCGCCGGGTGTCGCGAGCGTTCCGCATCTATTTAAGTTCCTTCCTATGTCGACTGACTTACTTTCTTGAGCAACTTACTGCTCAATGAGGCGGGCACAGTAGCACAAAGTCGACCGAGAAAGTCCGGAATCCTGATCTGGATTCCTGGGATTCGAGTCAAGAATCGTTTTTCGGCATAGACTGGCGCGATGCCGCTCGATGCCGTCCGCACCCCGGACGAGCTCCTGGAAGGGCTGCCGGACTACCCGTTCGAGTCCCGCTATCGTGAGCTCGACGGCCTGCGGCTGGCGCATCTCGACGAGGGGGAGGGGGAGCCGGTGGTCTTCTTCCACGGCGAGCCGACCTGGTCGTTCCTCTGGCGCAAGGTTATCCCGCCGGTGCGCGACGCCGGCTACCGCTGCATCGCCCCCGACTACGCCGGCTTCGGCCGCTCCGACAAGCCCACCGACGTCGGCTGGTACACCTACGACCGCCACGTCGAGCTGATGGCGGCGCTGCTGGAGGAACTCGACCTCCGCAACGCCACGGCGGTCGTCCACGACTGGGGCGGGCCGATCGGGCTGCGGCTCGCGGTCGAGCACCCCGACCGGATCAGCCGGATCGTGATCATGGAGACGGGCCCCTTCACCGGCCATCAGAAGATGAGCGACGCCTGGCTCGCCTTCCGCGAGTTCGTCCGCACCAGCGATGAGGTGCCGGTCGGGATGCTGGTCCGCGGCGGCTGCAAGAACGATCCGGGCGACGAGGTGATCGCCGCCTACGAGGCTCCTTATATAGACGGCGCCTCCAAGGCCGGCGCCCGCGCCTTCCCCCTGATCCTGCCGACCGAGCCCGACGCGCCGGGCGCCGCCGAGGGGAAACGGGTCGCCGACGCGCTGCGCGAGGACGAGCGGCCGGCGCTGGTCCTCTGGGCCGACTCCGATCCGGTCCTGCCCTTCTCGGTCGGCGAGCGGGTCTCCTCGCAGCTCAACTTCCCGCCGCCGCGGCCGGTCGAGAACGCCGGGCACTTCCTCCAGGAGGACGCGGGGGCGGAGATCGGCGCGACCATTGCGGATTGGCTTGGGGGAGGGTGAGGGGGGCCGGGGTGACCCCCTCCAGACACATCTCGCTATGGCTCGATGTTGAGTGTCTGGAGGAGGTCACCCCGGCCCCCTAGCCGGAGCGCTCGATCAGGTCGCTCATCTCCTGGTGGGAATAGCTGTGGAGCAGGCGGACGCGGCGCGGCGGGTCTCCGTCTTCGAGCCAGGTGACGGTTCCCGGCCAGTAGGAGTTCGGCGGGGTTCCCGGCTGGTGGAAGGCGGAGGCGAAGACCCAGCTGCCGGTGTTGTGAAGGCGGCCGCCGCCGGCGAGGGACCACTCGGGTTCGTCGGGGAGCGGGCCGCCGCGATGGGTATGGCCGGTGATCACGTGGACGTCGTCGATGCCAAGGCGGCTCGCCATCTCCCTCGCCGCCTCGACGCCGCTGCGGAAGATCGCGCGGGTCGTCACGTCGGGCTCGAAGTCGGCGCGCAGCAGCCCGTTGAGAGCGCCGATCGCCACCGGGAAGCCCGCCCGCGCCGCCCGAGCGCCGAGCGTCTGCTTCCGGGTTTCGCCGGCCAGGATCTCCCAGGCGCGCTCGAAGGGGCCGTTGCGGCGGCGGCGTACCGGCAGCACCTGGGCGAGGCCGTAGGCGAGTCCATATAGAGGGCGCAGCACGCGTTCGTATTCGGCCGGGGTCATCCGGCCCGGCAGCGGCCCGGCGAAGCGGGCCATCAGCGCCGCGGCGACGCACTCCGCCCGCGGCAGGGTGAGGTGGACGTCCATGTAGTGGCCGTGGGTCGCGTAGACGTCTGGGCGCAGCCAGAGCCCGGGGTAGGCGATCTTCAGCTGCGCCGTCCCCAGCCACCCGTCGATCAGCGCCGCCGGGCCGGGGGAGGGGGCATGGTGGTGCTCGAGGCCGAGCTCCGGGCCGCCGGCGATCGAGAGGTCGTCGAGCAGCGGCTCGGCGAGGCGGTGGTCGTGGTTGCCGGGGACGAGCGTCACCTCGGCGTCGCCGACCGCTTCCCCCAGCTCCTCGAAGAAGGGCCGGGCCCGCGCCAGCGACGGCCCCACCGGCAGGTTCCGCAGCTCGACGACGTCGCCGAGGAGGACGAGGCGGTCCGCTCCCGCGATCTCCTCGAGCAGGATCCGCCGCACCGCCGGGTCGCGCGCGACGTCCTCGTCGGAGGCGACGCCGAGGTGGAGGTCGGAGATGATCGCCGTCCGCACCGGGGCGAGTATGACGTTTGGCTGAGCAGCCAGCCTGGGTACGATTCGCAGATGCACCAGTTCTCAGAGGAGCAGTTCGCTCCGGTCAACGGCGGCATCGAGCTCTGCTACCAGGAGATGGGGGACCCCGACGGGGAGCCGCTGCTGCTGGTGATGGGCCTGGCGACGCAGATGATCGCCTGGAGCGATGAGTTCTGCGGGATGCTGGTCGAGCGCGGCTTCCGCGTCGTCCGCTTCGACAACCGCGACATCGGCCGCTCGACCAAGGTCCGCGGCGCCGGCGTCCCGGGCACCCTCGACATGCTGATCGGCCGCAAGGGCGGCGCGCCCTACCTGCTGCGGGACATGGCCGCCGACACCTTCGGCCTGATGGACCACCTCGGGATCGAGTCCGCCCACCTGGTCGGCGCCTCGATGGGCGGGATGATCGTCCAGACCGCGGCGATCGAGGACTCCGCCCGCGTCCGCTCGATCGTCTCGATCATGTCGACCACCGGCAGCCGACGCGTCGGCCACCCCAGCTACAAAACCTTCGGCCTCCTGCTCGGCAACCCGCCGCGCGAGCGCGAGGCGGCGATCGAGCGCGTCGTCAAGACCTTCAAGGTGATCGGTTCCCCCGGCTACCCCTTCGAAGAGGAGCGGATCCGCGAGATCGCCGCCCTCTCCTTCGACCGCGGCCACAGCGAGGCCGGCATTGCGCGCCAGCTGCACGCGATCACCGCCTCCGGCGACCGCACCGCCGCCCTCCGCAAGCTCGAGCTGCCGGCCGCCGTCATCCACGGCAAGAACGACCTCCTCGTCAACCCCTCCGGCGGCCGCGCCACCGCCAGGGCGATCCCCGGCGCCCGGCTGAAGATGATCGACGGCATGGGTCACGACATGCCCCGCGCCCTCTACTCGACCTTCGTCGAGGAGATCGTCTGCAACGCCGCCCG
>DATMBY010000199.1:0-13997 GCA_035558995.1 Solirubrobacterales bacterium
CTCTCCGAGCGGCAGGCGGTGCGTGATCACGAAGCTCGGGTCGATGTCGCCCTTGCGGATGTGCTCGTACAGCGGCCTGAGGTACCGCTGCACGTGGCACTGCCCCGTCTTCATCGTCAGGCCCTTGTTCATCAGCGCGCCGGTCGGGAACTTGTCCATCAGCCCGCCGTAGACGCCGATCACCGACACGATCCCGCCGGGCCGGCAGGCCAGGATGGCGTCGCGCAGCGCGTGCCCGCGATCGGATTCGCCGCGGCTGGCCTGCTTGACCCGGTCGTAGGCGTGCAGAGCGCCGTGGCCGTGCGCGGCCTCCATCCCGACGGCGTCGATCACCGCGTCGGGGCCGCGGCCGCCGGTCAGCTCCTTCAGCTGCTCGACGATGTCGGCGTCCTTGGAGAAGTCGATGACGTCGGTCGCCCCGGCCTTGTTGAGGGCCATCTGCAGCCGGTAGTCGTACTGGTCGATCGCGATCACCCGCTCGGCCCCCATCAGGATCGCGCTGGCGATCGCGAACTGGCCGACCGGGCCGGCACCGAAGACCGCGATCGTCTCCCCGCCCTCGATGTCGCAGAGGTCGGCTCCGAACCAGCCGGTGGGGAAGATGTCGGAGAGGAACAGCACCTGCTCGTCGGTCAGGTCCTCCTCGACCTTGATCGGGCCGACGTCGGCGAACGGCACCCGCGCGTACTCGGCCTGGCCGCCGGCGTAGCCGCCGGTGAGGTGCGAGTAGCCGAAGATCCCCGCGGTCGAGTGGCCGAACATCTTCTCCGCCATGCCGGAGTTCGGGTTCGAGTTCTCGCAGACGGAGTAGAGCCCCTGCTTGCAGGACCAGCAGTTGCCGCAGGCGATCGGGAAGGGAACGACCACCCGATCGCCGACCTCGAGGTTGCCGACCCCCTTGCCCTTCTCGACGACCTCGCCCATGAACTCGTGGCCGAGGATGTCACCGCGTTTCATCGTCGGCACGTAGCCGTCGTAGAGGTGGAGGTCGGAGCCGCAGATCGCGGTCGAGGTGATCTTCACGATCGCGTCGCGGTCGTTGAGGATGGTCGGGTCGGGGACGGTCTCGACCGAGACTTCGTTGCGGCCGGACCAGACGGTGGCGCGCATCAGACACCCACCTTCTGCCGCTCGTCCTCTTTCAGCGGCTGGGCCGGGCGCTGCTTCAGCTTGCGCTCGGCCAGCTCACCCTCCGGAGCCCCGTCCGAGCGCGGGATCTCACCGGTCTCGAACTGGGCCTTGAAGCGGCGGAGGTCGTCTTTGACCTTGGCGAGCGGCTCTTTGCCGGTCAGCTTCATCAGCATCTCGCCGAGCTTTCCGCCGGGGGCGCTCTTCTCGAGGTCGACGTGGATCTCGGTCCCGCGGTCGCCGGGGGCCTCCCTGAAGGAGACGGCCGCGTCTGCGGAGTCGATGTAGTCGGGGCGGTACTGGTCGTCTTGCCACCGTCGCTGAACCTCCTCGGGCGAGCCCAGCACGGTGATCGAAGCCTTGCTGCTCATCGGGGGGACCTCCTTGACTGGGACGGGCGCTGTACTCACCGGAGTACCCCTCCTTCCGGGCCGGTACACGATCTTCTTCCCGAAAAGTTCGATCGACTGGCGCGCCGGGGCTTGGCGACGTAGGGTGGGCGCAACACGGCCGTCTACAGGACAGGGGAGGACCGATGGCGCAGCGGACGACGGGCTTTGGGCGGTACCGGATGCTGTCGGTGATGCTGGCGATAGCGGGCACGCTGCTGGTCGGCACGGCCGGCGCGAGCGCCGACGAAGAAGTCGACGGCACCCCGCCGGTGATCACCAACGGCGTGCTCAGTCCCAGCACCCTCCCCTCCAGCGGCGGCAACTCCCAGATCAGCGTCGACATCATCGACGAGAGCGGCGTTCAGGCCACCACCGCCCAGGTCTACGGCTCCGACGGCAGCTACCAGGCGATCAGCCTCTACCAGGGCTCCGGCGACACCTACTACGGCACCCTCGAAGCCCCCGCCAACTACTCCGAAGGCACGGTCAGCTACGGCGTCGAAGTCCAGGCCTACGACCTCTTCAACAACTACAACTCCAGCGCCATCGGCGAGGTCCAGGTCGAAGGCCAGCCGCAGTTCGACGAAGCGCCCTGGATCTCGATGACCGAACTCTGGCCCCAGTTCGTGCCCGCCGAAGGGGGCACGGTGACGATCTCCGCCGAAGCCGGCGACAACCGCGGCCTCTCCGCCGTCTACGCGACGATCACGCCGGTCAGCGGCGGCACCAGCACCGAAGTCGGCCTCAACGGGGTCAGCTCCAGCCGCTTCGAAGGCAGCTACGAAGTGCCGGCCAACACCGGCCCCCTCGCCGCCGAATACCTGGTCGAAGTCGTGGTGCAGGACGACATCGGCCAGGAGGGGCGCGCCCTGGCGGGCACGATCACGGTCGAAGCGCCCCCGCCGCCGCCCAGCGCCGGGCTGCTCGAGGTCTCGCCGCTCGAACGCGCCTTCGGCCAGGTCGCGGTCGGCAAACAGAAGACGCAGACCGTCTTCGTCCGCAACCTGCGCCGCCGCGGAGCCGAACCGGTGGCGGCGACGGCCCGCCTCTTCGGCTCCCCGGCGTTCAGCCTCGACGGCGCCCCCGTCGGCGGCATCCACTTCGTCCTCGCCCCCGGGCAGAAGCGGGCCTTCAAGGTCACCTTCCGGCCGGCCGTCGCCGGCGAACAGGCGGCGATGCTGGAAGTCGCCCGCGACGACGGCGCCCAGCCCAACCTCGGCGTCAGCCTCGTCGGCCAGGGCGTCGCCAGGCGGTGAGCCGCCCGCAGGCCCGGCTCGATCCGCCTGAGGTCCGAGACGGGTCGGCACGGGTGCGGCTGCGGCTGGGGGACGAGGTCCGGGAGGCGTCCTTCGGCTGCGGCGACGTGCCGCCGGCGGCCAACCCGGACGCCGCCTTCGTCGCCGGACTGCCGGTGGCGATGGGGCTCGCCTCCTCGCTCGAGGTGCCTGCCGGCGTCTCCCCCGGCCTGCTCCGCGCCTCGCGGACGATCCAGGAGATGCTGGCGATCTGGAACCCGGCGCTGCGGCCGGTGGAGGTGCTGGCGGAGCCCGTGGACCCACCGCTCGCCGGCGACCCGAGCGCGGGCGCCGCGCGCGGAACCGCGGCCTTCTTCACCTGCGGCGTCGACAGCTTCTACACCGTGCTGAGACGGCGCGAGGAAATCGACGCGGTCGTCTACGCCCACGGCCTCGACCTGCCGGTCGACGATCCCAAGCGGGAGGTCGTCTCCTCCGCCTTCCGCGATGCAGCGTCGCAGCTGGGCCTGGAGGCGATCGAGCTGGAAACCGACGTGCGCACCTTCTCCGACCCCGTCTGCGACTGGGAGCGGATCTACACCAGCGCCGCCCTGGCGACGATTGGCCACCTGCTGGCGGACCGCTTCGAGCGGGTCCTGATCCCGGCCACCCACTCCTACCGCGACCTGCACCCGACCGGGAGCCACCCGCTGCTCGACCCGCTCTACTCGAGCGAGCGCCTGCGCATCGAGCACGTCGACGCGGTCTCGCGGGTGACGAAACTCGAATACCTGGTCGGCTCGGAACTGGCGATGAGCAGCCTGCGGGTCTGCTTCCAGCACGGCGGCGACGGGCTCAACTGCGGCCGGTGCCCGAAGTGCGTGCGGACGATGGTCGGGCTGCGGGCGATCGGCGCCGCCGGCCGCTGCAGGACTCTGCCGGCCGAATTCTCGCTGCGGGAGATGTCGAGCGGCAAGGTCAAGTCCCGCCGCTCCCTCACCTTCGTCAAAGAGAACCTCGCCGCGGTCGAGGCGCGGGGGACCGATCCGGACCTTGCCGTCGCCCTGCGCCGCCTGGTCGCCCGCGGCGCCCGCACCGAAGCGTGGGAGAAGACGGTGCTGCTGTCGCGATCGGCCCGGTGGGCGGCGCGGACGAAGCTCGGCGGGATCAGGCGGAGGCTCGGGCGGGACTGAGGGCGGGGGCCAGCCTGCCGGCGGCCTGGATGACGCTGCGGATCTCCTGCAGGTAGACGTGCGGCGCGTGCGGCAAAGCGGCCTCGTCCGGCGAGGCGGCCGCCCAGGCCGGCGGGTGGGCGATCAGCTCGAAGATGCGGCCGGTCGGAAGCCCGAGCGCCCGCACGGCCTCCAGGTACTGGAAGGGCCTGCAGGTCGGCGAGGTGACGATCGCCAGCGGCCCCTCCCCCGCCTCCGGTCGCTCGACGAGGGCGCGCAGCGTCTCGTAGGTCGAGGCGCGGCCACCGGAGGGAGGGTCGGGCACCTCGACGATCTGCACCTCGGCGGCCGGCGTGGCGGCGAACGCGCGCTCGGCCGCGGCGGTCATCAGCTCGAGCTCGGTCCCGGCCACCGGCGCGTAGCCGCGGACCTCCTCGCTCGCCCGCTCGGCCGGGTCGAGGACGCGGCGGCCGCACAGCATCACCACCCGCTCGGGACCGTCCGGCCGGCGCCCCATCGCCGCCGCGGCCGTGCGGGCGCGATTTAGCGGCGCCAGGCGGCGGCCGCCTAGGACGACGAAGGTCGTCGGCTCGGTCTGCAGAACTCCCTCCGACCTCAGGCCGAGCGCGGTCGCGCGGACCGCGACCTCGTCCCGCAGGCCGGGCGGGGCCGAGGCGAAGTCCTCGTCGAGACGCCGCTCGCCGCTCTCGCGGAAATCCCAGACCGTGCCGGGGCGGGCCCAGTCGCAGATCTCCCCGAAGCGGTCGAGGGCTCCGCCGAGGCCGGTCGGGCTTTCCTCGAAGGATCCGGGGGCGAGGTTCTCGAGCAGCCACCGCATCGGCTCCGAGCAGAGCCAGGCGGCGACCCCGTCGGCTAGCAGCTCCACCTCGCCCGCGCGGAAGGGCCGGTGAAGAACCACTCGGCGCCGCCTCCAGCGTCCCTCCCGCTCATAGCGATCACATTAATGCGAGCAGCGTGCTCCTACTTCGCGAGGGCGCCGTAGCGCTCACCCGCGGGAAGCCGCGCTGCCGGGTGCAGGCGCACCGCATCGAGCCAGAAGCGGGAGCCGAGCCGCAGCTGCAGCAGGGCCGAGCGCAGCAGGGCCTCGCGGCCGGGATCCCAGCTGAAGCAGAAGAGGCGGCGGATCTCCGGCGGCAGCAGCCCGACCGAGATCAGCCTGATCGTCTCGGTCAGCGGGATCACTGCCGCCCTCTGCCAGCCGGAGTAGGGCGGCTCGAGGATCATCGCCTCGGCCTGCTCGCGGCGATCGTCGGAGATCCAGAGGCTGCCGTCCCCGAGGCGCCCGGCGACGTATTCCTTCAGCCCGGCGTGCGTGGCGGGCATCGAGTTTCGGGGCAACCCCAGTAGTTCACCTACCTGGCGGTATTCGCGCCAGTAGCGCTCGCGCTCGTCGGGGTCGAGGGAGCCGAAGATCCGCTCGTAGTAGACGAGCGCGGAGTCGGCCAGGGTCGCGAGGACCCAGAGGCCCAGCTCAGGGTCGGTGGCGTCGTAGGGCGTCCCCTTCGGGACAGGCCCGTAGTCGGCCGGCGTCTTCCCCTTCACCCGCCGGTGCATCGCCTGGACGATGCGGCCGGTCTTCTCCGCCTCCTCCTCGGTCCCGAAATAGATCCGCGACATCCGCTCGTCGGTCCGCAGCAGCCGCGCCTGCGGGTCGTCGAAGATGATCGAGTGCCGCTGGAACCCGACCACGGCCAGCGGGTCGCAGGCCTGCATCAACAGCGCCCGCACCCCCGAGAACAGAACCAGCCGCTCCCGGTGCAGCCGCCGCACCATCGAGTCGGCCGCAAAGAACCCGTCGACCTCCTCAGCCGTCGGCGTCCGCTCAGACGCCAGGCCGGGGATCAGCGACAGCATGTCGGTGGGACGAAGCACACAACAACGGTAGCCACCCCGTTGAGCCGGCTGGCGAAGGCGCTATCCGGCGGTGTTCGATCGTCCCTTCTCGAGATCTTTCGAATACTCCTTTCGTGCGAACTTCCAGGCCCGATGAGGAACTATCGGGGCAGAGTGGGAGACTTCATCCCATAACTGCTTGATGTAGGGAAAATCACTCGTTTTCAGCGGCGAGGACTCGTCGTTCAGAAGTTCGAGCCTGCGCCTGATCTTGCTGTAACCCGCGCCCGCTGCGCGATGATGCGCCGCTCTAGCTCCCAGATTGAACTGGGCTTGCAAGAGCCCGAGCACAGAGGCTCCGGAGGCTGCGACCACCGCCCAGGCTCGGAGACCGGTACCGGGGATCTCAGCCGAGAGGATGGCGGCCGAGAGAACCGCAGCGGCCACGCTGAAGGAGAGAGACCCCAGCGTGAGCACACGGGACCACCACTCGAATTTCCGGGCGCTCGTGTAGTGCCCAACCAGCGCCCGTCCTGCCCTCACCTTCCAGTCGTTAAAGACAGTTTGTTCTTGCTGCATTCAAGCGTTGTAGACCCTTCTTGCCCACTCCCAAGAAGTCCGCGGCTGACAGATAGGTTCCTTGCAGGCTCAACCGCCTCTTCGCACCCACCCCAGGATCGCCTTCGAGTGCGAGAGGACGGTGCCGTCGGGGAGCTTCAGCGTCGGCAGCTTGACGGTGCCGGTCTCGGCTTCGAGGGCCTCCCGCGACCCTTTGCGGAGGAACGGGAACGGGTTGCCGTGCCCCGCGATCACCTTCTCGTACTCGATCCCGTTCTCCTTCAGCGCTTCCTGAACCCGCCGGCAGGGGTGGATCCGCGGCCCCCCTTCGTCGCCGTGACAGACGTAGAGCTTGGGTAGGTCGGGCATCAGCCACTCCTCCTGGTCAGTGAAGGCTCGGCCGGTAGACGAGCTCCTGGATGTCGCCGTCGAGCGTCCGCTGCTCGACCAGCTCCAGGTCGAAGTCGGCCGCCCCCTCGAAGATCGGGTCCTGTCCAGTCTGACCGGTGATCACCGGGAAGACCGTGACCTGCAGCCGGTCGACCAGGCCGGCTGCCATCAGCGCCCGGTTCATCGACAAGCTCCCGTGCGAGTGCAACGGCACCTCCGACTCCTCCTTCAGGCGGGCGACTACGTCAACCGCATCGCCACCGACCACCCTCGCATCCGGCCAGTCCAGCGGCTCCTCCAGCGTCGTCGACACCACCGTCGCCGGCAGGTTCCGCATCCGCTCCACCCACGGATCGCGAACCTCCGACTCCTCCCCACTCTCGGCCAGCATCCGCGCGAACAGCCGATACGTGTTGGCCCCGAAGACCATCCGCTGCTCATCTTCGTGCAGAGCGAGCCGATGGTCCAGCAGCTCAGCCCCCTGCTTCCCCCAGTACCCGCTCCAATCGGCGCTGGCCGAGCCGTAGCCGTCGAGGCTGGAAAAGACGTCGAAAGTGTAGGTAGCGCTCATGTCGTTTCTCCTCAGGTTGAGATTCCCGCTTTGTCTAGGCGACGAACGAGGGGGGCGGAAATCGACACGAGCTTGTGAATCGGGGAGACAGGATTTGAACCTGCGACCGCTCGGCCCCCAGCCGAGTGCGCTACCAGACTGCGCCACTCCCCGTGGGGTCTTCATTCTGACGAATCGGCGGGATCGCGGCTACCCTCCCCTGGACGCGGCGGTAGCTCAACGGTAGAGCCTCAGCCTTCCAAGCTGATGACGCGGGTTCGATTCCCGTCCGCCGCTCTCTAAAGCAGCGCGGGATGCTGCCGATGGGAGGACCGATGCGTCCTCGAACTTCGGCCCATGTCGCTTTTGTACGGCTATGCCTTACAAAAGCGACACTCCCTCTACTGCTGGGCGTCCTCGCCTTCGGTGCTGCCGGCTGCGGCGACTCGGGCGGCGACTCCGCCTCGGGCGCGGGCGGCTCAGCCGTCACCGGGGGCTCCTATGTCGACTGGCCGCTGTTCGGGCGGGTGCCAGAGCGGACGCACTACCTGCCGGCTGAGGACAAGGCGCTGGATCCACCCCTGAAGGAGGCGTGGTCGGTCAACACGCACGCGCTAATCGAGTTCCCGCCGGCGATCCACGACGGGGTTGCCTACGTGATCAACAAGTACGGGAACGGGAAAGCGGTGCGGCTGCGGGACCGCAAGGTCCTCTGGGAAATCAACGTCCGCCCGAGCGACAAGGGGAAGCCGAACTTCGTCACCGCGCCCGTTTACTACGACGGCGTCGTCTACGGGGCGTTCCTGACCGGGAACCTCGCCGCCGGCGACGCGAAGACGGGGAAGAAACTTTGGGTCAGGAAGCTCGGCGGACACCTCGAATCCTCACCGCTGGCGGTCGACGGCAGGCTCTACATCGGGACCGACACCACCAACCTGCTCGCCCTGGATGCCGGCAGCGGCAGGACGCTCTGGAGCTTCAACGCGCCCGGCGCGATCAAAGCCAGCCCCAGCTACGACGACGGCAAGGTCTTCTTCGCCGACTACCAGAGCAGCATGTTCGCGCTTGAGGCGAAGAGCGGGAAGCTGGCCTGGCGCAGCAACACGAGCAAGGTGCCGCCCTTCGGCCGCGGCGGCTTCTTCTCCTCCCCCGCCGTTGCCTTCGGCCGCGTCTACGCCGCCCGCGACGACGGCACCGTCTACGCCTTCGACGAGGCGAGCGGCAAGGTCGCCTGGCACTTCGACGCCGGCGCCCAGGTCTACGGCTCCCCCGCCGTCGCCCAGGTGCCCGGCACCCCGCCGACCGTCTACATCGGCGCCGAAAACGGGCGCTTCTTCGCCCTCGACGCCCGCAACGGCCAGGTCCGCTGGCAGCGCGACGTCGGCGGCCCGATCCCCGGCACCGCCACCGTGGTCGGCCACACCGTCTACACCTCCAGCTTCAAGACCGAAGAAACCAGCGGCTTCGACGTCCGCACCCACAAGCGCACCTTCCACATGAAGGAGTCCGGCTACACGCCGATGGTCTCCGACGGCAAGCGCCTCTACCTGATCGGCTACTACGACCTGGTCGGGCTCGAACCGAAGTAACGCAACGAGTCTCGACACCCCGTTTGCGGCACAAGTCCGAAGCGCTACGGGATCGGGCTGTGCGCGCGGCTGGCGTCGAGCTCGAAGATGCGGAAGTCGGTCCCGAGCACCGGCTGGGAGACGTTGTGGACCGGGGTCTCCCCGATCGTCCCGTCCGGCGAGCCCGCGTGCGCGTGCCCGTGCAGCACCAGGTCGGGGCCGTGCTCGAGGATCGGTGCCGCCAGCCGGTCGCTGCCGAGGAAGACCCAGATCTCCCGCGGCTCCCCCTCCAGCGTTTCTTCGGCCGGCGAATAGTGGAGCAGGACGATCCGCAGCGGACAGGTCGCGACCTCCCGCAGCCCCTCGTCGAGCGCTTCCACTTCCGCCGTCGCCTCCGCGTAGACGGCACGCAGCGAGGGCTCGCCGAAGTCCGGCAGGTGACGCGGCGCGAAGCCGCCGACGAAGCCCTTGACGCCGACGATCCCGACCTCGATCCCCTCGACCTCGCAGACCGCCGCCCGCCGCTCGAGCATGTGCACGCCCCCCGCCTCCAGGCGCTCGAGGATCGCCCCGGCTTCGCCGGCGTGCCAGTCGTGGTTGCCGAGCACCGCGTACACCGGCGCCTCGGTCTCCGCCGCCGCCGCGCAGAGGATTTCCGCCTCCTCGAGGCGGCCGTGGCTGGTCAGGTCGCCGGCGACGAGGACGAGGTCGACGTCGTCGCCGAGGGCCGCGAAGGAGGAGACGATCGCCTCCCGGTTGGAGTCGCGGCAGTGGATGTCCCCGGTGGCCGCGATCCGCAGCCGCTCGCTCCCGGTTGAAGAAGTCACCCCGCTCCCCTACCCGCCCCGCCGCGCGTTTATCGGAGCCCTGGACGGGGCAGCGAAGGGGGCGTGGCGGAGAACCTGGGCAAGAGCGAGGTGGCCGAGGAGCTGACGGCGAGCCTGAAGCGGTCGGTCGCGGCCCTGGAGGGACAGGGCATCCCCTACCTGCTGGGCGGCGGGCTCGGCTGCTGGGCGCGCGGCGGCCCGCCCTCGAGCAACGACATCGACCTGATGATCAAGCCCGAGGACGCCGGGCGCGCCCAGGAGGCGCTGGCCGAGGCCGGGATGCGGCCGGAGACCCCGCCCGAGCAGTGGCTGCTGAAGGCCTACGACGGCGAGATCCTCGTCGACCTGATCTTCGAACCCTCGGGGATGACGATCGACGACGAGGTGATCGCCCGCGGCGAGGACCTCAGCGTGATGGCGATGAACGTCCACGTGATGGACCTCAACGACCTCCTCGTCACCAAGCTGCTCGCCCTCGACGAGCACAGCGTCGACTACGGCGACCTGATCCTCATCACCCGCTCCCTGCGCGAGCAGATCGACTGGGAGCACCTGCGCGAGGCGACCGCCTCCAGCCCCTTCGCCGTCGCCTTCTTCGCCCTCGCCGACGGCCTCGACATCTGCCCGACCGCGTCGCGGCCCGCGGCGGTCGAGAGCTAGCCCTAGACCTCCGCCAGCAGCTGCCGGTAGAAGGGCCGGAACCCGACCCGCTCGTAGAGGCGCGTCGCGTCGGCGTTGTCCTCGACCACGGCGACGGCCCAGTAGCGGACGCCCTGCTCGCGCAGCCGCTCCCGGCAGGCCTCGATCAGCATCGTCCCCATCCCGGCGCCCCGCGCCTCTTCGGCCACCGCCAGCGTCTCCAGCTCCCCGGTCCGCTCGCCGACGTCCCAGCTCGCCATCGAGGTCTTGACGCTGAGCACCGCGTAGCCGACGGGCGCCGCCGCCTCGTCCCCGGCCGGCACCGCCGCCAGCATCCGCGCGCTTCCCTCCCCCAGCCAGGCCTCGTACTGCCGCCGCCGGTGCGCCCACGCCTCCTCGACGCTCCGCACCGGCCACGCCCCCTCGACCACCTCGCGGTGGAAGTCGACCAGCTGCTTGAACAGCGGCGCCACCCGCTCCACGTCGTCCCGTCCCAGCTCGAGGATGTGGTGGCCGCCGCTCATCGGGTGGAGGCGGCAGCATGACGCAATCGCTGCACGGGGCACCTAGGACTCGAACCTAGAATCGCCGGTTTTGGAGACCGGTGCCTTCTCTCAAGAATCCTCTCTGGAAAGCCAATTGCGACCCTGATTTCGACTCGAGGGAACGCCGGAGGGAACGGGAGAGCAACGAAAATCTGGGCTGCGCTCGGCGATGAATTTGTCTAGGCGCTCCCGGGCGTGCTGCAACTCCCCCGGGAGGACGTGGGTGTAGCGCTGCAGAGTGATTCGAGCGGCCCCCGGCTGATACTCGGGTGTTTTGTGACCCATGATCTGCGAACAGACCTTCGGCGAGACTCCGGCATGGTCGAGCCAGGTGGCTGCAGTGTGTCTTGTCTCTTGAAGGCTGATCGGCTCTAGGCCGTGGGCCTGCCAGCGGTGGCGGACCCTTCTCTGAACGCCCCGCATCGACCTCCTGCCGCTCTTGCGGATGCGCTGAGGCGGGCAGACTCTGCCCCTCTTGGGCTTGCCTTGGGCCAGCCACTCCTCACGGAGCAAGGCCCGCAGCGGAGCCACCAAGGGAATGACCCTCCAGGAGCCCCCCGGTTTACGCCCTTCCTCGTCGCCGGCAAGCTCAGCACCGCCGAGGCGAAGATCTACATGCCGCCAATCGAGCACTTCGATCTCCTGAGCGCGGGCTGTGCCGTAGGCGGCGAGCGCATACGGAAGTGCGTCCTGCAGCGCATCGCGGGGAAATCGTTGCCTGCCGGCATCGACCTCCTCGGGCGTCTGCCTCCAAAGATCCTCGAGCAGGCAGGCAAACTCGGCGGGAGTTACGACCCGGTGCTCGCTGGTCGGCTGACTGAGCGGCAACCTCACCTCGCGAGCAGGGTCGTGGGAGGTGAGCTCCCGCTCCCGGGCAAACCTGTAGAGCGCTCGAAGCGCACTTACGACGGAGCCGATCCGCGAAGCCGATAGATGCCTCCGGATCAGCTCGTCGACCAACTCCTGCACTTCGCCGGGGCTCACCACGTCGAGGTCGCGCCAGCGCATCTCCAACGGCAGCTGATTGAGCGATTCCAGGTCCTCGACCGAGCGGGGCCGGTAGGGCCGCCGCCATTTGTTGAGTGCGACCCCCTGCCGCGCCTCCCCGATGAAGCGATCCTTGGCTTCATCGAGCGTCATGCACCCGCGCGGCTCAGGCTGCCCGTCATCGACTTCTCTGGCAGTAGCGCTCTCCAACCAGCGCTCCAGGTCCCGTGGGCGATACAAGCGCAACTGTCCCGAGCGGACGCATCGAAGATCGGGCTGAACATGGCGCTGGAAGTGGCTGAGGCTCATGCTCAACGCGCGCGCCGCCCCTGCTCGCGTGAGGAGGAGCCTCGGAACAGCCGCATCGCGCCGACCCCAGAGTCCGACCTCGATCCTCGCCGATCCGCACCGGCCCTCCCGTTGCCCTGTCTGGCTGGGTGTGCTCATGTTGGTCCTCCTCTGACTGGCGGATGCACTGCGATCAGCGTCGACGGCGATCACAGGCCCACAGCGAAGGAGGCCGGAGCTCGCTCCTCGACGCCGGCAGGACGAGTCTCGCCGTCCAATGCGGAACCGGCAAGGAGCTTTCGCCTTGGCCGGGAACTGCCTGATAGCCGTTTTGGCGGAATCAGCGTCGAGACTCCCAGCGCCCGATAACTGGCATTACGTCGACAAGCTGAAGCCCCTCCGCTCGCCTGGTTAGCGCCTTAGGCAGAAATGCACGCAGTCGAGTAGGCGCTTCTCATAGATGATCAAGGAGCTTTCGGGCCTGGCGTGAAGGGTCAGGCCCGGTCGTATGGCACTTCAAGCAGCCCGACTCCTCGTCCGGATCGTTGTCGGCGCCACACCAGCGGCAGCGCCAACTGCTCGGTGGTTCAGTAGCTATCTCTTCGAGCCGCTCACGGATCCGCGGAGGAAACTCCCAAGACTCCGGAAGCATTCGCGCCGTCAAGTCCCGTACGCCGTCGTCATTGTCTCCTAGGGCAAGAAGCACCTCATCCTCGCCCATACCGTCGCTGACCAGGCTCTGCACCCACCACATCGCTGCTGGCGAGCGCAAAAGCGGATCGTCCGAGGCCTGCCACTTCCGGGCGATCGCCTGGGCATCGGGAGAGATGTTGAGGAGGGTGGTCGCGACAAACCAGTGCGACCAAGCCCGCAGCTGGTCAACTCGCTCCGCAAGTAGATCAGCGACTCCCAGCTCAGTCGGAGCCTTTTCGAGGGCCTCGCAGATCGCAACCGTTACCTGACGTGAGGTCTTGCCGATCGTGCCAATTAGTTGCCGCACCATCTCTGCGGGGGCCTTAACTGCCTGCCAGTCAGCCAGTTCTCGAGCCTCGCCTCCGTCGAAGAGCATCGAAGTCACGTCGTCGCCTTTCTCAAGCTCGGCCAGGATCTGGTCAGCCTCTGCGGCTAGAAGAGCAGCATCAAACCCCCCAAGGACGATCGCAGCATCGATCCACGCCTTTGCGAGCGCTGGCCGATCGAGCGGCCAGCGAGGAGAGATCCAATTTGCTCTGAAGCTCTCCCATAGATCGACGATCTCCGTGAGACGCCGACGCTCCGACCAGGCGAGGGGTGCCGGCGAAGCAGCTCCTTCTGCGACCCATCCGAGCATCTTCTGCTCGGATGCTTCGAAATCCCCCGGCTTCCAATCAAAGCCTTTGAAGCCCGAGATCTGGTGCTCAGGCACTTCCAGATCGTCGTTGCCGCCACGCTTGAGTGCCCCTCGCAGGCGGCGTGAGAACTCGAAGTCGACTTCGTCGAGCTTGGAGATCACGAGCTCTGCATCACTTCTCTTGCCAGCTGCGAGTCGCAACGCAGCTTCGCGAAACGCAGCATCGAAATGGCCGTCGCTTTCCAGTCGCAAAAAGATCCGGCGCGACTGCTCCTCCTCCTGTCTCTGAGGTGGGGAAGGTTTGGGGCCGCTCACAAGCTTGCGCAAGCGCGCATCGGCTTCTGCGCCATGCTCATCCCAACGAACGATCGCCCAGGTCTCGACAACTAGCTTCCGGGGTGTCGGCACTGCCTGCGTCAAGAGGGGCCGCAGAGACTTTCGCGTGGCTTCATTGAGAGGGAGGCCGATAAGTGCCCAGGCGGTGTCCTCGGCTTCGTCTTGGTTCGTCAGAGCGCCAGCGGCCAGGCCGGTACT
>DATMBY010000200.1:0-8525 GCA_035558995.1 Solirubrobacterales bacterium
GGGGGGGGGGGGGGGGGGGGGGGGGGCACCCTCCTCACTCGGATCCTTTGAGACGCGTGGGACGTCGTCCGTGCAGCCAGGTCGGCAAAGTTCCGCAAAACGTTCGGAGGGTGCCCCACCCCTCCCCTCGTGGGCGCAGCCGGTCGACGTTGAGGAGATCAAGCGGCTGATCTCCGAATGCAAGCGGCTGATGCCGGATGTCGGGGTGCAGGTGCCGCCGAACCTTTCGGAGTTCTGGCCGGAGCTGGTCGAGGCGGGGGCTACGGATCTGGGCGGGCTCAGTGCGAACGGGGATCACATCTCGCCGGAGGAGCCGTTTCCGTCGCCGCATCAGGTGCGGAAGAAGCTGGCGCCGCGGGGGTATGCGCTGACGGAGCGGTTGTGCGTCTACCCGCAGTACATGGATCCGGAGTGGATGGAGCAGGGGGTCCTGGATGTGATCAAGCTGAAGTACTGGAGCTTCATTCCGCGGAAAGGGTCAGGTCGCAGGAGCGAGGAGCGGATCGAGGCCGACCTTGCTCCGAGGGCAATTGCCAAGGGTCGTGAGGGACTGGAGCTTTCCGAGGACGAGCTGACGGCTCTTTTCGCTGAGACCCGCCCCGAGGTCATCGAGGAGATGCGGGTCGCGGCTGATGAGCTGCGGGCGGAGCTGGCGGGGGACACGGTGACTTTCGTCGTCAACCGCAACATCAACTTCACCAACGTCTGCGTGGTCGGCTGCGCCTTCTGCGGGTTCGGGCAGGGGAAGCGGTCGCCGGATGCCTACGAAGTGTCGGAGGCGGACTTCGCGGCGCGGGTGGAAGAGGCGGTCGCCTTCGGCGCCACGGAGCTCTGCATGCAGGGGGGGATCCACCCCGACCTGTCCCTGGATGAGTACGGGCGCTGGCTGCGGCTGGCGAAGGAGACCGCGCCGCAGCTGCACCTGCACGCCTACTCGCCGATGGAGATCAACTGGGCCTGCGAGCGGTCGGGGAAGCAGCCGCTGGAGGTGTTCGAGTACCTGCTCGAGTGCGGCCTGGGGTCGACGCCGGGGACGGCGGCGGAGGTGCTCGACGACGGGGTCCGGCAGCGGATCTCGCCGAACAAGCTGCCGGCCGATCGCTGGGTCGAGATCGTCGAAGCCTCCCACCGCGCCGGTCTGCGCTCGACCTCGACCGTGATGTTCGGCCACATCGAGGAGCCGCGGGAGCTGGCCCGTCACATGCGCGTTGTTCGCGCGCTGCAGGAGCGCACCGGGGGGATCACCGAGTTCGTCCCGCTCAGCTTCATCCCCTTCAACACGATGCTGGGGCGGACGCACGGGATCGAGGAGATCTCGATGGCGGAGAACCTCAAGCACACCGCCGCCTTCCGGCTGGCCCTGGGGCGGACGATCCCGAACCTGCAGGCGAGCTGGGTGAAGATGGGGCTTGAGGGGGCGACGGAGGCGCTGCGCTGGGGCGTCAACGACCTCGGCGGGACCCTGATGGAGGAGAACATCTCCCGCATGGCCGGCTCCAAGCACGGGGTGCGGCTCGAGCCCGAGCAGCTGATCGCCGCCGCACGGGCAGCCGGGCGCGAGCCGGCGCAGCGGACGACGCTTTACGAAGTGCTCGAGACCTACCCCGATCGGCCAGGGGTTCTCGGTCTCGCTCCGTCGGGTAGCTGATAGTCGTCAGCTAGCCAAGGAGGGATGCATGAGTGACGAGATCCGCAACAAGGACGACGCCAAGGGGCGCGTCAAGGAGGCCGCCGGGAGCCTGACCGGCGACGACGAGCTGAAGAACGAAGGCAAGGTCGACAGGGCGACCGGTGCCGTCAAGGACGGTCTCGACAAGGCCACCGACAAGGTGAAGGACACGGTCGGCAAGGACCGCGACCGGGACTAGCGGAACAAGTCCTCAACGGGGGGGCGGCGGAGGGCGGCGGCGCCGGGGCCGTCCTCCGCCGTGACGTAGCTCCCCAGCCCGCGGACGACCGCGGCGGGGACGCCGGAGTCCTTGGCGCGCACCAGGTCGGCGGCGGCCGCGACCTCGTCGACGACCGCGATCGCGGTTGCGGTCAACTCTCGGCCGTGTGAGTCGGCGCGCCCGCGCCAGTCGTCGATCGGGGCGAGGCCGGCGCAGCCGATCGCGACCTCGGCCTGGCCGAGGCGCCAGGCGCGGCCGAAGCTGTCGGTGATGACGACGGCCGGGAGGGGGCGGGGGTGCCCCCCTCCGGACACATCTCGCCTATGGCTCGATGTTGAGTGTCCTGAGGGGGGCACCCCCGCCCCCTCGGACTCGGGCGTTAGTTGCTTTCTGATGGTGCGGGCGGAGGCGTCGGGGTCGAGGGGGAGAAGGCAGACGGTGCCCTCTTCGGGGAGGTTCGAGGCGTCGACGCCGGCGTTGGCGCAGACGAAGCCGTGGTGGGTTTCGGTAATCAGGACGCCGTGTTCGGCGCGGAGGACCTCCTTGCTCTCGGAGAGCGCCAGCTCGACGACCTCCGGCTCCTTGCCCAGCATGGACGCCAGCTCGCGGGCGCGATCGGACGGCTCCACCTCCGCCAGCCGCCGCACCCGTCCCTCGGCCTTGGAGACGACCTTCTGCGAGATCACGAGGATGTCGCCGGGCTCCAGCACGGTTCGCTCGGCGACCAGCTCGCCGAGCTTCATTCCCTCCTCGACCTCGGGCAGTCCCTCGACGGGGAGGACCCGAAGCTCGCGGGTCATATCCCCAGAACCTTGGCGGTGCGGGGGGCCCGCTTCGGGTTGCGCGCCAGATCGCGGGTCAGCGCGATCACGTCGGCCGGGGTGTCGAGGTCGAGTTCGATTGACGGGAGCTCCTCGATCCCGAAGGGGACCCCGGCCGCGCGGGCGGCCTCGACGTGGCGGGCGCGGCTGCCCTCGCCGAAGGCGGGAACGATCGCGTCGGGCGGGCTGAGGAGGAGGGCGTTGGTGCCGGTGCCGTGGCGGTCGGGGACGATGCCGACGTAGCGGCTGGGGGTGCCGGTCAGCAGTCGGTCGAGCTCGCGCGGGTCGAGCAGGGGGCAGTCGCCGGCGAGGAGGACGACCCGCTCGGCGCCCTCGACCTCGGCCTTGGCGATGCCGGCCTGGGCGGCCTCGACATGGCCGGCGTCCTCGGGGTCGGGCACGACCTCGGCGCCGGCTTCGGCCGCCAGCTCCTGGGCGAGCGGGTCGCCGGTGACGACGATCAGGCGCTCGATCGCGCGGGCGCCGCCGATCCCCTCGAGGACGTCGGCGACCATCGCGCCGGCCAGCTCGCGGCGCCGGTCCTCGTCGATCCCCGCCGCCAGCCGCTGCTTGGCCGCGTCGAAGCGCTTGACGGGAAGGACCGCGGTCGCTTTCAAGAGGAAGCGAGCGTAGCGGCGTAGTCGAGCACGATCCGGGCCAGGCGGACGCGGCCGGCGACGCCTTCCATCAGGGTCTCGGCGGCGAGCGTCGGCACCTCGGCCGGCGGCGGGTCCGGGTCGCCCTCGTCGACGACCATCGCGTCGATCAGCCCGGCGTAGAGGGAGGCGACGCCGGCGGCGGTGGTCGGGCGGCCGATCCCTTCCATGAAGCGATCGGTCGGTCCCTTGACGACCTCGCCGGCGACGTAGGGGCTGACGGCGACGACGGGGGCGGGGGAGGCGGCGATCGCCTCGCGCATCCCGGGGACGGCGAGGATCGGGCCGATGCTGATCACCGGGTTGGAGGGCCCGAGGACGATCGCCTCGGCCTCGGCGATCGTCGCCAGCACCTCCAGCGTCGGCTCGGCAGCCTCGATCCCCTCCAGCTGCACGCCTTCGACCGGCGGCTGGCCGCCGTCGAGGATCAGGTACTCCTGCAGGGCGCGCGGGCCGGCGGAGGTGATCACCCGCGTGCGGACCGGCGTGTCGGCCATCGGCAGAACCCGCGCCTCGACTCCGAGCCCGCGGGCAATCTGGGCCTGGGCGTCGGTGGGGCGGCCGCCCGCGTCGAGGAACTCGCGGCGGTAGAGGCAGGCGGCGAGGTCGCGGTCGGAGAGCCCGAACCAGCTCGGGGCGCCGAGCTGCTTGAGGCGCTCGAAGGCGGTGAAGCTGTCGTCGCAGATCCCCCAGCCGCGCTCGGCGTCGATTTCGCCGCTGAGCCAGTAGGTGACGAGGTCGGGGTCGGGGGAGACGTGGACGCCGAGCGCCTCGATGTCGTCGCCGGTGTTGGCGATCACCGCGAGGTCGGAGCCGATCTCCTCCTGCATCCCGGCGGCGAGTTTGGCACCGCCGGTGCCGCCGGCGAGAAGCGCGACCCGCACGCTAGGACCAGTGGTCGCCGTCGGGCAGGCCGGTGAGGCGGATCCCGGCGTGGACCTTGTAGCGGGTGTTGACGGAGATCAGCATCGGCGTCAGCTGCTCGACGATCCGCGCCATCTCGAGTGCGCCCGCGTTGACCGCGCGCAGGCCAGGGATCAGCTCGATCAGCCGCGCCACCCGCGCCTTGTCGGCCTTCCTGTCGCCGCAGACGAGGATGTCCTCGCCCAGCTCGGCGTCGAGGTCGGCGAGGGTGGGGGCGCCGACGGTGTGCAGGGCGGAGACGACGGTGACGCCCTCGGGGACCATCTCCTGCGCCTGCTGGGCGGCCGAGCCCTGCCAGACGCCGAGCGAGCGAGTCGCCTTGCCGCTGACCGCGGCCGCGAGGGGGACGGTGCAGTCGACCAGGATCTGTCCCGGCTGCAGCGCCTCGCGCAGGTTGTTGAGGTTCTCCGACTGGGCGCGGAAGGGGACGGTGAGGAAGACGTTCTCCCCCTTGGTCGCCGCCTCGGCGTTCTCCAGGCCGGTGACGTCGGCGCCGGGGACGTCGGCGCGGACCTTTGCCGCCGCCTCCTCGGCGCGACCGGCGTCGCGGGAGCCGAGCACGACCGGCACGCCCGCCTTCGCCCAGCGCCGCGCCAGGCCGGCGCCGAGGGCGCCGGTGCCGCCGATGATCGGGATCGGTTCGCTGCCCGGGGTCACGGCCGCGCAGTCTAAGTGACCATCTATGCTGCGCCGCAATGAGGCTCGAGGGACGAAAGGCGCTGGTGACGGGCGGGGCGAGCGGCATCGGCGCCGCGACCGCAGCCCGGCTGGCGGCCGAGGGGGCCGAGGTCTGGATCGGCGACCTCAACGCCGAGGGCGCGCAGCAGGTGGCGGGCGAGGTCAACGGCCACGCGGTCGAGCTCGACGTCACCGACCTCGAGGCGGCCCGCGCCGCCGTCGCCGCCATCGGCGAGCTCGACGTCCTCGTCAACAACGCCGGCATGGACAACTTCGGCTTCTTCGTCTACGTCAGCCAAGAGCAGTGGCGGCAGGTCCTGGACATCAACCTCGGCGGGACGATGAACTGCACCCACGCGGCGCTGCCGGGGATGCAGGAGCGCGGCTACGGCCGCATCGTCAACATCTCCTCCGAGGCGGGCCGCGTCGGCTCCAAGGGCTCGGCCGCCTACAGCGCCGCCAAGGCCGGCGTGATCGGCTTCACCAAGGCGATCGCCCGCGAGGCCGCCCGCTATGGCGTCACCGCCAACGCGATCGCCCCCGGCCCGATCGAGACGCCCCTGCTGATGGGCGCCAAGGAGTTCGGCGAGATCGGCGAGAAGGTGATCGAGACGATGAAGTCGAGCACCCAGATGGGCCGCCTCGGCCAGCCCGACGAGGTCGCCGCCGCCGCAGCCTTCCTAGCCTCCGACGACGCCTCGTACGTGACGGGGGAGACCCTCGGCGTCAGCGGCGGCCTCGGCATGGTTTAACGCCGCAAGTTGCACGAACAGCAGCGGGGTAAGGGGGGCGAATCACGGCGGTTGGTGACTTTTCCACCGTATGCGGTGGAATATTCACCAAGCGACGGGTGGGGGGAAAGAGCGTTCTCGTCGAGCCTGGGCCCTTGCGCGGCGGCAGCACGACGTCGTCTCTCGGCGACAACTGCTTGATCTCGGCTTCAGCCGCAGGGAAATCGAACGACGCCTGGAGTCGGGGCGCCTGCACCGGGTGCGCCCCGGCGTCTATGCCGTCGGCCGCCCCTCGCTCACCCAGCATGGTTGGTGGATGGCGGCGGTGCTCGTTTGCGGTGAAGGCGCCGTCCTCAGCCATTCCAGCGCTGCTGCTCTCTGGCTGCTTGGAGCTGAGCCGCGCGGTCTCGTAGAGATCTCCCTACCCAGCTCTTCTCGTCGGCGTCGCCCAGGTATCCGGATTCACCGGCGAGCCTCGCTCAACCTCGAGCGCGACCTGACTCGCGAGTACGGCATTCCGGTCACGACCCCCATCCAGACCCTGATCGACATGTCCCTGCGCCTCGACCGAGCTGGCGTCGAGCGGATGATCAACGAGGCGGACAAATACAACCTGGCGCACCCGCCGCAGCTTCGAGAGGCGCTGGATGCCCGAGCGGGTGAACCGGGGGTCCCAAAGCTCCGCCACATCCTCGACCGGCGCACCTTCCGTCTCACCAAAGAGGAGCTCGAACGGCGGTTCCTGCCGCTCGCGCGCAAGGCCGGGCTGCCCGTCCCGCTCACGTGCCAGTTCGTGAACGAGTTCGAAGTCGACCTCTACTGGCCGGACCTGGGGCTGGTGGTCGAGACGGATGGGCTGCGGTACCACCGGACGCCGGCGGAGCAGGCGCGGGACCGGCTGCGGGACCAGGCGCACACGGCCGCCGGGCTGACGCAGCTGCGGTTCACGCACGAGCAGGTGCGCTACGAGCCTGAGTACGTGACGCGGATCCTCTCTCAGACGGCGAGCCGCTTGGCCATCGCGACGAAGTAGTCGAGCGCGGCCGGATTCGCCAGCGAGTCCCGGCTCGCGACCTTCTCCACCGGCGCCCCCATCAGGATCCGCTTCACCGGCACCTCCAGCACCTTGCCGCTGAGGGTGCGGGGGACCTCGTCGATCTGGAAGACCTCGTCGGGGACGTGGCGGGGCGAGCACTGCTCGCGGACTCGCCGCGCGATCTCCCGCGGCAGCTCCCCGTCCAGCTCCGCGCCCTCGCGCATCACAACGAAGAGCGGCATCCAGCCGTCAGTCCCCGGCCGCGGCACGTCGACCACCAGCGCGTCGACGATCTCCTCGATGCTCAGCACCGCGCGGTAGATCTCGCTCGTCCCCATGCGGATCCCGCCGCGGTTGATCGTCGAGTCCGAGCGGCCGTAGATCACCGCGGTCCCGCGCCGCGTCAGTTCAAGCCAGTCGCCGTGGCGCCAGACGCCGGGGAACATCTCGAAGTAGCTCTCGCGGTAGCGGCTGCCGTCCTCGTCGCCCCAGAACCGGACCGGCATCGAGGGCATCGGCTCGGTCACGACCAGCTCGCCGACCTCCTCGACCACCGGCTCGCCGTCTTCGCTCCAGGCCTCGACCGCCGCTCCCAGCGCCCGCGCCTGGATCTCGCCGCGGTAGACCGGCAGCGTCGCGACGCCACCGACGAAGGCGGTGCAGAGGTCGGTGCCGCCGCTGGTCGAGAAGAGCCAGGTGTCCTCCCCGAGGTGCTCGTAGATCCAGTCGAAGCCCTCGGGCGAGAGGGGGGAGCCGGTGGACCCGATGGCCTTGAGGGCGCCGAGGTCGCGGCCGGCCCCCGGCTCCACACCCGCCTTCATGCAGGCGCCGATGTAGGCGGCGCTGGTCCCGAACATCGTCACCCCGGCGCGCTCGGCCAGGTCCCAGAGCGTACCCATGTCGGGATGGCCGGGATTGCCGTCGAAGAGGACGATCGCCGCCCGCGTCAGCAGCCCGGAGACGAGGAAGTTCCACATCATCCAGCCCGTCGTCGTGAACCAGAAGAAGCGGTCGCCGGGATGTGCGTCGACGTGGAGGTTCAGCTTCTTCAGGTGCTCGAGCAGGATCCCGCCCTGGCCCTGGACGATCGCCTTCGGCAGGCCGGTGGTTCCGGAGGAGTAGAGGACCCAGAGCGGGTGGTCGAAGGGGACGCGGTCGAAGCTCAGCTCGGCGCCATCGCCCGCGGCAAGCAGCTCCTCCCAGGGCATCGCGTCGCGCAGCGGCGAGAGGTCCGGGTCCTCGTCGAGGTAGGGGAGGACGACGGTCCGCTCCAGGCCCGACATCGCCTCCTGCAGCCGGGCCACCGTCTCGCGGCGGTCGAAGTCCTTGCCGCCGTAGCGGTAGCCGTCGACCGCGAAGAGGACCTTGGGCTCGATCTGGGCGAAGCGGTCGACGACGCTGGCGGGGCCGAAGTCCGGCGAGCAGCTCGACCAGACCGCGCCGATCGAGGCGGCGGCCAAGAAGGCGACGATCGCCTCGGGGATGTTCGGCATGTAGGCGACCACCCGGTCCCCGCGCCCCACCCCGAGCCCGCGCAGCCCGGTCGCGGTCGCCGCGACCTGCCGCCGCAGCTCGCCCCAGGTCAACTCGCCCAGCTCGCGCAGCTCCGAGGCGTGGAGGATCGCCGTCTCGGCGTCGTCTTTGCCGGCGAAGACGTGCTCGGCGTAGTTCAGCCGCGTGTTCGGGAACCACCGGACGCCCGGCATCCCCCGCGAGCCGAGCACGGGGGAGGGATCGCCGTCCGCCTGCACCTCGAAGAACTCCCAGATCGCCGACCAGAACCCGTCGAG
>DATMBY010000201.1:0-6870 GCA_035558995.1 Solirubrobacterales bacterium
GAGGAGGTGCGGCGGATGCCGATAGGCGAGGAGGCGATCAACGTCTTCATGGCGATGCCCGGCGAAGACCCCCGCCTCGAGCTCACCTACAACCACGGCGTCACCGAGTACGACCACGGCACCGGCTACAACCACATCGCCCTCGGCGTCGAGGACCTCGACGGCACCCTGGCCCGCCTCGCCGACCTCGGCATCGAGCCCGAGAAGCCCCCCTACCGGCCCGGCGGCCGCACCGAGGGCCACCGCATCGCCTTCGTCAGGGATCCCGACGGCTACCGCGTCGAGCTGATCGGGGAGTAGCTCCGGGCGACCCGTGTGATGGTCCGCGGGGCAGCGCGTAGTGGCAGTAGACCGTGCGCCGCCAATCCCCGATCGCCGTCGTCTTCCTCGCCGCCCTGGCCTCGTCCTGCGGAGCGGGTGCGGGCACCTCGACCTCGACCGACCTCAGCCCGAGTCCCCCCGCCTGTCCGCCACGACTTCTCGCCGAAGGAAGCCTCCGCGCCGAGAACCGGATTCCGGGTGCATCCCGCGAGATCGTGCCCGGTCACCCCGACCGGTTGTTGCTGTGCCGCTACCGGGAACCGAACCACGGAAGGCAACCGCCAGACCTCACGAACCGTCGCTACCTGGATATGCGGCCAGCGGTGGAATCGAGCGCCGGTGAGCTGAACCGCCTGCCGCCGGCGAGAGGTGCCTACGCCTGCCCGGCCACCTCCGGAGGGGCCATCTACGCGATCTTCGGCTACGGGGACGAAGCCGAGATCGTCGTCGAAGTCGCCCTCAGCGGATGCCCTGCGGTGCGAAACGGACGCGCCCACCCACGAGGCCTCTTACCCCGTCTGGCGAACCGGCTGAAGCACCTTGTGCCCCTCCCGGCTCAGGCGACCTAAAGGACACCGGGGAGTGGCGCCACTTCCGAGATCGGCCTCGCCCGGGCGAGGCAAACTGCGGAGTCAGCATCGCCATAGGCTTCGCCGTGTACCGCTGGGGAAAAGCGCCGTTGCCCCTTCAGACCTACGTCGTCCTGACCGCGGGAGTAATCGTCTCGGCTGGCCTCTCCCGTTCGACGCTTGGAAGAAGGTTGGCCTCCGCCAGTCTGCCCTGGAAGAAGCGGTTCCGGAATACCTCGCCCCAGCTCGCATCGGCCCGTTTTTCGTAGCCACGGAAAAGCGACGCATCTTCCCCTTTGTCCGCGCCCACCCTCGAATGGAGCGACGGCGTCGGCAGCAAGCGGTACTTCCCGATTCCCTTCCATGACGAGGACGCTGCGAGCCTCGCCTCAAGATGCAGAGCACCTCACGACCGGTCAGCGGCGATGTGAATCCAACCGGCGACTCGCAGGGACATCGATCGAGCCTTCCTGGCTTTGAACCGAAGGTTGCCGAGGATGCGCGCTTCGCGAAACGCAAATGGCGAGCTTTCAAACTTGTTGTGTGGGGGCTTGCTGAACTCGGGTCGGTCTTCCTCTTGATTGGCATGTTCTGGATCGGCACGCTAGGGCTCCCGGTTCGGGATAGGTGACCTCACCGAGATTTGGTCCCCTATCGGGGCCCCTACTTCGGAGCCGGTGATCAGCCGGGGCTGACGCCGCCGCCGGACGGGGCGGGGGTGGGCGTCGGGGTGGGTTCCGGAGTCGGGGTGGGTTCGGGCTCGGGTTCGGCGGTGTTTTCTTCTCCCGCGCCGTTGTCGCCCTTGCCGCCACCGCTCGCTTCTTCGGATTCTTCTTCGTAGCCTTCGTAGGTTTCTTCTTCTTCGTAGCCGTTGTAGCTGCTCGAAGAGGTGTGGTCGCTGTCCAGGCCTTCGAGGTCGGGTGCCGAGCCGGTCTCGAATTCGGGGCATTCGCCTTCGACCGCTTCGGTCATGTAGTTGGCCCAGATCGGGCCGGCGGTGGGACCGCCGAAGCCGGTGTATTCGCGAGTCGTCGGGTGGCCGACCCAGACCGCGGTGGAGAAGAGCGGGGTGAAGCCGACGAACCAGGCGTCGGAGAGCTCCTCCGAGGTACCGGTCTTGCCGGCGGCGCTGGAGCAGCCCGTGTTGGTGTAGCCGGCGCCGGTGCCCTGGGTGATCACGCCCTCGAGGATGCGGGTGACTTCGTATGCCTGGCCCTCGGTGAGGACGCGCTTGCCGGCCTCTTTCTCGAAGTCGTCGACCTTGCCGTTGGGGAACTCGACTTTGCTCACCGCGGTCGGGTCGTGGTGGATGCCGCCGCTGGCCAGGGTCGCGTAGGCGTCGGCCATTTCCAGCGGGGTGACGCCGGCGCCGAGACCGCCGATCCCCTCCGCCGGGACCGATTCCAGCGGCGATTCGATCCCCATTTCCTGCGCCGTCTGGGTGACGTTTTCGGGCCCGACGTCGAGGTCGAGCTGGGCGTACACGACGTTGACCGAATCCCAGGTGGCGCTTTCGAGGTCGTAGGTGCCGCCGCCCTCGCCCTCGGAGTTGTTGACCGTCCAGGTGCCGCCGCCGGGGATTTCCAGGGTCTTCGGCGAAGTGCCGTCGTAATAGGTGCTGCCGGGGTCGATCCCCTCCTTGACCGCGGTGGTGAGGACGAAGGTCTTGAACGAGGAGCCCGGCTGGCGGCGCGCCTGCCAGGCGTAGTTGAACTGGCTTTCGTCGGCGAAGCCTTCGGTCGAGGCGAGGGCGACGATCGCGCCGTTGCTCGGGTTGACCGAGGCGAGGCCGGCGACCGGGCCGCCTTCGGGGTAGCAGACGGAGCAGTAGTTTTCGACCGCGTATTCGGCCTTCGCCTGCAGGTCGGGGTCGATCGTCGTGTATGCCTTGAGGCCGCCTTTGCGGACGGTGTTGATCCCGTACTTGTCGATCAGTTCGTTCTGGACGAGGTCGAAGAGGAACGGGTCCTTGATCACCTGGTACTTGTCGCCGGGGTTGAGGCCGAGGCCGCGGTCCTTTGCCTCGCGGTATTCATTGCCGGTGATGTAGCCCTGTTCGTTCATCACCAGCAGCACCTCGTTGCGCCGCTTCGTCGCCGCCTTCGGATCGAGGAAGGGGTTGTATTCGGAGGGCGCCTGCGGCAGCCCGGCCAGCAGCGCCGCCTCGGTCAGGTCGAGGTCCTTGGCGGGCTTGGAGAAGTAGGTCTGCGAGGCGGCCTCGGCGCCGACCGCGGTCTGCCCTTCGACCGTCCCGTACGGGGCGCTGTTGAGGTACTGGGTGAGGATCCAGTTCTTGCTGTGGGCTTCCTCGAGCTCGACCGCAAGTGAGGCTTCGATCAGCTTTCGCTTCAGGGTGTTTTCCGGGTTGTGGATGTAGAGGTTGCGGACCAGCTGCTGGGTGATCGTCGAGGCGCCCTGGACGGCGGCGCCGGCCTGCAGGTCCTTCCAGGCGGCGCGGGCGATGCCTTCGTAGTCGAGGGCCCCGTGCTCGAAGAAGTTCTTGTCCTCGATCGCGATCGTCGCGTCGCGCAGGACCTGCGGCTGGGCCTTTTCGGGCAGCGGCTGGCGCACGTTTTCGGAGCGGATGAACCCGATCAGGCTGCCGTCGGCGGCGTAGATCGCCGAGGAGCGGCCCTTCTGCACCGGCTTCAAGCTCGAGAGCGCCGGGGCCGAGTTGTAGACGTCGATCGCCCACGCGGCCGCCATGCCGCCGGCGACCAGCACCAGCGCGACGATGATTCCCAGCGGGATCGCGAGCTTGTGCCAGATGGGATGGTGCGGCTTGCGTCGCCGCCTGCGTACCCGCGTGGCCATTCAGTCGCTGATTGTAGGGAGCCGCGGCCCCCGGCCCCCCTGCTGGCGAGCGGCGCGCAATCCCGCTTGCCATCCCGGTAGGGTCGCCCGCGGCAGGTTCTTGTTCAAGGGAGATGGAGGCAAAGTGAAACTCGTAATTGGGATCGTTCGCCCCGAGCAGGCGAACCAGGTCCTCGAGGCGCTGCACCGAGCGGAGGTCCGCGGCTTCTCGATGAGCCGGGTCCAGGGGCACGGCGGCGAGATGGACCGGGTCGAGACCTACCGCGGCACGACCGTGCAGATGGGCCTCTCGGAGAAGGTCAGGTTCGAGGTCGCGGTCTCAGACAACTTCGTCGACCGAACCGTGGAAGCGCTCTGCGAAGGCGGCCGCACCGGCGAAGTCGGCGACGGCAAGATCTTCGTCCTGCCGCTCGACCACGCGGTGCGGATCCGCACCGGCGACAGCGACGAGGGCGCCGTGACGCCGGTGAACAAATGAACGGCATCGACACGGGCGATACCGCCTGGATGCTGGTCGCCACCGCGCTGGTGCTGCTGATGACGCCGGCGCTCGGCCTCTTCTACGCCGGCCTCGTCCGCTCCAAGAACACCCTCAACACCTTCATGATGAGCATCGCCGCGATCGCGGTCGCGACCGTGACCTGGGCCGCCGTCGGCTACTCGCTTGCCTTCGACGGCGACGGCGCCATCCTCGGCGGCCTCGGCAACGCCTTCATGAGCGGCGTCGACTTCGCCCCGCGGGAAGGGACGGCGATCCCCGAGCTCGTCTTCTTCGCCTTCCAGGCAACCTTCTGCATCATCACCACGGCGCTGATCTCCGGCGCGGTGGTCGAGCGGATGCGGTTCGGCCCGTTCCTCGTCTTCGCGGCGCTCTGGTCGGTCGTCGTCTACGCAGTGCTCGCCCACTGGGCCTTCGGCGGCGGCTGGCTGATCTCCGGCGGCACCCTCGACTTCGCCGGCGGCGTCCCGGTCGAGATGGCGTCGGGGTTCTCGGCCCTGGCGGCGGCGCTGGTCGTCGGCGCGCGCAAGGACTACGGCCGCCAGGCGCTCCTCCCTCACAACGCCGTCTTCGTGCTCCTCGGCGCGGGCCTGCTGTGGTTCGGCTGGTTCGGGTTCAACGGCGGCAGCGGCTTCTCGACCGGGGAACCGAGCGTGCTCGCCTTCACCAACACGCTGCTCTGCCCGGCGGCAACGCTGGTCGTCTGGTTCGCGCTCGACCTCTTCCGCGGCCGCAAGGTGACGGCGATCGGCGCCGCCACCGCGATCATCGTCGGCTGCGTCCTGATCACCCCCGCGGGCGGCTACGTCAGCCCCGGCTGGGCGATGCTGCTCGGGGCGCTGGGAGCCTTCCCGAGCTACGCGATCATCGTCTGGCGCACGCGGACCAGGGTCGACGAGACCCTCGACGTCCTTGCCGCCCACGGCACGGCCGGCTTCATCGGCATCCTCTTCATCGGCTTCTTCGCCCAGGAGAGCTGGAACGGGGTCTCCGACGGCCTCCTCTACGGCAACCCCGGTCAGCTGCTCGACCAGGTCCTGGCGGCGCTGGCGGCGCCGGCCTACGCCTTCGTCATGACCTTCGTCCTCCTGAAGCTGGTCGGGGCGGTGATGCCGCTGCGGGCGACCGACAAAGAAGAGGCGGGCGGCATGGACGTCAGCCAGCACGGCGAGGAGGCCTACGTCACCGGCGAGGGGGCGATCCTGCTGCTGCCCGACGATCACGAGAAGATCGCCGTGCCGGTCGCGGATCCGGGTTGATCGGAGGGGTCGGGTGGTGGGGGTGCCCCCTCCAGACACATCTCGCTATGGCTCGATGTTGAGTGTCTGGAGGAGGCACCCCCACCACCCTTCTAAGCTCGGCCCCGCTTAGGCGCGCAGGCGGTAGCCCTTGCTGAAGAGGCGGAGGTTGACGAGGAAGAGGGCCGCGGTGGCCGCGCTCAGGGCCAGTAGCGAGAGCGGGATGCTGACTTCGGTGTAGCCGACGAAGCCGTAGCGGACGAGGTTGATCATGTAGTAGATCGGGTTGAAGTGGGTCAGCGTCTCGTAGGGCTCGGGCAGCAGCGCCGCCGAGTAGAAGACGCCGCCGAGGAAGATCAGCGGCGTGAGGATGAAGGTCTGGGCGAAAGCGACGTCGTCGAACTGCTCGGCGCGGACGCCGATCAGGACCCCGAGCTGGGAGAAGAAGAACCCGACCAGGAACAGCGACGGGATCAGAACGAGGACGTGGTCGACCGGCAGGTCGACGAGCAGGATCGAGGCGATGAAGGTCAGCACCGCGACGATCAGGCCGCGCATGAAGCCGCCGAGCGAGAAGGCGAGCAGCAGCTCCGCCGGGGAGGCGGGAGAGGAGAGCTGATCCTGGATCGCGCCCTGGAACTTCTGCTGGAGGATCGAGGAGGAGTTGTTCGAGAAGGCGTTGGTCGACCAGGCCATCATGATCAGCCCGGGGATGACGAAGACGACGTAGTCGATCCCGTGCAGCTTGTCGATCCGGGAGCCGAGGGCGGCGCCGAAGACGGAGATGTAGAGGAAGGTTTCCAGCAGCGGCGCGCCGATCGTCTGCTTCTTGATCTTCATGAAGCGGTTGACCTCGCGGCGCCAGAGCGTCGCCAGCCGGATCTGGGCGGTGCTCACGCCTCCACCTCCGGCGCCGTCTCGATGTGCGAGCGGGAGAGCTCGCCGCGGCCGACCAGCGCCAGGTAGGCGTCCTCGAGGTTGGCGACGTCGAAGCGCTCGGCGAGCGACTCGCTGGTCCCCTCGGCGACGATCTGCCCCTCGGCGATGAAGGCGATCCGGTCGCAGAGCTGCTCGGCCTCCTCCAGGTAGTGCGTGGTGAGGAGAATCGTCGTCCCCTCCTGGTTGATTTTCTGGACGTAGTGCCAGAGCTCGAGGCGCAGCTCGACGTCGACGCCGGCGGTCGGCTCATCGAGGATCAGCAGGCGCGGCCGGTGCATCATCGCCCGGGCCAGGATCAGCCGCCGTTTCATCCCGCCGGAGAGGGTGCGCGTGCGCTCGTCCTTCTTCTCGGTCAGGGAGAAGGTCTCGAGCAGTTCCTGCGTGCGCTCGCGGCGCTCGCGGCGCGGCATCCCGAAATACCCGGCGTGGTAGTCGAGCGTCTCCTTGACGGTGAGGAACCAGTCGATGTTCGGCTCCTGCGGGGCGAGGC
>DATMBY010000202.1:0-19835 GCA_035558995.1 Solirubrobacterales bacterium
TGAAGGAGTACATGGCACGCGGCAACTACATCTACCCGGCCGAGCCGACGATGCGGCTGACCACCGACATCTTCGAGTACTGCCAGGCCAACGTGCCGAAGTGGAACACGATCTCGATCAGCGGGTACCACATCCGTGAGAAGGGCTGCTCGGCCGTACAGGAGGTCGCGTTCACGCTCTCGAACGCGATCGCCTACACCGAGGCGGCGCTCGACCGGGGCCTCAAGATCGACGAGTTCGCGCCCCGGCTCGCGTTCTTCTTCAACTGCCACAACAACGTCTTCCAGGAGGTGGCGAAGTTCCGCGCCGTGCGACGGATGTGGGCGAAGATCGTGCGCGAGCGCTTCGGCTCGGAGAGCGAGCGCTCGCAGATGATCCGCTTCCACACCCAGACCGGCGGGGTGACGCTGCAGGCCCAGCAGCCCGAGGTGAACATCATCCGCGTCGCCCTGCAGGGCTTCGCCGCCGTCTGTGGCGGCACCCAGTCCCTGCACACCAACGGCTTCGACGAGGCGCTGGCCCTGCCGACCGAGCGCTCGGCCCGGATCGCCCTGCGCACCCAGCAGGTGCTCGCCTACGAGTCGGGCGCCGCCGACACCGTCGACCCCTTCGCCGGCTCCTACTTCGTCGAGGGCCTGACCGACGAGATCGAAACCCGCTCCTGGGAGCTGATGGACAAGGTCGAAGAGCTCGGCGGCTCGGTCGAGGCGCTGGAGTTCATGCAGCGCGAGATCGAGGAGTCGGCGATGAGCTACCACGAGCGCTACAAGAGTGGCCAGGACATCATCGTCGGCGTCAACAAGTTCGTCACCGACCAGGTCGACGACGTCGACATCCTCAAGGTCGACCCCGAGGCCGAGCAGCGCCAGCTGGCCCGGCTCAAGGCCTTCAAGGAGAACCGCGACCAGGCCGAGGTCGACGCCAAGCTCGACTCCCTCCGCGACGTCGCCCGCGGCGACGGCAACCTCCTCCATCCGATCCGCGCCGCCCTCGCCGCCAACGCCTCGATCGGCGAGGTCTGCGGTGCCATGCGAGAGGTCTTCGGCGAATACAAGGGCGGCGCCTTTTTCTAGCGCTTGGTGAATTGAGGCCTCTATGGGGGCCAAAACTCACCACTCGTCAGATGGCTGTCAGTAGTTCCTTCTCGGCGACGAGCTCGAGGTCCAGGGTGCGGTAGCCGACGGATTCGAAGAGGACGACGACGCGGTCGTTGTCGTAGCGCTGGACTTCGCCTGGGCCCCACTCGTTGTGCGTGACGGTGGCGCCGATTTCGAAGGGTCGCTCCTCCTCGGATTCGGGCTCGACCAGGCCGGCGGCGCAGTTGTCGCAGTTGCCGCAGGGCGGCTCGTGCTCCTCGCCGAAGTAGCTGAGGACGAAGTCGCGGCGGCAGCCGCTGTACTCGGCGTAGGAGCGCATCATTTCCAGCCTCGACTGCTCGTAGTCGGCGCGATCCTCAGGGGTGCCGCCGGCGAAGAAGCGGCGGATCGCCTGGTCCTCGGGGCGGTAGAAGGCGCAGGCGGCGGCGGGCTCGCCGTCGCGGCCGGCGCGGCCGACCTCCTGGTAGTAGGAGTCGACGGAGTCGGAGAGGCCGGCGTGGAAGACGAAGCGGACGTTCGGCTTGTCGATCCCCATCCCGAAGGCGGTGGTGGCGACGATCGCCTCGATCTCGTCGTTCATGAAGGCGTCCTGCAGCTCGCCGCGGCGCTTGGAGGCGAGGCCGGCGTGGTAGGCCTCGGCGGCGACCCCGGCCTCGCGCAGCTCCTCCGCCAGCTCCTCGCTGGCCTTCCGGGTGGCGATGTAGACGATGCCGGGCTTCTCGGCCTCCCGCACCGCCTCGACCAGGGCCCGCTCTTTGCCGTGCTCCTCGGTGAAGCGACGGAGAGCGAGGTGCAGGTTCGGACGGTCGAAGCCGCGGATGACCACCTCCGGGTCCTCCATCCCCAGCCGCTCGACGATCTCGCGCCGGACCGGGGGAGAGGCGGTCGCGGTCAGCGCCAGCAGGGTCGGATGGCCGAGCTCGGCGGCGAAGGCGCCGAGGCGGAGGTAGTCGGGCCGGAAGTCGTGCCCCCACTCGCTGATGCAGTGGGCCTCGTCGACGACCAGCAGCGAGGGCTTCGCCTCCCGCAGCTCCTCTCGCACCTCCTCCTTGGCGAGCTGCTCCGGCGCCAGCAGGAGGAACTCGCGCTCGCCGCGCCGCAGCTGCTCCATCAGCTCCTCGCGCCTGCGCTCGGAGACCGTCGAGTTCAGCTCCGCCGCCTCGCCCGGCGCCGCCTCCTCCATCGCCTCAACCTGGTCCCGCTGCAGCGCGATCAGCGGTGAGACGACGATCGTCGGCCCCTCCATCAGCTCCCCGGCCAGCTGGTAGATCGCCGACTTGCCGTACCCGGTCGCCATCACCCCGAGGGTGTCGCGGCCGGCGGCCACCGCCTCGATCGCCTGCAACTGGCCGCGCCGCAGCCGCTCGATCCCGAGGGTCTCCCGGGCCAGCCGCGCGATCTCCTTCGCCGATGGCATGAGCGCCTCCACTACCCGCCTGCGGCGGTGCGAATGCTGAACGGTTCGTCCCAGCTTTTCCGCGGGGAAGGAACGCGGCGGCGACGGTTGAAGCCGCAACCGATGATCGAGGTTTCCAGGACCCTGATGAAGTCCGAACCCGAGCTGGCGGAGCTGATCGCGACCGTCGAGGGGGTCGAGGTGACGATGGCCGAGAAGGGCTTCGGCACCAGGGTCGAGATCCGCGCCGCCCCGGAGACCGGGCTCGCCGAGGCCGATCTCGAAGCCGTCCTCGACCGTCTCGCGGAGCCGCAGCGGCGGCCTTTCGTCTGACAATGAAGTTCTAAAAGGAGACTCTGAGTGAACAACCTGAAGCGGCACCTCACGGTGGCCAATGTCTTGTCATGTATGGCCCTCTTCATCGCCCTCGGGGGCACGGCGTACGCGGCGGTGAAACTGAAGCCGAATCAGGTCAAGGCCGTCAACATCGCCCGTCAGGCTGTGACCAACGCGAAAATCAAGAGCCAGGCGGTCACCTCCGGGAAAATCAAGAACGGCGGCGTCGTCAACGCTGACCTCGGCGCGGGCGCAGTGAGCGGCTCGAAGCTGGCCAAGGAAGCGGTCACCAGCGGCGCCATCGCCAAGAAAGCGGTGACCGAAGCCAAGCTCGGCGCGGAATCCGTAGGCACCGGCAAGATCGACAACGAAGCGATCACCTCGGCGAAGATCTCGGCCGCGGTCTGGAAGCAGCTGGTTAAGAACGTCACCTACGTGACGGAAACCAGCGGCCCGCAGTCCGAAGCGACTAAAACGGTGATCGCCAAATGCCCGAGCGGCAAGGAAGTCCTCGGCGGCGGCGTGCGGATCACCGGCAGCAGCAAAGTGATCCCGACGGAATCGGCGCCAGAATTCGATGCCGCCGGCGCCCGAATCGGCTGGAGCGCCTCAGCGAAAGAGCTCGAAGACGAGACGGGGACCTGGACGATCCTCGCTTACGCGGTCTGCGCAGAACTCTAGGATCCCTCCGCATCGTGAAATCGAAGGGCCCGCTCCGGCGGGCCCTTCGTGTGTCTGAGGGCACCACGTCCGCGGCGTAAATAGACTTCCGCGGCCGATGCGCGAGAGAAACCCCGAAACCCACGACGAGAAGCTCTCCTACCTGCGCGAGCTGCGCGAGGCGGCCCTCAACTCGGCCTCCGAGGCCGCGGTCGAGAAGCAGCACGCGAAGGGCAAGATGACCGCCCGCGAGCGGATCGAGAAGCTGCTCGACCCCGGCTCCTTCGAGGAGCTCGACACCTTCGTCCGCCACCGCACCTACGACTTCGAGATGCAGAAAAACCGGCCCTGGGGCGACGCCGTCGTCACCGGGCACGGGACGATCGACGGCCGCACCGTCTTCGTCTTCAGCCAGGACTTCACCGTCTTCGGCGGCAGCCTCGGCGAGGTGATGTCGGAGAAGATGTGCAAGGTCATGGACCTGGCCGCCCAGGTCGGGGCGCCGGTGATCGGGATCAACGACTCCGGCGGCGCCCGGATCCAGGAGGGGGTCGTCTCCCTCGGCGCCTACGGCGACGTCTTCGTCCGCAACGTCCAGTGCTCGGGCGTGATTCCGCAGATCAGCCTGATCATGGGTCCCTGCGCCGGCGGCGCCGTCTACTCGCCGGCGATGACCGACTTCATCTTCATGGTCAAAGAGACCTCGCACATGTTCATCACCGGCCCGGAAGTGATCAAGACCGTGACCGGCGAGGAAGTCGAGTTCGAGGAGCTCGGCGGCGCGATGAGCCACAACTCGAAGTCGGGCGTCGCCCACTTCGCCGCCGAGGACGAGGAGAGCTGCCTCGAGGACGTCCGCTACCTGATGAGCTTCCTGCCCTCGAACAACCTCGAGGCGCCGCCGCGGTTCGAGCCGACGGACGACCCCGAGCGCGAAGACGACGAGCTCGACACGCTCGTCCCCGACGACCCGCAGAAGCCCTATGACATGCGCGACGTGATCGCCCGCGTCGTCGACGACGCGGAGTTCTTCGAGGTCCACGAGCACTTCGCGAAGAACATCGTCTGCGGCTTCTCCCGCCTCGACGGCTTCCCGATCGGGATCGTCGGCAACCAGCCCGCCTTCCTCGCCGGCGTCCTCGACATCGAGGCCTCCGAGAAGGCGGCCCGTTTCGTGCGCACCTGCGACTGCTACAACATCCCGATCCTGACCTTCACCGACGTGCCCGGCTTCCTCCCCGGCACCGACCAGGAGTGGAACGGGATCATCCGCCACGGCGCCAAGCTGCTTTACGCCTTCACCGAGGCGACGGTGCCGAAGCTCACCGTCGTCACCCGCAAGGCCTACGGCGGCGCCTACGACGTCATGAACTCCAAGCACATGCTGGCCGACTACAACGTCGCCTGGCCGACCGCCGAGGTCGCCGTCATGGGCCCTGAGGGCGCCGTCAACATCATCTATCGCAAAGACATCGCCAACTCGCCGACCCCCGACGAGCGCCGCCAGAAACTGATCGACGACTACAAAGCCCACTTCGCCAACCCCTACTCGGCGGCCGAGCGCGGCTACATCGACGACGTCATCGAGCCCCGCCAGACCCGCCCGAAGCTGATCCGGGCCCTGCGGATGCTGCAGACCAAGCGCGTCGACCAGCCGAAGCGCAAGCACGGCAACATCCCGCTTTAGCGCGGGCGGAGAGGAGGGACCGGTGGGGGTCCCGGCGAGCACCTCCGCCGCGAGAATCGTCTTTGGCTAACGCCTCACGAGTGGATGGCGCGGCTCCATGCTGAGTACGCCGGGACCCCCACCGGTCCCTCCTGACAGCGTGATTCCCTAGCGTGGCGCTGCGGGGTCTTCGGCGCGGTCGAGGTTGCGCTTGGTGACCCGTTCTCGGTAGGCGACCCAGCCGAAGAACGACAGCAGGAACAGCGCGAGGACGAGGACCAAGGGCGAGCTGCCGACGATCCCGATCAACAGGAAGAAGCCGGCGAGGACGAAGTGAGCGACCCGGCCGCTGGAGAAGATCGTCGCGGTGGCCCGTTGCTGGCGGGCGAAACCGGCCGCCAGCTCGGCTTCTTCGGGATTTTGAAGGGTCTCGCCGCGCCGAACTGCAGAAGCGATCTGTTCGCGCTGGAGCTGCGGCAGCTGGTTCCAGCGTTCTTCCCATTCCGGATCCTGCTGGGTCTTCAGATACCGGTAGATCAGCGGGAATGAAGCCAGGAACAGGAAGGCGAAGAGGAGGAGCTCGGCTCTCATGCCACGGGTATCGGCACTCGTGACACTTCCTCAACAGGGCGTTCGTCCTTTTACCGGCTATAGCCCGGAAAAGGACGAACGCCGACTACGGCACGGCGGTCGCCTCGGTCTCGACCCCGCCACCCGCTCCGCGGCCGCCGGTGGCGCCGCCCTCCTCGGCGCCGAGGCGGTGGGCGAGGTAGACGGGGATGATCGAGATCAGGATCACGAGCACGGCGACGGCGTTGACGATCGGGAGTTCGTGGGGGCGGAAGAGGTTGGAGTAGATCCAGATCGGCAGGGTCTGTTCGCCGGCGCCGATCGTGAAGTTGGTGACGATGATCTCGTCGAAGGAGAGGGCGAAGGCGAGCAGGCCGCCGGCGATCAGGGCGCTGCGCATGCCGGGGAAGGTGACGTAGCGGAAGGTCTGCCAGGTGTGGGCGCCGAGGTCGGCCGAGGCCTCCTCGAAGGAGCCGGAGAGGCGACGCAGGCGGGCGACGGCGTTGTTGTAGACGATGACGATGCAGAAGGTGGCGTGGCCGACGATCACCGTGAAGAGGCTGAGGGGGACGTCCAGCACCTGGGTGAAGGTGTTGGAGATCGCGACGCCGGTGACGATCCCCGGCAGGGCGATCGGGAGGATGACGAGGAAGGAGATCGTCTCCCGCCCGAAGAAGCGGTGGCGGGCGACGGCGAGCGAGGCGAGGGTGCCGAGGACGAGGGCGATCGCGCTGGCGGCGACGCCGGCCTTGAGCGAGGTGACGAAGGCCTCCCGCGCCGCCTCGTTCTTGAACGCCTGGGTGAACCAGTGGGTGGTGAAGCCGGGCGGCGGCCACTCGAGGATCTTGCTCGAGTTGAAGGCGTAGATCACGATCACGACCAGCGGCACGTAGATGAAGGCGAGCCCGGCCGCGACCGCGGCCCGCAGCAACCATTGGGAGCGTCCCGAGAGCCTCATCAGACGTGCTCGAAGGCGCCCAGCCGGCGGGCGACCAGGAGGTAGGCGATCGTGACCACGATCGGGACGATCGCGAGGGCGGCGGCGAAGGGCTGGTTGTTGGCGACGTTGCTGAAGATGACGTTGCCGATGAACTGGTCGTTGGAGACCAGGCGCGGGGTGATGTAGTCGCCGAGGGTGAGGGAGAAGGTGAAGATCGAGCCGGCGACGACGGCGGGAAAGCTGAGCGGGAGGATCACCCGCCGGAAGGTCGTGAAGGGGGAGGCGCCGAGGTCCTCGGAGGCGCTGATCAGCGAGTTCGGGATCCGCTCCAGCCCGGCGTAGATCGGCAGGATCATGTACGGCAGCCAGAGGTAGCTCATCACCAGCCAGACGGCGGTCAGCCCGTAGCCGGGCCCGTGCAGCCCGATCGGCTCGAGCGCCCAGTTGATCGCCCCGTTGGCGGAGAGCAGCGTCCGCCAAGCGTAGACCTTGACCAGGTAACTCGACCAGAGCGGCAGCAGGATCCCGATCACCAGCAGCGCCTTGCCCCGCCGGCTCGCCAGCTTCGCCATGTAGAAGGCGATTGGGAAGGCGATCACCGCGTCGGTCAGCGTGACCAGGAGGGCGGTGCGGACGGTCCGCCAGACGATGTCGCGGTAGACCGGTTCGTCGACCAGCGATTCGAAGTTCTCGAGGGTGAATTCCTTGATCGTCGCCCCGCTCAGTGGGTCGACCGACCAGAAGGCGGCGACCAGCAGCAGGGCCAGCGAGCCCAGGTAGCCGATCACCAGCCAGCCCACCGGGCCGGCCAGCAGCGCCCCTACCTGCAGGCGCTCGCGGCCGTGGAAGAGGCCGGCGAGCCGGTTGCCCGCCGACCTCCTCTCCGCGACCGTTTCAGATGCCATCGATCGAAAGGCTCTTTCTCAGCCTTTGATCGTCGTCCAGGCTTTCACCCAGTCGTTGTAGTCCTTGCAGTCTTCTTCGCCGTTGCCGCAGTCCGCAAGCGGGGTTTCCCAGTAGTAGACCCGCTTCCAGAAGTCCGGTTCTTCGGCGTGGTATTCGGCGCAGAAATTCTTGTTTTCGGTTTCCTTGCAGGCCAGTTCCTGCGCCGGTGCCTCGCCGAACCATTCGGCGACTTCCGCGTTGACTTTCGGTTCGATGATCCAGTTCATCCACTCGTACATGCAGTTGGGATGTTTGGCGTCCTTGGCGATCATCCAGGTGTCCGACCAGCCGGTCGCACCCTCCTTCGGCAGGAAGCCCTGACTCGCCGGGCTGGCCTGCACCGGCACGCCTTCTTCCTTCAGCGCGAAGTACTGGTACTGCCAGGTGGTGCCTACCTGGACATCGCCGCCGGCGAAGGCGGAGATCTGCTTGGCCGCTTCGGACCAGTATTCGCCGACGTTCGCCTGCTGTTCCTTCAGCAGGTCGATCGCCGCGTTGAACTGCTCTTCGTTCAGCTCGTAGGGGTTTTCGATCCCCAGGTCGGGCTGGTGGAACTTGAGGTACATGGCGGCGTCGGCGATGTAGCTGGATTCGTCGTAGACGCTGATCTTGCCCTTGTACTTGGCGGCGACCTTGGGATCGAACATCACGTCCCAGGAGTCCGGCGCCGGCTTGACGTCGTCTCCGTTCCACATCAGCAGGTTGGCGCCGCGGCCGTGCGGGATCCCGTAGTTGACGCCTTCGAAGGTGTTGTAGGGCTGGTCCTTGAGGTCGCTGAAGACCGTCTTGTAGTTGGGGACGAGGTCGGTGTTGACCGGCGCGACGAGGCCGGCGGCGACGAGGCGCGCGGTGGCGTTGCCCGAGGCGGAGACGCCGTCGTACTGGCCGCTTTTCATCAACTCGACCATTTCGTCGGAGGTGCCGGCTTCCTTGTTGTTGACCTTGCAGCCGGTTTTCTGTTCGAACGGCTTGCTCCAGCCGGGTTCGACATAGCCGGCCCAGGAGATCAGCGAGACTTCGCCCTCTCCCTTGCCGAGTTTCTGCAGCGCTTCGTCGCTGCTGCCACCGCCGGTGGTGTCGCTGCCTCCGCCGCCGCAACCGGCCAGCGCGAGCATGAACACGACCAAGCCGGCAACGACGAGCCACGCCGTGCGGGCGGGGTTGCCATCCCTTCTCCTCATGATGGTGCTACCTCCTGTTTGGTTGACTTCCCGCCGACGGCGGCCGCGTGCTCCGGCCGCCACCCGACTAGGACCTCATTTCCCTGCCCTGGCAACGCGCCCGATGACGCGCTCTCCACGTTCTGTCTCACCAGCTGGAGCTTCTCCCCTTGCTCGAGCTGAACCGTGAAGCGGGTGACGCTGCCGGCATAGGCGACGTCGACGACGCGACCGCTCTCCGTGTGGAGGCCGTCGGTCGGAGCGCCTGGCGCCAGCAGCTCGATCTTCTCGGGGCGGATCGTCATCCGCTCCCCGTCGCGGTCGAGCAGGTTGGAGATGCCGACGAAGCCGGCGACGAACTCGTTCGCCGGCCGCTCGTAGAGCTCCAGCGGCGAGGCCACCTGCTCGATCCGGCCGCCGTTGAAGACGGCGATCCGGTCGCTCATCGTCAGCGCCTCATCCTGGTCGTGGGTGACGTAGACGAAGGTGATCCCGACCTCGCCCTGGATCGTCTTAAGCTCGGTCTGCATCTCCTCGCGCAGCTTCAGGTCGAGCGCTCCCAGCGGCTCGTCGAGCAGCAGCACCTTCGGCCGGTTGACGATCGCCCGCGCCAGGGCGACCCGCTGTCGCTGGCCGCCGGAGAGCTCCCCCGGCTTGCGGTCGGCGTAGCCGGGGAGGCGGACCATCTCCAGCGCCTCGTCGCGCCGCTGCGCCCGCTCGGCCTTGGCCACGCCGGCGACCTTCAGCCCGTAGGTGACGTTCTCGCCGACGCTCATGTGGGGGAAGAGCGCGTAGTCCTGGAAGACCGTGTTGACCGCCCGCTCGTACGGCGGCACGCCGCCGACGTCCTCGCCCGCCAGCTCGATCGTCCCCTCCGTCGGGTCCTCGAACCCGGCGATCATCCGCAGCGTCGTCGTCTTGCCCGAGCCCGACGGCCCCAGCATCGTGAAGAACTCCCCCCGGGCGATCTCCAAGTCGATCCCCGCGACCGCCGCCACCTCCCCGTAGTACTTGGTGAGGCCGGAAAGACGAATGTCAGCAGCTGCAGCGTCTATGCCCCTGACGTTATCCGCGCAGGTGCGGATTGCAAGAACAAAGTGGACGCCGAGTCTTAGCCGCAGTGGAGTACGCGCTCGGCGCGGGGGAGGGAGCCGGTGGGGGTCCCGGCGAGCACCTCCGCCGCGAGGATCGCTTCCGGCTGGCGCCTCGAAGGTCTAGGCGCGGCTCCATGCTGAGTACGCCAGGACCCCCACCGGCTCCCTCCGATTCACCGAGAGGCCCGTCCCTAATCAGCTAGGCCCCCAACGAGGACCTGTGCGAGCCCCCCAGCCACGTCGCGGAGCACCGCCGTCTCTCAGCAGCTGTGGGGAGGAGGGGGTCGGGTACCCCCGCGAGGTACTCAGCATGGAGCCGGGGCCAGCTACGCCCGAGGCGTCAGCAAAAGCGGCCCCTCCCGGCGGAGGTGCTCCGAGCGGGGGTACCCGACCCCCTCCCAACCGGCAGCTCTAGTTAGTACCCAGCTGGGTGACGGGCGACGAAGCCGACGTTGTCGCGCAGGTCTTCGTGCCAGCGGGGGCCGGTTTCGCCCGCCCCGTCGCCGGAGGTGTCCCAGCGGAAGCCGGCGATCACGGCGTAGGCGTGGCCGGAGTTCGCGTAGGTGGTGATCCAGCGTCCTTCGCCTTCTTCGGCCCACTTCATCATCGGACCGGAGGGGAGAGGACTTTCGAGGAATTTGCCGCCGTGGAGGGCGAAGGAGACGGCGCCGGAGCAGTCGTAGCCGCGGTCCCACCAGCGGGCGTGGCCGCCGCCCCAGACATACGGTTTGGTGCGGATCTTGTTCGCCGCGGCGATCACCTTTTTGACCCGGGCGGGAGCGCTTGCGGGCGGGATCAGGGTCCCGTTCGGCAGCAGGTGCGCTTTCGCGGTCGGGGTGCAGACGTCGACTTCCGTCGGGGTGAGGCCGCCGCTCGTGCAGCGCGCGGAGGCGCCGACGGGGGCGATTGCGAGGACGGCAAAGAGGGTAATGACAAGGGCAAGCCCAGCCAACCTGAAGTTGTGACGCAAACCGATTCTCCTTCGTCGGCCTACGGGGTTAGCTGTCGGGCTGGCGCGAAAGGAGCTTGCGCCCCCACCTTGGACCTGGTGGGTTAGCCCCGGAAACTTGGTTCCCCCGCTCCCCATGCGCCCTATGCGCTGAGGATTCGGCGTTCCGGTTATTGAACGCGGGCAGTGTAGACGATTCCACGGCGGTTCGCTTACAAAACGCAAATATTTGGTCGAAGATCCCGCTCCCATCGAGGATCTGTTCGACGCCTCGACTGGTAGCTTGCGCCCTGGGATGAACCTTTCGGGCCGCAAAGCGCTCCTCACGGGGGCAACGGGAGGCCTGGGAAGGGCGATTGCGGCGGCGATGGCCGAGCGGGGCGCGGTGCTCACGCTCAGCGCCCGCAGCCGCGAGGCGCTCGAGCAGCTGGCCGCGGAGCTGCCCGGCGGCGGCCACTCCGTTCTCCCAGCCGACCTCGCCGAGCCCGACGCCGCCGAGCGCCTCGCCGCCGAAGCGGCCGGGACCGAGATCCTCGTCGCCAACGCCGGCCTGCCCGGCTCGGGCAAGCTCGACGAGTTCAGCGCCGAGGAGGTCAAGCGAGCGCTCCGCGTCAACCTCGAGGCGCCGATGCTGCTGGCCCGCGCGCTCTACCCGGCGATGCTCGAGGCCGGCTCCGGCCAGCTCGTCTTCGTCGCCTCGCTCTCCGGCAAGGCCGCCAGCCCCCGCAGCTCCATCTACAACGCGACCAAGTTCGGCCTCCGCGGCTTCGCCCTCGGCCTGCGCAGCGACCTCAACCCCCGCGGCGTCGGCGTCTCGATCGTCTCCCCGGGCTTCATCCGCGAAGCCGGCATGTTCGCCGACGCGGGCGCCAAGCCACCCCCCGGCATGGGCACCTCCACCCCCAAGCAAGTAGGCGCCGCCACCGTCAAGGCAATCGAGCGCAACAAGGTGGAGGTAACTGTCGCCCCCCTCTCACAACGAGCGGGAGCTCACCTAGCCCTAGTCAGCCCCTCCCTGAGCGTCAAAGTCCAAAGCGGCAGTGCGGGCCAGAAGGCCGCCAAAGACATCTCCTCCGGGCACTCCGCCGACAAGCGCTGAATCAGGCGGGTCCGGCACCCTCTCGAACGGGCGGATACTCAAAACGACGGCCTGATTAGGCCGTCGTTTGTTGGGGCGAGGGGGTGCCGGACCCGCCCCCACCGATTGCCTAGGATGGACGTTGTGAGCAGCGATTCCTTCGGAGCCCGGTCCAACCTTCAGGTCGGCGGCAAAGAGTTCGAGATCTACCGCCTCGACGCCCTCCAGGATCGCTTCGACGTAGCCCGCCTGCCCTACTCGATCAAGGTCCTGCTGGAGAACGTCCTGCGGCTCGAGGACGGCACCTCGGTCAGCGCCGCCGACATCGAGGCGATCGCCTCCTGGGACGCGGCGGCGACGCCCAGCGCCGAGATCCCCTTCCAGCCGGCCCGCGTGCTCATGCAGGACTTCACCGGGGTCCCCGCCGTCGTCGACCTGGCGGCGATGCGCGACGCGATGGAGGAGATCGGCGGCGACCCCGCCGCGATCAACCCGCTGGTCGACGTCGACCTGGTGATCGACCACTCGGTCCAGGTCGACGCCTTCGGCAACGACCGCGCCTTCGCCGTCAACGCCGAGCGCGACTTCGAGCGCAACCGCGAGCGCTACTCGTTCCTCAAGTGGGGGCAGCAGTCCTTCGACAACTTCCGCGTCGTCCCGCCGGCGACCGGGATCTGCCACCAGGTCAACCTCGAGTACCTCTCCCAGGTCGTGTACAGCCGCGACAACGGCGGCGCCCTGCAGGCCTACCCCGACACCCTCGTCGGCACCGACTCCCACACGACCATGGTCAACGGCCTCGGCGTGCTCGGCTGGGGGGTCGGCGGGATCGAGGCCGAGGCGGCGATGCTGGGGCAGCCGATCTCGATGCTGCTGCCGCAGGTGGTCGGCTTCAAGCTCTCCGGCGAGCTGCCGGAGGGGGCGACCGCGACCGACCTCGTCCTCACCGTGACCGAGATGCTGCGCGAGCGAGGCGTCGTCTCCAAGTTCGTCGAGTTCTTCGGGCCGGGCCTGCCGACCCTCGGCCTCGCCGATCGCGCCACCCTCGGCAACATGTCGCCGGAGTTCGGCTCCACCTGCGCGATCTTCCCGGTCGACGCCGAGACCCTGCGCTACCTGGACCTCACCGGCCGCCCGGCCGAGACGATCGAGCTGGTTGACGCCTACGCGCGCGAGCAGGGCATGTTCCATGACACGGGCCATGACTCCTCGACCCCGGACCCGGTCTTCTCCGACCTGCTCGAGCTCGACCTCGGCGACGTCGAACCGAGCCTGGCCGGGCCGAAACGCCCGCAGGACCGGGTGCCGCTGGCGCAGGCGAAGGAGGCCTTCCTCGAGGCGATGGGCGAGTTCGACCCCGACGCCGCCGAGCAGATGGGCAACGGCCGCGACGAGGCGATCGCCGAGTCCTTCCCTGCCTCCGACCCCCCGGCCGAGGACCACGACGACGAGGAGGGCAAGCCGCGGCAGGCCGTGAGCGCGACGGCGAGGGCGCCGAAGCTGACCGAGGACGCGATCGCGGTGACGCTTGCCGATGGCACCGAGGTCGAACTCGACCACGGCCGCGTCGTCATCGCCGCGATCACCAGCTGCACCAACACCTCCAACCCGAGCGTGATGGTCGGGGCCGGCCTGCTCGCCCGCAACGCGGTCGAACGCGGCCTGCAGCGCAAGCCCTGGGTGAAGACCTCGCTCGCCCCCGGCTCGACCGTCGTCACCGAGTACCTCGACCGCGCCGGCCTGACGCAGTACCTCGACGCCCTCCAGTTCAACCTGGTCGGCTACGGGTGCACCACCTGCATCGGCAACTCCGGGCCGCTGGCGCCGGAGATCTCCGAGGCGGTCGCCGCAAGGGACCTCGCCGTCTGCTCGGTCCTCTCCGGCAACCGCAACTTCGAGGGCCGGATCAACCAGGACGTGAAGGCGAACTACCTGGCGAGCCCGCCGCTGGTGGTTGCCTACGCGCTGGCGGGACGCATGGACATCGACCTCGCCGCCGAGCCCCTGGGCGAGGACCAGGATGGAGCGCCCGTATTTCTGCGCGATCTCTGGCCCGACGCCGAGGAGGTCAATCAGGTGGTCGGAAACGCGGTGCAGTCGGAGATGTTCAGGCGCAACTACGCCGAGGTCTTCTCCGGCGACGAGATGTGGAACGCGGTCGACGTCCCCTCCGGCGACCGCTACACCTGGCCCGACTCGACCTACGTCCGCCGCCCCAGCTTCTTCGAGCAGATGCCGGCCGAAGCGCCGGGCGTCGCCCCGATCGCCGGCGCCCGCGCCCTCGCCCTGCTCGGCGACTCGATCACCACCGACCACATCTCGCCCGCCGGCGCGATCAAACGCGACAGCCCCGCCGGCCGCTGGCTGACCGAGCAGGGGGTCGAGGTGAAGGACTTCAACTCCTACGGCTCGCGGCGCGGCAACCACGAGGTGATGATCCGCGGCACCTTCGCCAACATCCGCCTCCGCAACCAGCTGGTCGAGCGCGCCGGCGGCTTCACCCGCCACTTCCCCGACGGTGAGGAGACGACGATCTACGACGCCGCGATGCAGTACGCAGGCGAAAACGTGCCACTCGTCGTCTTGGCCGGGAAGGAGTACGGGTCCGGTTCCTCGCGAGACTGGGCGGCGAAGGGGACGAAGCTGCTGGGGGTGCGGGCGGTGGTCGCCGAGAGCTACGAGCGAATCCACCGCTCCAACCTGATCGGGATGGGAGTGCTACCGCTGCAGTTCGCAGCGGCTGAGAGCGCCGAGTCGCTCGGCCTCACCGGAGCCGAGAGCTTCGACGTCGGCGACCTCGAAGAAGGCCGGGCGAAAAGTGTGACCGTTACGGCCCGCAGCGACGACGGTGGTGAGAAGACCTTCGAGGCGACGGTCAGGCTGGACACCCCGAACGAGGTCACCTACTTCATGAACGGCGGTATCTTGCAGACGGTGCTGCGCAAGCTCAAAGGGTAGGCGCAGTGAAGGCCGCGGGAGGCAGGGGGGTCCGCGCGACCCTCACTGCACCTGCGCGTCGGTAGCCAGGGAGGGATGCCGACGCGGCCGTTCCCCCTGGCGGGACTGCCCTGAGGAACAGTCAGCGTTTAGCTATACAGGCTGGACCAACCCTGGTCAAGCGGAATCTAGCGCTTTAGGAGCGATTCCCCATCCCTTGCGCTCGATCAGCTCGATCCCGATCACGCTGCCGACCGGGCCGACAGGAGTAAGGGTCGCGGCGAGCAGGGTGTAGGGGGCCTGCTTGCGGATGCAGGCGATCCAGATCACCACGCAAAGGGCGATGAAACCGAGCCCGTGGGCCCAGCCGAAGAGCATCGTCTCGGTTTCGAACCCCGGCAGCAGCCAGAAGGCGATCAGGCCGGCGAAGATCGCCAGCTCCACCCAGGAGAAGCGCTTGACCCAGACGAAGAGCTCTCCAGGAACGGGCTTCTCGAACGGCTTCCGTGCCACCGGCTCAGGTTCCGGGCGTCAGCGCGGTGAGCACGATCCGCTCCTGCTCGCGCGCGTGGGCGCCGGAATAACCCTCGCCCGGGCTGGCCCGGCCCTGGCGGCCGATGTAGGTGAGGGCGACGCCCTCGGGCAGGATGTCGGGCATCCGCCGCGACATCACCTTCCAGGCGCCCATGTTGCGCGGCTCCTCCTGGACCCAGGCGATCTCCTTCAGGTTCGGGTAGGAGGCGATCAGCCGTTCCAGCTGTTCCTTTGCGAAGGGGTAGAGGACCTCGACCCGGGCGATGGCGACGTTCTCGGCCGCCTGCCTTCGCTCGTTGTCGTCCATGTCGTAGTAGACCTTGCCGGTGCAGAGGACCAGCCGTTCCACCTTCTCGCGCCGTTCGTCCGCGGTGGGGTCGTCGAGGATGAACCGCAGTTCGCCTTCGGTCAGTTCGTCGAGGCTCGTGGCGGCCCGCTCCAGTCGCAGCAGCCCCTTCGGGGTGAAGACGATCAGCGGCCGCGGCTTCTTGATCAGCGCCTGGCGGCGCAGCAGGTGGAAGTACTGGGCGGCGGTGGTCGGGTAGGCGATGCGGATGTTCCCCTCGGCGCCGAGCGCGAGGAAGCGCTCGATCCGGGCGCTCGAGTGCTCGGGACCGGAGCCCTCGTACCCGTGGGGCAGCAGCAGGGTGAGGCGGCTCGTCTGCCCCCACTTCGACTCGCCGGAGACGATGAAGCTGTCGATGATCACCTGGCCGGCGTTGGCGAAGTCGCCGAACTGGGCCTCCCAGAGGACCAGGGCGCTGGGGCTGGCCGCCGAGTAGCCGTACTCGAAGCCGAGGCAGGCGGTCTCCGAGAGCGGGCTGTTGTAGAGCTCGAAGGGGGCGGAGGCGTCCTCCAGGTTCTGCATCGGCGTGTACTTGAGGCCGGTGTTCTCGTCGTGGAGGACGAGGTGGCGGTGGGAGAAGGTGCCGCGCTCGGTGTCCTGGCCGGTGAGGCGGATGTGGACGCCGTCGGTGAGCAGGGTCCCGAAGGCGAGCGCCTCGGCCTGGCCGAAGTCGATCCCGCCGTGCTCGAGCGCCTCGGTCCGCCGCGAGAGCGGGCGGCGGAGCTTGCGGTGGACGTTGAAGCCCTCCGGCGTCTTCAGCAGCGCCTCGTTGATCGCCCGCAGCTTCTCCGCCTCGACGGCGGTGTGGACCGGGGGGCTGGCGGTGCGGTCGAGAAGTTCGCCGGTCTGGGTGGTGCCGGTGACGGTCGGGTCCTCGTACTCCCCCGCCTCCATCTTCTGCCGCAGCCCTTTCAGCGCCCCGGACATCTCGCTGTGGCGCTCGTCGGAGACCTTGCCGACCTCCTCGGCGGAGACCGTCCCCTCTTCGATCAGTTTCTCCGAGTAGATCTCCGAGACGGGCGGGTGCGACTTGATCTTCGCCGCCATCGTCGGCTGCGTGTAGGCGGGCTCGTCGGTCTCGTTGTGGCCGAAGCGGCGGTAGCCGATCACGTCGATGACGACGTCGCGGCACCAGCGCTCGCGGTAGGCCATCGCCAGCCGCACCGCTCCGACGCAGGCCTCGACGTCGTCGGCGTTGACGTGGATGATCGGGACGTTGAAACCCTTCGCCATGTCGGCGGCGTAGGGGGTGGAGCGGGCCTCGCTCGGGTCGGTGGTGAAGCCGACCTGGTTGTTCTGGATCACGTGGATCGTGCCGCCGGTCGTGTAGCCGGGCAGCGACTGCAGGTTGAGCGTCTCGGCGACCACGCCCTGGGCGGGGAAGGCGGCGTCTCCGTGCAGCAGCACCGGCACCGCCCGCTTGAAGTCGTGGGTCAGCTCGGGGCCCTCGAAGTCCTGCTGGAGGAAGCGGGTGCCGCCGGTGACGACCGGGTCGACGAACTCGAGGTGGCTCGGGTTGGGGTAGAGGCGGACCGAGATCTTCTCTCCGTCGGCGGTCTCGTAGACCCCGCGGTGGCCGTAGTGGTACTTGACGTCGCCGGTGCCGCCGTGGGGGATCGCGGCGACGGCCTTGACCGCCTCGATCTGCTTCGAGCCCTCGAACTCGGCGAGGATCGATTCGACCGAGCGGCCGAGGTTGTGGGCGAGGACGCTGAGGCGGCCGCGGTGGGCCATCCCGAAGACGACCTCCTCGGCGCCGGCGCGCTGGGAGAGGTTGACGACTTCGTCGAGCATCGGCACGACCACGTCGAGCCCCTCGATCGAGAACATCTTCTGCCCCAAATACGCTTTCTCGAGGAAGCGCTCGAACTGGAAGATGTCGATCAGCCGGTTCAGCAGGCGCTTCTTCTCCTCGTCGGTGAGGGGCTGGCGGTGCGCACCGGTCTCGATCATCTCCCGCAGCCAGATCCGCTGCTGGTGGGAGGAGAGGTGCTCGACCTGGTAGCCGATCGTGCCGCAGTAGGCGTCGCGCATCCGCGGCAGCGCCTCGAGCAGGGTTTCGCCGGGGACGCCGATGCGGAGGATCGAGGCGGGGATCCGCTCCATCAGCTCCGGGGTCAGGTTGACGTTCTCGGGCTGCAGCGCCGGGTCGCCCTTCGGCTCGGAGCCGAGGGGGTCGAGATGCGCGGCGAGGTGGCCGTGGGTGCGGTAGGCCTTCAACAGCGAGGTAGCGGCTTGGACCGCCTGCAGCAGCTCTTCGTCGATCTGGCCCGGAGCCGTGGTCACCTCGGCAGCCGGGGCGGCGGCGCTCAGCGGCGGCGCCGAAGCGGAGGCGGGGTGGGCGGTGCTGACAGCCGAGGCCTCGAAGCCCAGATCCTTGGCGACGCTCTCGTAGAACTCGTCCTCGCCCTGCAGCAGCTCCTCGATCCGGCGCAGGAAGGCGCCCGACTCGGCCCCCTGGATCACCCGGTGGTCGTAGGTCGAGGTCAGCGTCATCACTTTGCTGACGCCGAGCTGCTTCAGCCGTTCCGGCGAGGCGTGCTTCCACTCCGGCGGGTAGGCGATCGAGCCGGTGGCGATGATCGCGCTCTGGCCGGAGAGCAGGCGCGGCACCGAGGCCATCGTCCCGATCCCGCCCGGGTTGGTGAGGGAGATGTTGGTCCCCTGGAAGTCGTCGGCGGAGAGCTTGTTTTCGCGCGTCTTCGCGATCAGCTCTTCGTAGCGCGAGTGGAAGCCGGTGAAGTCGAGCCCGTCGGCGCCCTTGATCGCGGGGACCATGAGGCTGTGGGAGCCGTCTTTTTTCTCCACGTCGACGGCGATCCCGAGGTTGACCGGGCTGCCCTCGATCGCGAACGGCTTGCCGCCCTCTTCGGCAAAGACCCGCGTCATCACGGGGAAGTCTTTGGCCGCCTCGACGATCGCCCAGGCGACGAGGTGGGTGAAGGAGACCTTCAGCCCGCGCTCCTTCAGCACCGAGTTGATCGCCTTCCGCTTCGCGTCCAGCACGTCCACCGCGATCGTCCGGAACGAAGTGGCGGTCGGCACGGCCCGACTCTCATCCATCGCATTCGCCAGCATCGCCGCAGCCCCGCGAAGCTGCTTCGCCTCCCCCTTCACAGGTGCGGCGGCAGCCCCGTTCCCCCCGCCGTTCGCAGCCAGCACATCCTCTTTGGTCACCTTCGCGCCTGGTCCCGAACCACTAACCGAAGCAAGATCGACGCCGGTAGCTTCAGCAACCCGCCGCGCCACAGGCGTTGCACGGACATCAGCGCCTGAGCCGTTGCCTGAACCGTTCGAACCCTCGGCAGAAGACGCTTCTCCTGCGGGTGGCACGGTAGGGGGGACCATCTCTGAGGAAGCTTTAGCTACCGGAAGGGATGGGGGGTCCCCTGCCGTGACAGGACCCGCAGGCCGAGCGCCCTGTCCCTCGCCAGAACCCGCTTCCATCTCAGCCAACGGCGCCCCAACCGGAACCTCATCGTCCACCTGCGCAACCAGTTTCGTGATCACGCCGTCCATCGGCGCCGGCACCTCGGCGTCGACCTTGTCGGTGGAGACCTCGACGATGGTGTCGCCCTCGCTGACCGTGTCGCCCTCGGCGACGTGCCACTCGAGGACGATCCCCTCGGTCACCGACTCGCCCATCTCGGGCATCGTGATCTGGACGGTGGCCGTCTCTGGCATCTCTGGCTTCAGTCTAGGGGAGCGGGTTTACCGGAGCCCTCATCGAGATACCCTGGTACCCGATGAGCTACTTCGTCACCGGCGCGACCGGATTCATCGGTCGCAATCTCGTCCAGAAACTGCTCCAGCGCGAGGGCACGATCTACGCCCTGGTGCGGGCCGGGTCGCGGGGCCGGCTGGAGGAGCTGCGGACCAGCTTCGGCGCCGACGGGGCGCGGATCGTCCCGATCACCGGCGACCTCTCCCAGCCCGGGCTCGGGGTCTCCGAGGAGGACCTGCTGACGATGCGGGGCGAGGTCGACCACTTCTTCCACCTCGCCGCGATCTACGACCTCACCGCCGACGCCGAGGCGCAGGAGATCGCCAACGTCGAGGGGACGCGCCACGCGATCGAGCTCGCGGGCGCGCTCGAGGGCGGCTGCTTCCACCAGGTCAGCTCGATC
>DATMBY010000203.1:0-2521 GCA_035558995.1 Solirubrobacterales bacterium
CGGCCCTCGGCCTCCTCTGGTCGCCGCTGCTGGTCGCCGCCCCGGCCTTCCTCGCCGCCCTCGCCTGGATCTTCTCCGCCTCGGTCGCGAGCGGCTGGCGCGCCCACCACCACGTCCCCGGTCGGCCCGGCTCCGAGACGCTGAAGCGCCGCGCGATCACCTCGCTGCTCTTCTTCCTGCAGCCCTTCGCCCGCCTCGCCGGCCGCCTCCGCAACGGGCTCTCTCCCTGGCGCCGCCGCGCCCAGGCGAGCCCGAGCCTGCCGCGCCCGCGCTCGATCGAGGTCTGGAGCGAACGCTGGCGCGAGCCCCAGGCCTGGGTCGAGCAGCTGCAGGACAACCTCGCCGCCGCCGGCGGCTTCGTCCACAGCGGCGGCCCCTTCGACCGCTGGGACCTCGACCTCCGCGCCGGCGCCCTCGGCGGCGTCAGGATCCGCACCGCGGTCGAGGAGCACGGCGAGGGCAAACAGCTCCTCCGCGCCAAGGTCTGGCCCCGCACCACCGCCGCCGGCCGCCTCGTCGTCCTGATCCTGCTCCTGCTGGCCTCGATCGCCCTCGAGCAGCACCGCCCCGAGATCGCGATCGCGATCGCGATCGGCGCCACCCTCCTCGTCACCTTCGGCGTCGAGGGGATGGCGACGGCGACGCGGCTCGCGGTGGTCGAGATCGAAGGGCTGGGGGAGGAGGGGGCGGTTCGAGAAGTGGGCGACGTGCCCCTCGCCGCCCGTGCGGAGTCGCGGATCGGCCTGGCGGCGATGGAGGAGCGGCGATGAGACCCCGGCTCCTGCCTTGGCGCAAGCGGGACAAGGAGAAGAAGGCCGGGCCGTGGGAGCTGTGGAAGTCCCTGCCGCGGGTCAAGCCTTACCTCCGCCCCTACCGCAAGTACCTGATCGGCGTGATGGCGCTGACGGTGACCACCGCGATCCTCGGGTTGGCGGAGCCGTGGCCGCTGGCGGTGATCCTCAACACGGTTCTCAGCGAAGAGCACACGACCGGGATCCTCGCGACCATCTTCGGCGAAGACCCGACCACCTGGGTCGTCCTGGTTGCGATGGTCCTCGCCCGCTTCCTGATCATCGCTGTCGGCAACGCCTTCACGGTGCTCAGCCACTACCTCGGCTCGACTACCGAGCAGAACATGGTGATGGACCTGCGCAGCGACCTCTTCAGGCACGTCCAGCGGCTCTCGTTCACCTTCCACGACCAGCGCCAGACCGGGGCGCTGATGAGCCAGATCAACATCCAGGCGGCGTCGGTGGGGAACATCGTCATGGTCATCCCGCCGATCGCCGAGGCGTTTCTCACCCTGCTGGGAATGCTCGCCATCGCGCTCCTGCTCGACTGGGAACTCGCCCTGCTAGCGCTGGCGGTGGTGCCGCTCCTCTACTGGTCCTTCGGCGTCTACGGATCGCGGATCGTGCCGCGCCTGCGCAAGGTGCAGGAACTGGAGTGGCGCTCGCTCTCTATCGTCCACGAGGCGATGGCGATGCTGCGGGTCATCGTCTCCTTCGGCCGCGAGGACTACGAGCACCAGCGCTTCCGCGAGCAGGGCAAGAGGGCGGTCGACGAGCGGGTGAAGCTGACGGTCAGCCAGAGCATGTACACGCTGTTCGTGCAGACGGCGACCGCGGCCGGGACCTCTCTGGTTCTCGGCGTCGGCGCCTGGCACGTGATCCAGGGGAAAATCAGCGTCGGCGAGCTGATCGTGCTGATGACTTACATCGCCTCCGTCTACCAGCCGCTCGAACAGATCAGCACGACGGTGGGGATGATTCACGAGGAGCTGGTCCAGTTCAACGCCTCCCTCGACCTCCTCGACATGGACCCCGACGTCACGGAGAAACCGGACGCGGTCGAGCTGGGTCGATCGAGCGGCCACGTCGTCGTCGGACGCCTCGGCTTCGCTTATAAGGGCAGGCACGAAACGCTCTCCGACATCTCCTTCGAGGCGATGCCGGGCGAAAAGGTCGCGATCGTCGGCCATACGGGGGCGGGCAAGAGCACCCTGATGAGCCTCCTTGTCCGGTTCTACGACCCGGTCTCGGGAGTCATCCAGATCGACGGGGTCGACCTCCGCGACCTCAAGCTGAGCTCGCTGCGCGAGCAGATCAGCGTCGTCCTCCAGGAGCCGCTGCTCTTCTCGGGCACGATCGAGGAGAACATCCGCTACGGCCAGCTCGACGCAACCCACGAAGGGGTGATCTCGGCGGCGCGTGCGGCCAACGCCCACGACTTCATCGAAGGACTCCCGCAAGGCTACGGAACGGTCCTCGGCGAGCGCGGCGCCCACATCTCGGGAGGAGAGCGCCAGCGGATCTGCGTCGCCAGGGCCTTCCTCAAGGACGCGCCGATCCTGATCCTCGACGAGCCCACCTCTTCGATCGACTCGAAGACCGAGGGGGTGATTCTCGACGCCCTCGACGACCTGATGGAGGGCCGCACCTCATTCATGATCGCCCACCGCCTCTCAACGGTGCGCCACGCGGATCAGATCATCGTCCTCAGCCAGGGGAGGATCGTGGAG
>DATMBY010000204.1:0-5388 GCA_035558995.1 Solirubrobacterales bacterium
GGCCAGTTCTCCGGGCCGCGCAGCATCGCCATCGACGCCGAAGGCAACCTCTGGGTCGCAGACGCGGGCAACAACCGCATTCAGAAGTTCAACTCCAAAGGCGAATACCTCAGTCAGTTCGGGACCAAAGGCAGCGGTAACGGGCAACTCAACTTGCCAACCGGAATTGCCGTGGACTCACTGGGCAACCTTTGGGTTACCGACACCAACAACTACCGCGTCCAGAGGTTCAACTCCAAAGGCGAATACCTGAGCAAGTTCGGATCATTCGGATCGGGCAGCGGTCAGTTCCAACTCCCCGAAGGCGCGCTCACGTTCGACTCCTCCGACAACTTCTGGGTTCCCGACACCGGCAATGGCCGCATCGAGAAGTGGACAATTGCTTTTGCTTTTTCTTCCAGCTTCGGCTCGGAAGGGACGGGGAACGGTCAGTTCGCTGGCCCGGCAGGGGTCACGAGGGACTCATCCGGGAATCTCTGGATCGCAGACGGGGGCAACAACCGCATCCAGAAGTTCAACTCCAGCGGCGTATACCTGAGTCAGTTCGGCAGCAGCGGTTCGGGCAACGGCCAGTTCTCCGGACTATCTGCCCCTGCCATCAACGCCAGCGGCAAAATCTGGGTCGCCGACAAGGGCAACAACCGCATCCAGAAGTTCAGCTCCAGCGGCGAATATCTAAGCCAGTTCGGGAGCGCAGGCTCGGGCAACGGGCAGTTCAAAGAACCTCGGGGACTCGCCATCGACGCCGAAGGCAACCTCTGGGTTGTCGATTCCGGCAACAACCGCATCCAGAAATTCGACTCCAGCGGCGAATACCTGAGCCAGTTCGGGAGCTCCGGCTCGGGCAACGGCCAGTTCAAAGATCCCCGAGGCATGGCCATCGACGCCGAAGGCAACCTCTGGGTTGTCGACATGAGCAACAATCGCATCCAGAAGTTCAACTCCAAAGGCGAATACCAGAGCCAGTTCGGGAGCTCCGGCTCGGGCAACGGGCAGTTCGTCCTTCCAGCCGGAATTGCGATTGACCCCTATGGCAATCTTTGGGTGACGGACGGCCTCAATAGCCGCATCCAGAAGTTCAACTCCAAAGGCGAATACCTGACCAAGTTCGGCAGCTACGGAACCGGGGAAGGGCAATTCAACTTTCCATACGGCAATGTTGCGGTGGATGCCATCGGCGTCTGGGTCGCCGACACGAGCAACAATCGGGTTCAGAGGTGGGAAAACTAAGTTCGGTGAAGAGTCAAGACTGCGCTTGCTCGGAGGTCAGATGATCACCTGGACAGTGCCGCCATCGACCGACCAGGCGGCGCCGGCGACGTAGGAAGCGCGCTCGGAGCAGAGGAAGACGATCGTCGAGGCGATCTCCTGCGGCTGGGCGAGGCGGCCGATCGGGCGCTTGGAGCCGGCTTCGGCCAGCGCCTCCTCGCGACTACCTGCTCCGCTGAGATCGCGTGATTGGTCGAGCAGGCCGCCAGGTTCCATCCACATCTCCGCCTCGACCGGGCCGGGGGCGACCGCGTTGACGAGGACGCCGGTCTTCGCGTAGCGGTCGGCGAAGAGGCGCGAGAGCGAGAGCTCGGCCGCCTTCGCGACCGAGTACTCGGCCATCGCCGCCGAGGGTCGCTTGCCCGCGGTGGAGCAGACGTTGACGACGCGGCCCCAGCCGCGCTCGGCCATCGGCGGGATCGCCGCCCGCATCGCCCGCAGCGGCGCCATCACGTTCAGCTCGTACTGGGCCCGCCAGTCCTCGTCGGGGACGTCGTCGAGGTCGCGCCACCTGGCGGCGCCGGCATTGTTGACGAGGACGTCAAGGGCGCCGAAGCGCTCCTCGCAGGCGGCGAGCATCCGCTCGCCGGCGTTGTCGTCGGTGACGTCGAGCTGGAGCGACGCAGCTGCGCCGCCGGCCGGCTCCGCCGCTCGCGCAGCCGCCTCGGTCGCCGCCGCCAGCCGCTCCTCGCCGCGGGCGACCAGCAGCACCTTCGCGCCCTCGGCGCAGAGCTGCAGCGCCACCTCGCGGCCGATGCCGCTGCTGGCGCCGGTGACTACGCAGGCGCGCCCGGCCAGGCCGAGGTCCATCAGGCGGGCTCCAGGCGCTCGATCACGTTCACATGCGCCTCCCCGGCGAGCACTTTGTGGACGGGGCATTTGGTGGCGATGACGAGCAGCCGGCGGCGCTGCTCGTCGTCGAGCTCCCCCGGCAGCTTCACACCGACCTCGAAGCCGGTCGGCACCGGCCCCTCGTAGCTCATCTCGACGTCGACCTCGAGCTCGCCGACGTCCCAGCCTTTGCGGTTGGCGTACATCTCGACCGTGATCGCGATGCAGCCGGCGAGGCTGGCCCCGAGCAGCTCGGTGGGGCGGGGACCGCTGTCGGTGCCGCCCGCCTCCGGCGGCTCGTCGACCCCCAGGTCGTGCCTGCCGTCGAGCTCGACCTCGTGGGCGTAGCCCTCGACCCGGCGGGCGACGATCCGCACGCTCAGCCCTTGCCGCGGCCCTCGAACAGGGCGGGGTCGTCGACGTCGGCGAAGCGCGCCATCGCGTAGACGGCGTCGGAGGCGCGGTTGACGAAGTGGATCACGGTCTCGCCCTCGATCTCGCCTGCTTCGTTCAGCTCCGAGATGCGGCGCTCGGCACGGCGGACGACGGTGCGGGCGACGTCGAGCGCGGCGGAGAGCTGGTTGCCGCCGGGGATGACGAACTTCGGCGGCAGCTCGACCCGCGCCATGTAGCGGTCGATCAGCTCCTCCAGCTCGCGGACCATCCCCTCGGTGGTGCGGCTGACGCCGTCTTCGAGGCGCCCCGCGGCCTCCGGCGCGGTCGCCAGCTCGGCCCCGGCGACGAAGATGTCGTCCTGAAGGCGGAGGATGTCGGCGGAGAGCTCGGCCTGCTCCGGCCTGCAGAGGGCGCGGGCGACGCCGAGCAGCGAGCAGGCCTCGTCGAGGGTGCCGTAGGCGTCGGTGCGGCCGTGGTGCTTGGGGACGCGGCCGCCGTACCAGAGCGAGGTGGTCCCGTCGTCGCCCTTCTTGGTGTAGATCTTGACCACGCTACTCACTCAGCGCACCGGGTTGAAGGCGTACCCGGTCATCACCTTGGGGAAGAAGAAGGTCGACTTCGGCGGCATCACCGCGTCGGTGTTGCAGATGTCCTTGACCTGCTCGACCGGGACGCCCCGCTGGATGAAGGCGACGTCGTAGTCGCCCTCGTCGACCATCGTCAGGGCTGCCTCCACGCTCTTCGCGTATTCGAGCCCGTCGCGCTCGTCGATCTCGTGGTCGCTCATCCCCACCAGGCCTTTCAGCACCAGGGTCTCGAGGATCGCCGAGTCGAGGCGGCGGTAGGACTCGGGCTTGCCCTCGAGCCGGCGGTCGACCTCGCCGAGGTCCTTGAGCCGCAGGCGGAAGGTCTTCTTGTGGAAGGAGTCGTAGAGGCCGAAGACGCCGACCCCGTCCTCGCCCGCCGGGTCGATGTCCTCGCGGGAGACCTCGGTGACGTCGAAGAGCTCCCGTAGACCATTGCCGAGCCGCTGCTGCTTCTCCGGATCGTCGGCGAAGCCGGAGAGCAGGCGGTGGGTGGGGAAGACGAGGAGGCCGGGGTCGTCGAGCCCGGTCAGCGACATCAGCGTGTAGTTGTGCGGCCCCTCGCCGCCGACCTCGTCGCGGAAGGCGCGGGCGGTCTCGTAGCGGTGGTGGCCGTCGGCGATCAGCAGCTGGGCGGAGGCCAGGCAATCGGTCACCGCCGCGTGGGCGGTTGGGTCCTCGACCTTCCAGAGCCGGTTGACGGTGCCGTCTTCGTCGCGCGCTTCGCCCCAGGGTTGGTCCGGGAGCGTCGACTCGACCAGCGGCCAGGCGTCCTCGGTGCTGAGCGAGAAGATCGAGGAGAGGTTGTAGCCGGTGGCTCGGGTCAGCTCCAGCCGGTCGAGCAGGGGGCCGGGATGGGTGCGCTCGTGGGGGCGGACGGTGCCGCTCTCGTAGTCCTCGACCCGGACCCGGGCGAGGATCCCGTTGCGGCCGTAGCTGTTTCCGTCGGGGGCGACGTAGTCCTGGGTCAGCGCCCACAGCGAGGGCTCGGCGTCCTGGACCAGGGCGCCGTCGGAGCGCCAGCTCTCGATCCGCGCCGCGGCCTCCGCGTAGGGATCGCCGCGGGGGTTGCTGTCCGGGTCGGCGGGATCGAACGGCTTCGGCAGGTCGATCGCGACCGCGTTGTAGGGCGAGCGCTCCAGCAGCGCCTTGCGCTGCGCCGCGTCGATCACGTCATAGGGAGGCGCCGCGACGGCATCCAGCGAGCCGACCTTCCCGAGGTCGTAGTGCAGCGCCTTGAAAGGAAGCACCTCCGCCATCGCCCCCAGAACCTACACTTGCCTCAGACGGGGTGTGGCGCAGCCTGGTAGCGCGCCGCCTTTGGGTGGCGGAGGTCCCCGGTTCGAATCCGGGCACCCCGATCTAGGGCGGGCGAACCCGTCGGTTTGGGAACCGCTAGGGTTTCCGACCCTTTGCCGAGACTAACCTCCAGCATTAGAGGTATTTCGAGGAGGCGGTCCGCCGCCTTCGCGCTCGTCGCGCTCCTTTGCGTCGCGGCGTTCTTCCCTGCGGCTATCGCCGTGGCCGCTCCTGAACGACCCGCGGCGCCAGCCAGCCAGGAAGTCGTGGCGGAACAGGGAGCGGAAATCGCCATCGAGCGCAAGCACGTGCACGAACTCTCCGAAGAACTCGCGGACACTTCCGACGAGGTAAGCGAAACCCACACCATCGCCACCGTGATCCTTGGCCCGATCGCCGTGTTGGTGGGGATCCTCGCCCTCGGCGGAACGCTGGGGATCGTCTTCAGCGTCCGCGATCAGCGCCGCGTCAGCCAGCTGCACGAGCTGACGGTGGGGGGAGAGGTGCTCTCCCAGCGTCGCGCCGAGCAGAGCTTCGCCTCCTTCTTCGAGCAGAGCCAGACGACCCTCTCGCTGGTGAACGACACCCTCGAACTAGCCAAAGAGGCGAACAAAAGCGCTGCCCAGAGCATGCAGCGACGCGCCGAGGAACAAGTGGATGCAATCGAGGACAGGGCGGAGAACCTGATGCAGCGGGTCTTCCGCGGCCGCGACTTCGAGAAACTCGCCTACAAGTCCGAATACCGCAGCGAGTTGCACGCGATTGCCGACGAACTGCGAGCGGTTGAAGGCTTCCTCAGGCTCCAGAACATCGAGCTGCCCCGGCACGCCAAGTTCATCAAGGCCTTCGACCAGTTTTTGCTCGACGACACCGAGACGGCGCTCCAGGGGCTGCGCCAGCTTTCCCAGTCAGGGGTCAGCGGAGAGCTGCGGCGCTTCACCCTTTTCTGGCTCGGCTACCTCTCCACGACCGTGGGCGAATACGACGTCGCCGTCCGGATCTTCGAAGC
>DATMBY010000205.1:0-3553 GCA_035558995.1 Solirubrobacterales bacterium
GCGGTCGAGCAGGACCCAGAACGACTGCGTCAGCGGCCCGACCTCGGCCCGCGCGGCGCAGAGCATCAGCTCCTCGGCGAAGACGCCTATGTAGCGCCAGCGCTTGCGCAGCTGGCGCTGCTTGAAGAGCGGGAGCGAGGCAGGGTCCACGGAGGCGACCGTACTGCCTCAATAGGCTCGCGCCGTGGACCAGGTGATCCAAGTCGTCGGCGCCCTGCTGATCCTCGCCGCCTTCGCCGCCGTCCAGTTCGAGCGCATGCGTCCCGACTCCCGCCTCTACCTGGCGCTCAACCTCGCCGGCTCGGCGATCCTCGGTGTGCTCGCGGTCGCCGCCGCCCAGTGGGGCTTCGTCCTGCTCGAGGGCGTCTGGGCGATCGTCTCGGCCTGGGGGCTGTGGGTGGCGCTTTTTGGACCCCCCAGGGCACCTAAATCGCCACGGCCCTAATCCGCATTCGCCTCTAGCCGCTCCGCGAGCCTTTTCATCCCCCGAGCCCGCGCCGCCTCGGCGGCGCCGTGCCAGTCCGTCGGCCGGTCCTTCGGCCGCTTCACCTTGGCGTCGCGCAGGGTCGCGATGTCCTTGAAGACGAGCAGGTCCTCCCTGCCCTCGATCAGCGCCCCTCGCAGCGCCGGCCGCCGCTCGCGGATCGCGTTGTCGAGGATCGCCTCCAGCGAGCCGTGCGTCCGCAGCAGCTCCGCCGCCGTCTTCGGCCCGACCCCCTTGGCGCCTGGCAGCCCGTCGGAGGGATCGCCGCGGAGGGCGATGAAGTCCGGCACCAGCTCGGGGTCGATCCCGTAGCGCTCGCGCACCTCCGCCGGGCCGACCTCTTCGGCGCCCCCGCCTTTGCCGCCGGTGCGGACGTAGAGGACGGTCACGTCCTCGCTCGCGCACTGGTACATGTCGCGGTCGCCGGTCAGCAGCAGCGCCCGCCCGCCGGCCTCGGCCTCCAGCTTCGCGTAGGTCCCGAGCAGGTCGTCGGCCTCCAGGTCCTCGCCGAGGGCGACGGTCCAGCCGAACGCCTCGAAGAACTCGCGCGAGTCGGCGAACTGGTGCGGCAGCTCGTCCGGCATCGCCGCCTCCCGCTCGGCGTGGTAGGCGGGGTAGAGCTCGGTCCGGTAGGCCGCCGCGTCGGGCCCGAAGCAGAGCACCACCGCCCGCGGCTCATGCAGTTCGACCTCGCGCAGGATCAGGTTCGCCGTCCCCAGCAGCGCGTTCACCGGCCGCCCGTCCGGCCCCGTGATCTTGCTCGGCAGCGCGTAGAAGGCGCGGAACAGCATCGAGGGCGCATCGACGGCGAGCAGCGGCGCGGGCATCGGGACAGACTATGTACTGTCTTCTCAGGGGATGGGGCGCGGGCAGCGAGCAAAGGGGAAGGCCTCCGGCCGCCCGAACGGGGTGGAAAAGGCCGGCGTGGCACTTACCGCGATGGGCGTCCTCGTAGCCATCGTCGCCCTCTTCGTCGGCTCCGGATCGGACCACGGTGGAGACGGCTCAACCGCAACCAATGCCAATGGGGCGGGCGGGCTCGTTGCCCTGGACGTACAGGTCCACGACCGGTCTCCCTTTGATGGAGGTCGCGCGTACGTGGAGGTCACGCTTCACAACATGGGCGCCAGATTGATCGTGATCGACGGGGCCCAGGTGGAAGTTCAGCGGGTCTACCGGCTCCGTCGGTGTGCTTCTCAGGGCGACATCGTTCTCTCCCAGAGCTACGGCCTCGTGCTCCCCGTCGACGCTCGCCAAGGGGAAAAAGTCGAGATGTCGCTCCATCAGCAAGTCGGACCAGATGAAGCCGATCGATTCAGGCTCGGATTGAGCACGAAGCTGCCTGAAAGCGACCAGACCTCTCTTTATCTCTTTGAGATCAAGATCGATCTGCAGAACGATGGCCCGCAGCCAGACCTTCCGCTCGGATCGGTCGCAGTTGGTCTTCCAGAGCTTCCACCGCCCGGGGAGTACTACTGGGACTCCAGTACGCACGACATAGTCCACAACCTGGTGCTCACCAACCCGGACTACGCCCAATACCTCCGTCGAGTTGCGATGCCATGCTGGCGTGAGAACACTGCAGCCCTCAGGGGTGTCGTGATGAAGAGCGAGGTTGTATCCGAAAACCTCAACCAACTGGTCGAGAGTGTGGTCCAACCCGCCGGCGAGGAGCTGGAATAGCCCTCGACCGGGTATCTGCCGAGCTCGACCCGCCCTCGAAGCGCATTGCCTGAAGCTTCATCGGCATTCGTCCTTTGTTCGTCGAGTAGCGAATAAGGGACGAACGCCGCCGGTGGCTAGAGTCGTCCCCCGCATGAAGGCCCTCGACATCAAGCAGCTGGAGAAGCGCTACCCGAACGGGGTGGAGGCGCTGCGCAGCGTCTCCCTGGAGATCGAGGAGGGCGAGTTCTTCGGCCTGCTGGGGCCAAACGGAGCCGGCAAGTCGACGCTGATCCACTGCACGACCGGGCTGGCGCAGCCGACCGGCGGCTCGATCGAGGTCTTCGGAAACGACGCGATCGACCACTACGCCGAGGCCCGGCAGGCGGTCGGGCTGGCGCCGCAGGAGCCTAACCTCGACTGGTTCCTGACCGTCGAGGAGACGCTCGACTACCACGCCGGCTACTTCGGGATGCCGCGCAAGGAGCGGCGCGAGCGCGGCCGCGAGCTGCTGGAGACCTTCTCGCTGACCGAGAAGCGCGACGAGCGCACCCGCACCCTCTCGGGCGGGATGAAACGGCGGCTGATCCTGGCGCGGGCGATGATGCACCGGCCGCGCCTGCTGATCCTGGACGAGCCGACCGCCGGCGTCGACGTCGAGCTGCGGCTGGAGCTCTGGCACTACGTCCAGAAAATCAACCAGGAGGGGACGACGATCCTCCTCACCACGCACTACCTCGAGGAGGCCGAGCAGCTCTGCGACCGGATCGCCTTCATCGCCGACGGGCAGATCGTCGCCGAGGGGACCAGCGAGGCCCTGGCCGCGCGCTTCGACGTGCCGAACCTCGAGGACGCCTACCTGGCGCTGGTCGGGCGCAAAGAGCTCTCGCGCTCGCACATCGAGCTCGAGGTCGACGAGGTTGAGGCGTGAGCGCCGCCCAGATCCGCTTCGCGACGCTCTGGCGCCGCGAGTGCAACCGCTTCCTGAAGATCAAGAAGCAGACGATCGGTGCGCCGCTGCTCGAGACGTTCCTCTACATCTCCGTGTTCGGGGCCGCGCTCGGGTCGCGCATCGACAAGCTGCACGGCATCGACTACGTCTTATTCGTGATCCCCGGCCTGATCATGATGGCGTGGGCGATCAACGCCTTCGCGAACAACTCGTCCTCGATCCTTCAGCAGAAGTTCCAGGGCGCCATCCAGGACCAGCTCTCCTCGCCGGCCTCGCCGCTGGAGCTGTTGCTGGCCTTCTCGCTCGGAGGCTTCATGCGCGGCCTCGTGGTCGCGGTGCTGACGTTCACGGCCGCGTCGTTCCTGGTGGACCTCCCGGTCGAGCACATCCTGGTCCTGGTCCCCTCGCTGTTCCTGGTCGGCTTCTTCTTCGCCCAGCTCGGCGTCCTGATCGGC
>DATMBY010000206.1:0-5688 GCA_035558995.1 Solirubrobacterales bacterium
CACGGCGGCTGGTGCCCTTGATCGGCCGGGCTTCGGCTTCGCCGTCACGGCCGATGCGAAGGAAACGCTCGGGCGAGGAGCTGAGGACGGCAAGGTCGCCGAAGCGGAGATAGGAGGCGAAGGGGGCGGGGTTGGCGCGGCGGAGGCGACGGTAGAGGTCGAGGGGATCGACGTCGAGGTCGAGCTGGAGCTGGTTCGTGAGGCAGATCTCGTAGCTGTCGCCTTCGAGAAGGTGGTGGAGGGAGGTCTCGATGTCGCTCAGGTACTGCTCGCGGGGACGGGCTAGGGAGGGGAGGCTGAGGGGCGGGTCGGGGGAGGGCCTCTCCAGACACATCTCGCTATGGCTCGATGTTGAGTGTCTGGAGAAGCCCTCCCCCGACCCGCCATCTGAAGAGGCGCCTAGATCCGACACCCGTGCGGCCGTGGCGTCGAGCCAAGCTTCTGCCGCCTCCTCTTCGTCCGGCTTGTGGAGACAGAGGAGGTAGGTCGTTCCCTTCTCGTGGTCGAAGGCGACCATGCGGTCGCTGAAGATCAGCGCCGCGTCGGGGTGGTCGGGGGTGTGAGGGGAGCTGAAGCCGCACTCGGCCTTCATCTCGTAGCCGAGGTAGCCGACGAAGCCGCAGTCGAACTCGAAGGGCAGGTCGGGAAGCTCGTCGGGACGCAGCTCCTCCAGGCGCCGCCGCAGCCAGTCGAGCAGCGGCTCCCCCTCCCCCGCTTCATGCGTGATCACCTGGGCGAGCGGCCCCGATGCGTCGCCCATGAAGGAGAAGCGACCCCGAGCACCGGGGCAGCTGCTGTCGAGCCAAAACGCATGATCGCTCTCGCCGTAGAGGGAGACGAACGCGGCCTCAGGGTCCGGAAGCACGTGGAGCCGCCGCGCCACCATCGCAACCCCGCCGACGGGACGATTTCCCTCCATATAGGGGTACTTTCGTCCCGTCGGGGAGATTGACCGAGACGAGGGTGGCGTGAGATCGCGAAAGTTCTCCAGCAGCCGCTTGCCGTGCTCCGTCGCGATCGACTCGGGGTGGAACTGGACAGCCCATCGAGGGCGCTCGCGGTGTTCGATCGCCATCGGGATGCCGTCAGCGCTCGCTGTCTCACAAAGGGTCGGCGGCAGCGGACGAGCCAGGGCGAGGGAGTGGTAGCGGGTCGCCTGGAAGGGGCTGGGGATGCCGGCGAAGAGGCCTGTCCCGTCGTGCTCGATCGAGGCGACGCGGCCGTGCATCGGCTCCGGTGCGCGCACCACCCGCCCCCCCTCCACCCAACCCATCCCCTGCAGGCCGAGGCAGACGCCGAGCAGCGGGCGCCGGCAGCGGCGGATGGCGTCGGCGCAGACGCCGAAGTCGGCGGCACGCTCGGGCCGGCCGGGACCCGGGGAGATGACGACGTTGTCGAAGTCGAGGCGCTCCAGCTCGGCCCAGGTGGCCTCGTCGTTGCGGACGACGAGCGGCTCGCGGCCGTTCACCTCCGCCAACAGCTGGAAGAGGTTGTAGGTGAAGGAATCGTAGTTGTCGATCAGCAGCGTCAGCATCGATCTGGCCGCGCAGGCAAGATACCCCGGTGACCGCGAGCAACTGGCGACCCGATCCCGCGATGGGCGTCTTCGACTCCCTGCTCGTGGTCGGCGGCGAGCCGGTCGAGCTGGAGGCTCACCTGGGGCGGCTGGGCAGGACCCTGCTGCAGGTCTACGGGGCCGAACTGCCGAGCGAGGTCCGCGAGCAGGTGATCCCGGTCGCCGCGCCCTTCGAGCTCGGGAGGCTGCGCGTCACCGCCGTTCCGGCCCTGGTCGGCTTCGAGATCGAGATGGCCGCCCGCCCCCTCGACCCGGCGCTCATGTTCCCGGCGGCCGGCGCGGCCCTGAGCAGCGTCGAACGCCCCGGCGGCCACGGCCCCCACAAGTGGGCCGACCGCCGCGGGATGGAGCACCCCGAGGCCGGGTCCGGGCAGCTGATCCGCGACGGCGAGGAGCTGCTCGAGGCCGGCTGGGCCAACCTCTTCGCCGTCCGCGAAGAGACCCTCTGGACGCCCCCCGCCGACGGCCGCATCCTCCCCGGCATCGCCCGCGCAGCCCTCCTGGAGATCGCCGAGGAAGAAGGCATTCCCGCGCACGAGCAACCGCTCCACGCCTCGGGCCTCTATGCCGCCGAAGAGACCTTCCTCACCAACTCCGTCCGCGGCATCGAGCCCGCGACCTCCCTCGACGGAACCGAACTACCAGGCTGCGGCCGCGTCAGCGATCGCCTCGCGACCGCCCTCCAGCGACGCTGGCGCCTGACTGCTGAGGCGCTCCCAGCCTCCTTAGGCGCCCCGAGAGCCGATCAGCTCTCTCACTAAAGCGCCGGAACCTGACCTCGAAGCGAACGGGAGCCTCCTCCCCCTCCTCGGACGGCCGACCTTCAAGGCTCCTGCCGGGGGGTGGCGCGGATTTGGGGGACCGCCCCCCGCCAGTTGCGGGGGGTGGTGGGACCAAATCGGCGACAGGACCCGCCGGCCCGACAGCATCGTCCCTAGCTACGGGTGCCTGAGGAGGCCTCCGAACAACCTCCGCAGTTCTCTCAGCCGCATCCGCCGCTCGCCTAGCCTCCCGCGCCGCCTCGATCGCCATCTCGCCGACCTCGCGCACCCCCTCCTCGGAGGCGCGCGCGATCACCAGCGCTTCGTCGATCCGCGCTTCTAGCTCGGCGATCGTCGGCACCGCCGCCCGCGGCACGATCCAGTCCTCGGTGTTGTCCCGCTGCGTCGCCTCGATAAGTGAGCAATTTACGGTCGCCGCAGGCGGCAAAATCCGCCCCCTCGAATAGATTTAGCCGCCCCGAACTTCGAACACCACCCGAGGAGCACGTTGAGACACCCCAGAGACTTCTTCCTGCCGCAGGCGATCGGCGCCCCGGAGCCGCTCCGCGAAATCCCGGTCAAGCCGTCGCGGATGATCCACTTCCTCGACTTCTCGAACGAGAAGATGGTCGCCAAGGCCGGCGCCATCGCCGAGAAAACCGACATCCTGCTCGGCAACCTCGAGGACGCGGTTCCGGTCGACCGCAAGGAGGCCGCCCGCGCCGGCCTGATCCAGGCCGCGAAGGAGAACGACTTCGGCCAGACCTCGCTCTGGACCCGCGTCAACGCCCTCGAGAGCCCCTGGGTGCTCGACGACTTCACCCAGCTGGTCTCCGAGATCGGCGAGCAGCTCGAGGTGATCATGGTCCCGAAGGTCGAGGGCGCCCACGACATCCACTACGTCGACCGCCTGCTCGCCCAGCTCGAGGCCAAGGCCGGGCTCTCGCGGCCGATCCTCGTCCACGCGATCCTCGAGACCCCGCAGGGCGTGGTCAACCTCGAGGAGATCGCCAACGCCAGCCCGCGCATGCAGGGGATGAGCTTCGGCCCGGCCGACCTGGCCGCGGCGCGGCGGATGAAGACGACCCGCGTCGGCGGCGGCCACCCCGGCTACCGCGTGATGGAGGACCCGACCGATCCGGAGAACCCCGAGGCCGACCGCGTCAGCGCCCAGCAGGACCTCTGGCACTACTCGATCGCCCGCATGGTCGACGCCTGCACCGCCGCCGGCATCCTCCCCTTCTACGGCCCCTTCGGCGACATCAAGGACACGGCGGGGTGCGAGACGCAGTTCCGCGCCGCCTTCCTGATGGGCTGCGTCGGCGCCTGGTCGCTGCACCCGGTCCAGATCGGGATCGCCAAGCAGGTCTTCAGCCCGCCCCCGGACGAGGTCAAGTTCGCGAAGAAGGTGATCGAGGCGATCCCCGACGGCCGCGGCGTCCACATGATCGACGGCAAGATGCAGGACGACGCCACCTGGAAGCAGTGCAAGGTGATGGTCGAGCTGGCGGAAATGCTGGCGGAGAAGGATCCGGAGCTCGCGGAGGCGTACCGCTAATACGCATTCGCAAGCCCTTTCCCCACTATTAGGGAAAGGCTATTTTTCCATTTACTGATCCCGTAATCTGCGCATGAGGGGGGTCCCGTTGCAGAACCTCATGTGATCCGAAAGCGCTGCCGATACGGAGATTGCGTTGACAACCGCAACCCCCACTCCGTTTCGGCCTTAAAGGTAAACCCGGTCCCCACCTCCCCCTCCCCATGAACTCTTCCACCGACGTCTCGTTCGATCCGCCGTTTCAGGCGCAGGCCGGTCCCAGGGAAGCCCTGGTCCAGGACCGGCCGACGCTGGGCGCGATGCCGATGGCGAGACGGGGCCCGGGACTGTGGCTGCTGCCGCTCGCCGACTTCGCCTCCTCCTCCGCGGTGCTGGCCGCCACCTCGGCGCTCGCCGGCGTCTCTTTCGTCCCCGCCTTCCCGCTCGCCCCGCTCGCCCTCTGCCTGATCTACCTGTTCCTGGGCGTCTACGGCTCGCAGTCGGCTCGGGCGGAGGAGCGGGGCTCGGGCTGGCCCGTGATCCGCTTTCTGGCCGCGATCGCCTTCGCCTGGATCGCTTCGCTCCTGACCCCTCTCGGCAGCCTCGAGCAGTTGGCGATGTGGCTCGGCTTCGTCGTCCTCGACAGCGCCTGCCGGAGCCTCCTCACCCCCTACATGGAACGCCACAACCCGCAGGAGCGCTGGGTCCTGGTCGGCGACGAGGACGTCGCAGAGCGCCTCCGCGCCTACGCGCCGCTGCGCAAGTACGCCAACGTCGTCGGCACCGTGCCGCCGGCCGAGCGCGACCCGGGCACGGCCGGCCGCGTCGCCGCCCTCGAGGTGGTCGAGCGTTACCACGCCGACCGCGTCGTCATCTCCAGCCAGAACGCCGACGACGAAGGGCTGCTGGAACTGGTCCGCGCCTTCAAGTCGATCGGCGTCCCGGTCAGCCTTCTACCGCGCCCCCTCGACCTGCTCGAGGCGCAGTCGGCGACCCCGAGCCGGGTCGGCGGCGTGCCGCTGATCGAGGTCGAGGCTCTGGCCGCCCGCGGAGCCATCCCTTACAAAGGCCCCGACCGCCGCGCGATCCGCAGGACCAAGGTCAGCGTCGTGGTCCCGGCGATGAACGAGGAGCACAACATCGGCCAGGTTCTCACCGAACTCCCCGAGGGCCTGCACGAGGTGATCCTCGTCGACGGCAACTCGAAGGACAACACGGTCGAGGCCGCCCAGCGGGCCTTCCCGGGGATCCGCGTCACCACCCAGAGCGGCCGCGGCAAGGGCGACGCCTTCCGCACCGGCTTCGCTGCCGTCACCGGCAACCTCGTGGTGATGCTCGACGCCGACGGCTCCGCCGACCCGGCCGAGATCCCCCGCTTCGTAGCCGCCCTGGAGGCCGGCGCCGACTTCGCCAAGGGCTCGCGCTACATGGACGGCGGCGGCAGCGCCGACATCACCAGGCTGCGCAGCCTCGGCAACTCGGTTCTCAGCGGCACCGCCAACGCCCTCCACGGCACCCACTTCACCGACCTCTGCTACGGCTACAACGCCTTCTGGGCCCGCTGCCTCCCCTTCATCTCCCTCGACGTCCCCGGCTTCGAGGTCGAGACCCTGATCAACCTCCGCATGGCCTCGGCGGGGATGAAAATCACCGAGGTGCCGAGCTACGAGAAAGAGCGCATCTCCGGCGTCAGCAACCTGAAGACCTTCCGCGACGGCTTCCGCGTCCTCGGCACCATCTTCAAAGAGGCCCGCCGCCGCAGCACCCTCCGCCATCCACGGCACAACGTGGGTAAGGCTGAGGTGGCCGAGCAG
>DATMBY010000207.1:0-4480 GCA_035558995.1 Solirubrobacterales bacterium
AGGGCCGCTGCGCGCCTGACCCGGAGGGCCGCTGTGGCGCGGACCCGGTGGAGCGCTGGGGCTTCCCGAGCCCGTGGTCGAGCCCGAGGCTGGCGCCGATGCGGCGCATGTCCTCGGCCTGGTCGGCGAGGACGAAGCTGATGCCGGTCCCGGTCGCCCCGGCGCGGCCGGTGCGGCCGACCCGGTGCACGTAGGACTCGCGGTCCTCGGGGGCGTCGTAGTTGATCACGTGGGCGACGTCGGGGATGTCGATGCCGCGGGCGGCGACGTCGGTGGCGACCAGGGTCATCACCTCGCCGCGCTCGAAGCGCGCCAGGGCCCGCTCGCGCTGGCTCTGGCTCTTGTCGCCGTGCATGGCGACGGCGTTGACCTGGCGGCTGCGCAGCCGCTTGACCAGCCGGTCGGCGCCGCGCTTGGTGCGGACGAAGACCAGCGAGCGGCCGGCGTCGTCCCCGGAGAGGTGGGTGACGAGGTGCTCGAGCTTGGCGCCCTGCGAGTCGACCGGCAGGAACCGGTGCTCGATGTTGGCGTCCTTGCGCTCGGGCTCGGCGTGGGTGTGGGAGCGGGCGTCGCGGGTGTAAGCGGCCGCGACCTTGCCGGTCGCGCCCTCCAGGGTCGCCGAGAAGAACAGCGTCTGGCGATCGGCCGGGGTGAGGTCGACGATGCGGTCGACGGCGGGGCGGAAGCCCATGTCGAGCATGCGGTCGGCCTCGTCGAGGACGAGCACGCGGACCCGCCCGAGCGAGACGGCGCCGCGCCCGATCAGGTCCTCGAGGCGACCGGGGGTGGCGACGAGGATGTCGGCGCGGCGGGCGGCGGCGATCTGCGGCCCGAAGCCGACGCCGCCGTAGACGGCGGTGATCTTCAGGCGCCGCGCCTTCGCGAGCGCCTCCAGCTCGACCACGATCTGGCCGGCGAGCTCCCGGGTGGGAGCGAGGACGAGGGCGCTGGGGCCCTTGCCCTCGGGCTGGATCAGGTCGACCATTGGGACGCCGAAGGCGAGGGTCTTGCCCGACCCGGTGGGGGACTGGACGAGGAGGTCGCGGCCGGCGAGCGCATCGCGGACGACCATCTCTTGAACGGGGAACGGTTGGGTGATCGAGCGCGCGTTGAGGGCGTCGACCACCGGCTTGGAAGTGCCGAGATCGGCAAAGGTAGTGATGTTGTGAACTCCTGTGTTGAACGTCTTAGGGAGATCCTGCGACCCCAAGGCGCTGATGAAGCACGAGGAGGAAACGGAACCTCTCGGGTGGCGAATCGGCCAAACCCGACCCGACCACCGTAGCAGCCACCTCGACGACCGGCGCTCCTTAAGCTCGGGTTGGTGCAGAACCGCCTGCGCCATCTTTCGAGGTTCATCCGCGCGGCCGGCGCGTTGCTCGCGCTGGCGATCCTCTCCCTGCTCGCCCTCAGCGGCTGCGGGCAGGCCGGCGTCGAGACCCAGGCCAGGGGGCCCCGGCCGGCGCCCCACCTCCCGCGCCTGCCGGCGGACTTCCCGCCGACGAGGTTCGAATCGATCCGCCCGGTGCCCTTCGGCCTCTTCGTCGTCACCTACTCGGGCGAGGACGACCGCCCCTGGGTTATCGTCTTCGACACCGAAGGCAGGCCGCGCTGGTGGTTCAACCCCGACACGCGGGCGCTGTGGGGGCAGATCGTCCGCGACGGCAGCGTCGTCTGGGCGCGCTCCTTCGGCGATGGCTACGGCCTCGACCCGCGGATGGCCCACGAGGTCCGGACCGAGTCGGGCAAGCTGCTGCGCCTGGTCAGCACCGAGGGGTCGATCGTCGACGGCCACGAGTACCGCGAACTCCCGAACGGGAACGTGCTGCTCGACACCTACGTCCCGGAAACAGCCGACCTGCGCCGCGTCGGCGGGCCAAAGAAGGCGACGATCGTCTCCGCCGAAGCCCAGGAAGTCGACCCCGCCGGCAAGGTCGTCTGGAGCTGGAACTCGCGCGGCCACATCGCCCTCTCGGAGACCGGGCGCTGGTGGCACAGCGTGCTCAGCAACCCGCGGCGGCGGCTGCAGCGGGAGGCCTACGACCCCGTCCACATCAACTCGATCGAGCCGCGCGGGCACGGCGAAGTGATCGTCTCCACCCGCCACACCGACGCGGTCTACGGGGTCGACCACGCGACCGGGGAGATCAACTGGAAGCTCGGCGGCAGCACCACCGGCAAGTCGCTCGAAGTGGTCGGCGACCCGGCGACGAAGCTGCTCGGCGGCCAGCACGACGCCCGCCTCGACCGCTACGGACGGCTGACGATCTTCGACAACGGCAAGGACCGCCCCCGCCGCCCGCGGGTGGTCTTCTACAAGCTCGACCTCGCCGCCGGCAAGGCGATCTACAAGGGCCAGCTGAACGACCCGGAGGTGAAGCGCAGCCACTGCTGCGGCTCGGCCCGCGAACTCCCCGGCGGCGGCTGGCTCGTCAGCTGGGGCGACAACAAGCTCATCACCGGCTTCGACCGCGAGGGCAGGATCGCCTTCCGCCTGCACCTGCCGGCCCCCACCTTCCGCGCCGTCCCGGTGTCTCCCGGCGCGACCGGCGTCAGGCGGCTTGCGCGGGGGATGAGCGAGATGAATCGGTGAGGTGCGCGCGGGAAAGGCGATTAGGTCTGATAATCTGATTTTGTGAAGCAGCTCAGCGCAACCGATGCATCCCGCCGGTTCTCCGAAGTCCTGGACGATGTGGAGCGGGACGGAGAGTCCTACGTTGTGGTCCGCCATGGCCGTGCCGTGGCCACCATCGGTCCCGCGAACGGCGGCACCGGGAAAGCGCTGAAGGGAGCGCTCCGTGCGAACCGGCCGGACGATGCCTGGGCGGGCGAGCTACAGGAGCTCCGCGAGGGCATCGAGCCGGTGACTGACCCCTGGCGCGACTGATCCTCGACACCACGGTCCTGGTTGACGCCGAGCGGGGCGGCGACTCGCTTGATGGGGTGATCGACGACGGCGATGACGTTGCGGTTGCCGCGATCACGGTGGCGGAGCTGAAGGTTGGCGTTCAGCTGGCGAAAGGGGGACGAAGAGGCAAGCGTGAGCGGTTTGTCGCTGCGGTTCTCGAGGCGGTCTCGATCGAGCCCTACGACCTCGACGTTGCGGAAGCACATGCCGCTCTGCTGGCCCACGTCCGGCGGGCCGGCACGCCGCGTGGGGCCCACGACCTCATCATTGCGGCGACCGCGCGAGCACGAGAGCGGAAGGTGGTGAGCTTCGACCAAACCGGCCTCGTCGAGCTCCCCGGCGTCAAGGTCGCAGCTGGTTAGTCACTCCACCATCCGCGCGTGCCTTCGACATCGCCGCGCGGGTTCTCGCCGAGGTTGGGGGCGCCGATGACGAGGATCTCCAGGCCCTCCGGCCCGGCCTCGTAGCCGCGCCAGGTGCCGGGCGCGACGCGCACCGCGTCCCACTGGGCGAGCTCGACGATCTCGTCGTCGAGCTTCATCCGCCCGCTGCCGCCCACGACCACGTAGACCTCCTCCTGTCTCTCGTGGGTGTGGCCGTAGGGGAAGCGGTAGTTGGGCGGGATGCGCTGGTAGCCGAGGCCGGACTGCTCGAGCGCGAGGGCCTTGGTCGCCAGGCGGAACTCGAGATCCGGAGAGCCGTCGAAGTTGGAGCCGACGTCCTCCAGGTCCTGCTTCAGGTTCTTGTGCGTGAACGGCATCGGGTTCAGCCGATCTTCTCGGCCAGCTCGACGACGATCCCCTCCGGGCCGCGCACGTAACAGAGCCAGTAGATGTCCTCGTAGCGGACCAGCTCGCCGATCAGCTCGGCGCCGCGGGCTTCCAGCCTGGCGAGGACGGCTTTGACGTCGTCGACGGCGAAGGTGAGGTGGCGGAGGCCGGTCGCGTTCACCGGCGCCTGTGGGTTGCCGTCCGCGGCGGGCGGCGAGAGGAACTTCACCAGCTCGACTTTCCCGTGACCGTCCGGAGTCTGGAGGAAGGCGAACTCCGAGCGGACGCCCTCGAGGCCGACGATGCGGTCGACGAGGTCGCCCTTGCCCGACCCTTCGCCCTGCAGCTCCATCCCGAGCTCGAGGAAGAACTCGACCGCGGCGGGCAGGTTCTCGACGACGATCCCGACGTGGTCCATCCGTTCGATCGTCATGCGCGGACGACCTCAACTTCCTCGAACGAGGAGAAGTCGGAATCTTGGGTGAGAACGGCGGCTCCGTGTTTCATTGCCGTCGCGGCGATCCAGGTGTCGTGGCGGCGAAGGCGCCGGCCGCGAGACCGCTCGGATGCCGCGATGCGAGCAAAGCAACTGGCGATCTCCGGGCCAACTGGCAGGAGCGGGTAGAGCGACTGCACTCGGGAGAGGGTGGAGAGGCGGCGGGCGCGTGCATCCGGATCGGCTGCGCGGAGCACGCCGAGCTCCAGCTCGGCGACGGTGGTTACCGAGACAGCGATCTTCTCGGGTAGCTCGCCCAACTCACGGCCGGTCTCCTGGGCGGTGAAGATCGAGGTGTCGGCGACT
>DATMBY010000208.1:0-8692 GCA_035558995.1 Solirubrobacterales bacterium
TCCAAGAAGTCGGCCGCCGCGCGCTCGGCGGCGGAGGAAGGTGGCGCGGCCGGGAGATCGTCGGCGAGGGCGAGGGAATAGGTCATGACCCTTTTGCGGCCGCCCCCGCCGATTCCTTACCTCCGAACGTAAGAACCGCTCCTCGCGCGACGCCAACCGTCATGCTCGCCGTCATGGCCGTCACCGACGACGCCCTCCTCGCCGCCCTGCGCGGCCCGGACCGCGACGCCGCGGTCGCCGAGCTGCACGCCCTGCTGCTGCGGGCGGCGCGGTTCGAGCTCGGCCGCCGCCGCGTCGCCGACGACGACCTCGCGAACGAGGCGGCCGACGACGCGCTGATGGCCGTGCTCGGCAAGCTCGACGACTTCCGCGGCGAAAGCCGCTTCACCACCTGGGCCTACAAGTTCGCCCTGCTGGAGGCGGCGGTGAAGGTGCGCCGCCGGGCCTGGCAGGGACGCGAGGTCCCGCTCGAGGACGAGGCGTGGCGGACGCTCGCAGACGCCGGGGCCGGCGCCGGCCGCCGGGCCGAGGACGCCGAGCTCTTCGCCGCCCTGCGCGAGGAGATCGAGCGCAGCCTCGGGCCGCGCCAGCGCGAGGTGCTCGTCGCCGTCGCCCTCAACGACGTCCCGATCGACGTCCTCGCCGAGCGCCTCGGCAGCACCCGCGGCGCCCTCTACAAGAACCTGCACGACGCCCGCCGCAACCTGCGGCAGGCCCTTGCCGCCCGCGGCTTCGATCTCGGCGGCGGAGAGGAGGAGCGATGAAGTCCGACCGGATCCTCGGCCGGGTCCTCGGGCCCGCCGCCCCGGAGCTGACCTGCGAGCAGTGCTTCGAGGAGCTCGACCGCTACGTCGAACTGACCGTCGCCGGCGAGGCCGCCGACGCCCGCGTCCCCGGCATGCGCGCCCACCTCGACGGCTGCCCCGCCTGCGCCGAGGACTTCCGCAGCCTCCGCGACCTCGTCACCCGCCAAGGGAATTGACTGGCGCCGCCGACCCTTTACATTCGAAGCATGGGGGATCAGGGCATAGCGGCATGGAAGCTCCCCTTGATCGTGAAGGGGATCGCGGTCTCGATCGTCGGCGGCTTCTACCTTGGCGGGCCGGGCCTGGGGATGGCGGTCGGCGCCCTCGCCGCGGCGACGATCATCGTCATGGCGGTGCGCAAGCCGCCGCTGCGGCCGATCGTTCCGGCACCGGCGGCGGACCTGCGCGAGCACCTGCTGGTCGTCGTCGACCAGCCGCTCGAGGACGGCGCCGCGATCGAACGCATCGCCGCGGCCTCGCAGCCGAGCGACCCCGGCGAGCCCGAGGCCGAGGTCCTCGTCCTCGCCCCGACCCGGAACCGCTTCCTCGACCGCTGGGCCTCCGACACCCGCCCCGGCCGCGAACGCGCTCAGCGCAGCCTCGTCCTCAGCCTCGCCTCGCTCGCCCAGGCCGGCGTCGCCGCCACCGCCAGGGTCGGCGACGAGGACGTGGTGCAGACGGTCACCGACCAGCTGCGCGAGTACCCGGCGACCGAGGTCTTCCTCGTCACCGATCCCGGCGCGAGGACGAGCGCAGCGGCCGAGGAACTGCGCTCCCGCCTCCACGCACCGTTCCATCTCGTTAACGCATAAGTGCGCTAAAAACCTAGACCGGTTAAAGAGAGGCTTCCGGTGGATGCCGAGGCCCCGGGAAAAACCGCCGTTGACGCCCGAGCTCGGCGCCCTCGGCCTCGCGGTGGAGAAGCTGCGGGAGGACCGCGGCGACACCCAGGAGGGGGTCGGCGAGAAGACCTTTGGCGACCACCACCTGACCGGGCCGATCGAGCGCGGCCACCGCAACCCGACCTTCATGACCCTGGTCAAGGTGGCCGCGGCGCTCGGCAGCAGCCCCAGCGAGATCGTCAGCCTCGCCGACCGCTACCTCGAGGAAGGGAAGGTGGAGCGGGTTGGCAAGTCAGCCGGCTAGGTCCGCCTCGACCCAGACTTCGAGCACCAGGCGCAGCCAGGTCGCCTCGACGTCGAGAACCCAGCAGCAGTGATCCTCCTGCGCCTGCTCCCGCTCGCCGCGCTGGACCGGCCGCAGGACGTTGCTCTTCGCCAGCGTCTTCAGGTGATAGGCGACCTGCCCCACTCGCTGGTCGAGTGCTTCCGCCAGCTCCCGCGCCGATGCGCACTCGAGGTCCCCGTCGAGGTAGGCGTGGAGGATCCGCCGGCGCAGGGGATGCGCGACAGCGCTGATCAGCTCTGAAGAAGAGGGCCCCATAGCGAGCCGGAGAGGCAGACCGTTCAGCCCCTTTCCGGCGCTCTGGATGTTATGGCATAAATACTCTAACAACCGGGTTCATTAATAGAGAGGCTCCGGGGAGCGAATGCCGCCCCCGCGCCGCAGCAAACCCCGCTCACCCGCGCATGCTGCACTCGGCGACGCGATCCGCCAGCTCCGCACGGAGGCCGAGATGAGCCAGGAGCAACTGGCCGAGGCGGCCGGCACCGACCTCACCCAGGTCGGCGGCATCGAGCGCGGCGTCCGGAATCCCAGCTACACGACGCTGCTGCGCCTGGCCGACGCGCTGGGGACGAAGGTCGGCGAGCTGGTCTCGCTCGCCGACCATTTGCGCTCCTAGGAAGGGAGACGCTCAGCCCTGCGGGGTGCAGGGGAAGAGGTGGGAGATCCCGAGGAGCCCTTGTGGCGCGGGCGATCAGCCGCGCCGTGACCGAAGCCTTGCCGTGGCGTGGCAGCTTCGTCGGAGAGATGTCGCCGTCGTCGCTGACGCAGATGGTGCCGGCGCACTCGACTTTGCGCTCGCCGGCGGCGGCGATGCGCCAATGTGGGAAGGGGCGGTCGGGTGGCTACTCGTCGAGCCGCAGGGCGATCTCGAGGTCGGCCAGCGAGCCGCGGAGTGGGCGGCCGAGTAGCTCCTCGATCGCGCCGATGCGGTTGCGGACGGTGCGCCGGTCGACGCCCAGGGCCGCCGCCGTCGAGGAGACGTTCCGCTCCGCCTCGAAGTAGGCGCGCAGGGTTTCCCGCGCCACCTTGCCGCCCTCGCGCCCCCGTTCCAGCGGCTCCAGGTAGAGCCGCCGCAGGGAGGTCTCGAGCAGGTCGTCGCGGCCGACCGCCGCCAGCACGGCGACGTCGCCGTAGCGGATGACCGGCTCGCCGCGGCGTTCGGCGATCGGCAGCGCCGCCTTCGCCTGGCGGTGGCTGAAGCGCCAGCCGGCGAGCTGCTCGCCCGGCTCGCCGAGGGCCACGAAGACGCCGCCGGGAGCGAGGTCGCGCAGCGCCGCGGCCGCCTCGGCAGGGTCGAGCGGCGCCCGGCCGCCGAGCCAGCAGGCCCAGCGCGGTTCCTCCTCCCGCTGCACGATCAGGAGGCGGCGGTCGACCCGGCCCGCCAGCGCCCGCATCAGCTTCTCGGCGCCCTGCCCCCGCACCATCAGGGCGAGGTGGTGCCCGTCGAGGTCGTAGCCGAGCTCGGAGTGGTCGACCAGCTCCCCGGCGAGCAGGCTTTTGACCAGCTCCCGACGGCGCTCGGCGGCGCTGCTCGGCCGGCTCGCCGACTCCCGCGCGTGTTCGGCGCTGACCGCCTCGATCAGCCGGTCGCCCAGCGTCGCCTGCTCGGCCAGCAGCCGCCGCAACTCCGAGCCGGGCACCTCCGCCCGCTCCGCCTCTTCGGCCAGGAAGTCGCCGACCAGGCTGTTGCCCGCGAAGTACCGCCGCAGCACCGTCTCCAAAGCGACCCCATCCCGCGCATCCAGCCGCGCCTGCGCCAGCAGCACCTCCGGCACCGCCGGCGCCCGCCGCTCCCCCACCTCGAGCACCGCCAGCCGGTAGTCGACCGCCGCCGCCAGCGCCGCGTTCAGCCCCTCCAGGTAGGCCGGGTCCGACACCTCGTGCGGATCGGAGATCGCGTAGACGCGGGTCGCCACGGCCGAGCGAAGCTCCGGGAGACGGTCGCGCAGGCGCTGCGCCAGCACCGCTCGCGGCTCGACCCGCGAGCCGCCACCGCGCTGCTGCACCCTCGCCTTGGCCATGGAGTGACCTTAGCGACCGCATCCGCTACTGTTAACCACATGGTTAATGATTCGTTCAAGGCGCTCTCCCACCCGATCCGAAAAGAGATCGTCGAACGGCTGACCGCCGGCCCGGCGACCGTCGGCGAAGTCACCCGTGGCTTCGCCGTCTCCAAGCCCGCGATCTCCAAGCACCTCAAGGTGCTCGAAGAGACCGGGGTCGTCAGCCGGGTGATCGAAGGCCGGACCCACCGGCTCTCGCTCGAGACCGAGCGGCTCGACGAGGCGGCCGAGTGGATGGAGCGCCAGCGCGCTCTCTGGACCCGCCTGTTCGACGTCGTCGACGACTATCTGAAGGAGGACCCGAAATGAATTTGCCGCCCGTGGTGTCCGCGGAGGAATGGAAGGCCGCCCGCGAGGAGCTGCTGGTCAAGGAGAAGGAGCTGACGCGGGCCCGCGACGCGCTCGCGGCCGAACGGCGGCGGATGCCCCGCATGGCCGTCGAGCGCGAGTACCGCTTCGAGGGACCGGACGGACCGGTCGGCCTCGAGGACCTCTTCGCCGACCGCCGGCAGCTGATCGTCTACCGCTTCTTCTTCGACCCCGACGTGAAGGGCTACCCGGAGAAGGGCTGCCCCGGCTGCTCGTTCGTCGCCGACCAGGTCGCCCACCTCGCCCACCTGAACGCCCGCGACACCACCCTGGTCTTCGTCTCCCGCGCCTCACAGGAGGAGATCGCACGCCTGAAGGAGCGGATGGGCTGGGAGATCCCCTGGTACACGCTGACCGACGGCTTCGACGTCGACTTCGACGTCGACGAATGGCACGGGACCAACGTCTTCCTCAACGACGGCGGCGAGATTACCCGCACCTACCTCGTCGACAAGCGCGGCGACGAGCAGATGGGCAACACCTGGAACTACCTCGACATCACCCCGCTGGGGCGGCAGGAGATCTGGGAGGACTCGCCGGAGGGCTACCCGCAGACCCAGGCCTACGCCTGGTGGAACCGCCACGACGAATACGACCAGGGGATCGTCTTCGAGCACGCCCTCTCCGAGGAGACCGCGTCCCAGCGCGGGACGCGGAGCACGTGATCCCGCTCGCGCACGTCAGCGGCATGCCGGTCGAGGAGCTCCTGCCGGCGCTGGCGAGCACGGGCGGTAGCCTGCTGGCGGCGCGCGCCTGGCTCAGCCACCGGCTGAGGCGCGAGCGGCGGCGGGGGCTGGGGCGATGAACGCCGGGATGACGCTGCGCATCGAACGCATTTTCGCGGCGCCGGCCGAGCGCGTCTTCGAGGCCTGGACCAGCGAGGAGGTGCTGCGCCGCTGGTTCCACGCCAAGGGCCACTGGGAGACGAGCGAGGCGGAGGTCGACCTCCGCCTCGGCGGCGCCGTCCGCGTCGTCATGCGCGACACCGACGAGGGCCGCGACATCGGCGGCGGCGGCACCTACACCGAGATCGACCCTCCCACCCGCCTCGCCTTCACCTGGACCTGGGACGACGACAGCGCCCGCGAGACCCTGATCGAGCTCGACTTCCTCGAGGCCGAAGGCCGCACCACCGTCCTCCTCACCCACAGCGCCCTCGCCGACGAGCAAGCGGTCCGCAACCACGAGGAAGGGTGGAGCCAATGCCTGGAGAACCTGGGGCGGGCGATCGAGCGGGGATAACGGAGGCATCACCTCAGGCGCATGGCACCCGCTGACGACCCGGCGACCCTCAGCGCAGCATCTCAACCTCAAGGCGAATCCTCAAAAGACGCGCTTGCGAGGAGTGGGTCAAGGGCACGCCGCCACCTCAGTTGAGGCCGAGCAGAGACGGCAGCTCGCTCATCGACCGGAACACCGTGGCGCCCTCACCCGCGAGGCGGGCCCCGTCGCCGGAGGCTGCATAGCCGAAAACCTTCATGCCGGCCAGACGTCCTGCCCGGACGCCGAGAACTCCGTCCTCGATAACAACCGCCTCATCAGGTTCGAATCTCATCGACCGGGCAGCGTGAAGGAACAGGTCGGGATGAGGCTTGCCGAGAGTGACCATCCGCGAGGAAAAAAGCGCGTCCGCCTCGAAATGATCGATCAGACCGCTCAGATCTAGCGTCAGTTCCGTTTTCTCCCGGCTCGCCTGGGAAGCGACGCAAATCCGAATTCCCGCTGCTGCGATCCGCACCAGGGCAGAGGTGACGGCCGGAACGGCCTCAACTCCCTTCCTGAACTCGGTCGCGCGTCGCTTCTCGAAAGCCGGCACCCATCCTTCGGGAAGGGCGGCCTCGAGTTCATTCTCCACCGCTGCAGCTATGTCATCCAGCCGCATCCCTTCAAAGGCTCCGGCCACCGCATCCGCGCTCATTGGAAGACCCGCCTCGGTGATCGCTTCGGCCATCACTCGATTCGAAACTGGTTCGGTGTCAACCAGCACTCCATCGCAATCGAAAATGGCGAGTCCCGGTGACTGATCCCTACCCATCGAAAGGGGATCCTTTCAGAGGAGGCTTCGGCACACGAACCGATTTTTATTTCTCAAGTCAAGGCGACAGACCGACCCGTCGCGGTTCCCCAAACCCAGGCTGCAAGCGGGGCGATGCGACCGGAATGCAATCGAGGCGCCCGATGGTCAGCCTTCAGATTCGCTCGACTTCCCAGTCCGTGGCAATGCGCTGCCACAGTGGCGCGCCCAGGGGTCGCCGGGGTCTGCGAAAGCGACGTCACCGCGTGTGGCCGAGTCCTCGCGCCGGACCTGGCTCCCGAGACCGGTAGACCTGCAGTCGATCGCTCGGTCGCGGCGGTCGTCGCGGGCGTAAAGGCGGTCCGCGCCGGCTTCGCCGTAGAGGGAGTCGACGCCCTTGCCGCCGACCAGGAAGTCGTTGCCGCCGGCGCCGTGGACCTCGTCGTCGCCGCCACGGCCGAGGATGATGTTGCGGCCGCCGTCGCCGCGCAGGACGTCGTCGTGGGCGCTGCCCTCGATGCTCTCGACCGAGCTGTCGATCCGGCTCGCCGGCTGCCCCCCGTGCTCGGTCGGACAGCCGCCGCCGAAGCCGTCATAGGGAGCGGTGCCGGCGCTGCCGCCCAGCGTCGCTTCCACGCCCATCGAGGCGCGGGCGAAGGAGACGCTGTCGGCGCCGGCGCCGCCTTCGATCGTCTCGCCGCAGGGCACGGCGATCAGCAGATCGGAGCCGCCGTCGCCGTCCAGCACCGCCCCGTTGGTGAGAGCGTCGTCTCCCGCCCCGCCGTACACCGCGTCGCCCCAGACGTTGCCGATCGTCCCGTCGAGGCTGTCGTCGCCGGCACCGCCGATCAGGGTGTCGACGCCGTTGCCGCCGATCAACCGGGCCGAGGCCGTGGCGGGCACCGAGGGCTCGACCGCGAGCAGGTCGCCTCCTTCGCCGCCGTCGAGGAAGAGGCCCGCCGGGTTCGAGGCGACCGGGCAGCGAGCAATCTCGGGCCCGAGCGTAGGAGGCGGTGTCGTGGGCGCCCGGGCCGCCGTCGATCAGGTCCCTGCCGAGGTCACCCTCGAGCACATCGCCGGCTCCCGACCCGCCCGAGACGCGGTCGTTGCCGACCCCGCCGATCACCTGGTCGCCGCCTCTGGGGCCGCCGTCAACGGAGTCGTCGCCGAGGCCGGAGTCGAGGAAATCGCCGCCCGTCCCCCCGTTGAGGTTGTCGTTGCCACGCTTGCCGAAGACCGTGTCGGCGCCAGGTCCGCCCGCGACGAGATCGCTCCCGTTCCCCCCGACCACTTCGTCATCGCCGCGGCCCGCATCGATCCGGTCGCTGCCCGTTCCCCCTTCGATCACATCGTCGCCTCCGGCCGTACAGATGCGATCGTTGCCGCCGCCCGCGGAGATGCGGTCCACACCGGGTCCGGCGACGATCACGTCCGCGTGCGCAGTGCCTCGCACGTTGCCCTGGGCGACGATCGTCGCCTGCTTGCCGAGACACGGGGGCAACGCCGTCCCACCGGCGTTCGCCGCGAGGAGAGTGGCACCAATCGCCGCCAGCGCGCCGGCGAGCAGAACGGCGCTGGCGACCAATGCTTGCTTGTAATTCCCTCGGGTCAAAGCATCGCGAACGATTGCATCGTCTAACTAACACATGCTCAGACTCACCCGCCGAGCCGCAATCCTCGCCGTGCTGGCTCTCTACGTCCGTGCGCAAAGTCGACCCTGAAAAGGATCCTTTGCGGAGGGCTTGTCCTTCGGCTTGAAAGGACGGAGGACCTCTGCGTGGAGTGTGGCTTTGCCGAGGTGATGCGACCGAGATGCGACCGGCAACTCAGGGCACACGGATGTCGACGAGATCGTCAATCAACTTGAAGTCGTCGGCATTCAGGGTCAGCAGCGGCACGCCGTGGACATTCGCGGTCGCGGCAATCGCCAGGTCGAAGGCGCGGCGCCGGGGCTGGCCGCCACGCTGCGCCACGGCTGCGTAAAGGCGGCCGCATTCCCGCGCCGCTGCCGCCTCGAAGGGCAGCGGGTCAAAGCTTTCCTCGATCGTGCCGAGCCGGCGCAAGCGCATGGCCCGGACCTCCTCATCCGCCGCGACCAGGACGCCGAAGTGAAGCTCGGTGAGCGAGACGACGCTGACCGCGACGTCGTCGCCGGGATCCTCGCTGCCGCGAATGAGGACCGAGGTGTCAAGCAGTGCCGGCACCGAGCCGCTACTGCGCCCAGGGGTCGAGAAGCTCGCCGCCAACATTCT
>DATMBY010000209.1:0-3080 GCA_035558995.1 Solirubrobacterales bacterium
GGCGCCGGCTCGGAGGAGATCAGCATCACCGCGTCGCCGATCGTCTTCACCAGCCGCACCGGCGGCTCGGCGACGGCGGTCGCCATCTCCTCGAGCCGGCCGGCGACCATCCCCAGCTCCTCGGGGGCGATCTCCTCCCCGAGGCGGGTGAACTCGACCAGGTCGGCGAAGCAGACGGTCAGCTCGACGGCGCCGCCCAGCTCGCCGGAGGCGATGTCGGTGGCGCCGATCACGTCGCGGCGGATCTGTTCCAGCAGGTGGGCCTGCAGCGCGTAGACAACCGTCGGCCCCGCCAGCGGCAGCATGTACTCGGCGGCGGCGGCGAAGCGCAGGGCGACGTCGCGCTCGGTGTCGCCGGGCTGGGTCAGCGTGCGGATGATCAGCTCGCGGTTGGATTCGGCGATCCGCGCCGTTCCCATCCCGATGGTCCGCGCCACCTGCAGCATCCCGTCTTCGGGCAGCCCGAGCTCGAGGAACCGCTTCATCGCCCGTGCCGCCTCGACGTCGGCGTCGGTGCCCAGCTGCTCGTCGGGGTCGGGAACCGGGATCCCGAGGGCCGAGCGGAAGCGCAGCAGCATCTCCAGGTCGAGCTCGGCGATCTCGGCGACTTCGCGGGCGGTGTAGCGCGGCCCCGCCCCCGCCAGCGCCCGCTCGACCGGGAGCAGCGTCAGCCGGCCCGCCGCGACCGCCTCCTTCAGCTCCTCCAGCGAGCACCCTTCGCCCGCGAGCTGCTCGAGCAGTTCCAGCCGTGCCTGCCGCGGCTGCCCCTCGACGCCCTCCAGCAGCCCCTCCGCCTCGAAATCGATCTTCGGCCCGGCCGCCATGGGCCGCATTGTTTCGATTCAGTCGGCGTAGGCGACGGCGCCGCCGCGGCGCGGGTCGCCGCCGCCGCTGAGCTCGCCGCTCGCAGGGTCGCGGGCGACCGCCTGGACGCCGCCGAAGAAGAGGTTGAGCGAGGGCCAGCGCGCGACCTCGAGGCCGCGCGTCTCCAGCCGGGTCAGCGCCTCGGGATCCACCCCCATCTCGGCCTGGACGATCCCGCCCTCGAAGTGCAGCCGCGGCGCCTCGATCGCCGCCGCCACCGGGTAGCCCTGCTCGACCGCCCGCACCACCGTCTGCAGGATCGCCGAGCGGATCCGGTTGGAGCCGGCGCTGCCGAGGGCGAGGACGATCTCGCCGTCGCGCAGGACCACCGTCGGCGCCATCATCGAGGGCACCCGCCGGCCCGGCGCGATCAGGTGGAAGCCGGCCGGATTGAGGTCCTCCTCGCCGAGCATGTTGTTGAGGATCACCCCGGTCCCGGGGACGAGGACGCCGGACCCGGAGCCGTTGGAGCTGGTGACGCTGGCGCAGTTGCCGTCGCCGTCGAGGACGGAGATATGGGTGGTCGAGCCGAGCAGGTCGGCGGCGGCGAGGTCGAGCCCGATCGGATCGAGGAAGCCGGCCTCCATCCCCTCCTCGTAGAGCGACTCGACGAAGGCGAGGTCGCGCCGCGAGTTCGCCGCCTCCATCGCCGCGACCAGCTGCTCGGGGCCGCTGCGGGGCCCGAGGCGCTCGAGCAGGCCGAGGCAGTAGGAGATCAGGATCCCGCCCGAGGAGGGCGGCGGGTTGGTGAGGACGCGGGTGCCGCGGAAGGCGGTCTCGATCGGCTTGCGCTCGATCGCCTCGTAGGAGGCGAGGTCGCCCGGCCCGATCAGGCCGCCGTGGCCGACGACGAAGTCGCTGATCGCCGCCGCGATCTCACCCTTGTAGAAGAGGACCGGACCGTCCTCGGCGTAGCGCTCGAGCGCGTCGGCGAGCTCCGGGAAGGCGAAGACGTCGCCCTCGCCCAGGCGCCGGCCCTGCGGCGCGTAGAGCTCCCGCGTCCCGGTCATCCGCTCGTGGATCGGGGCGAGGATGTCGAGGATGTAGGCCTGCCCGCGGTTGACCGGCGCTCCCTCGCGCGCCAGCCGCACCCCCGGCCCGATCAGGTCGCGCAGCGGCAGCGTCCCGAAGCGCTCGAGCGCGTGGGCGAGGCCCGCGGCCGTGCCGGGGACGCCGCAGGAGGCGGGGCCCACGTAGAACGTCTGCGTGGTCTCGGCGTCGAAGCGGACCGGGACCGGGGCCAGCTCGGTGCCGCGCTCGATCCCGTCCTGGCCCGGGGCGGCGACGAAGAAGTCGATCAGCGTCGTCTCACCGCCCTCGTGGACCATCATGTGGCCGCCGGCGCCGAACCCGGTCAGCGGGCTCTCGACCGCGAAGGAGGCGAGCACCGCGCAGACGGCGGCGTCGACCGCGTTGCCGCCCTCGCGCAGGACGGTGGCGCCGGCCTCGGCGGTCAGCGGGTGCCCGGCTGCGACGACTCCCTGCATCGGCCGGTTTTACCGGTTTGGGGTCAGCCAGGCAGGAACTCGGGCACGTCGATGCCGAGCTCGCGATCGCCGCCGCGGCCGCGCCGGCCGGGGTCGGCGTCTTTGGTGCGGCGGATCGTCGGCTCGGCGGCGCGGCGCTGCGGCTGCGCGCGGCCGTCGAAGCGGGTGGCGACGACGGTGACCCAGATCTGCTCGGAGAGCTCGTCGTCGACGTTGGCCCCGAAGATGATGTTGGCGTCCGGGTGGGCGGCCTCGCCGACCACCTTGGCGGCCTCGGAGACCTCGACCAGCGAGAGGTCGGCGCCGCCGGTGATCGAGAGCAGGATCGAGCGGGCGCCGTCCATCGAGGTCTCCAGCAGCGGCGAGGAGATCGCTTTTTCGGCGGCGAGGACGGCGCGGTCGTCGCCGTAGGCCATCCCGATCCCGAGCAGGGCGCGGCCGGCTTCGGACATGATCGAGCGGACGTCGGCGAAGTCGAGGTTGATCACGGCCGGCAGCGTCACCAGGTCGGAGATGCCCTGGACGCCCTGGCGGAGGACGTCGTCGGCGACCTTGAAGGCCTCGACCATCGAGGTCTGCTGGTCGAGGACGTCGAGCAGGCGGTCGTTGGGGACGACGATCAGGGTGTCGACCTCGGCGGCCAGTTCCTCGATCCCCTTTTCGGCCTGGGTGCCGCGGCGGCTGCCCTCGAAGCTGAACGGCTTGGTGACGATGCCGACGGTCAGCGCC
>DATMBY010000210.1:0-17551 GCA_035558995.1 Solirubrobacterales bacterium
TGCGGCGTCTTGAACTGGTAGTCGCGCGCCGAGAGGTCGTTGAGGAGCGTGTAGCCGGCGACGTACTCGAGCGCCTCCGCCTCCGCCACGTCCTTGGCCCGCTTCCCGACCACGAAGGCGACCTCCGCCTCGAAGTCCGTCTTCCCCGTCGGCACCCGCACCGTCGCCCCGTCCGCCACCAGCGCGTTCGGATACTTGGCGAAGATCGTCGGCACCTCCGGCAAGGAATCGACATCCACCCCGACCTCCGCCGCGTGCTTCCGGTAGTTCAACCCGATGCAAACGATCTTCCCCGGATCCGAAACCGGCGGCAGCACCCTCACCGCCGACAACGGATGCGAGGGAGCACCCGTATCCCCAACCCGCCCCCGAACCTCATCGACCCGCCCCGCAGCAATCAGCTCCCGCAGCGACCCCCGATGCGGCTCCCCCAGCAGAGCCCAAGCATCGACAACCCGCCCTTCCTCCAACACCCCGGCACGCGCTCCGTCTCCAGCATCAAAAGTCAGCAGCCTCATACGGCGGACCCTAGCTAGACGAGTGAGGTGGGTGCCCCTCTCCCAGAGGCTCCTGAGACCACATCGGCGCCCAGCAACACGATCAGCTGCGCGACGGTCTCTGGGAGAGGGGCACCCACCTCGCGACCTACGCCTGAGCGGGCTCCGGCTCCACCTCAAAGGCCGTATCGACCAACGTCTCCCGCTCGATGTCGGACTCGCGGACCAGCCAAAGCGCCAGCACCGCCCCCGCAAAGGAGAGCAGCGCCCCCAGCACGAGGATCTCGTTGAGCCCGTGGATGAACCCCTGTTCGGCCGCGTTCCGCGCCGCATCCTGGGCACCCGCCGGCAGCCCGGCGACAGCCTGCGGAAGCGCCCCCGAGGAGGTCGCCTCGACCAGGCCGCGGGCCTGGTCGTGGTCGAGCGAGCCGCCCGCCACCGCCTGCGTCTTCGCGGCGCCGGTGCCGAGGAAGATCGCACCCCAGGCGGCGATCCCGACCGCGATCCCGACCTGACGGAAGGTGTCGTTGATCCCGGCGGCCATCCCGCTCTGCTCTTTCGGCACCACGCTCAGCGCCACGTCGGCGATCACCGGGTTCAGCAGGCCGACGCCGATGCCGCTGACGAGGAACCCGAGCAGTAGCGCGGTCCACTCGGAGTCGAGCTGCAGCCCCGACATCAGGAAGAGCCCGACGCCGGTCAGCGCCAGTCCAGCCGCCATCAGGTAGCGGGCGTTGACTCGCGCCAGCGCCATCCCCGAGACCGGGGCGACGACGAAGGAGGCGACGGTGATCGGCAGGTAGCGCAGGCCGGCTTCGATCGGCGAGAGGCCGAGGAAGCTCTGCAGGTAGAGGGTCAGGTAGAGGAACAGCGCGAACATCGAGCCGGAGACCGCGAAGGCCGCCAGCTGCACGCCGGTGAAGGCGCGGCGGCGGAAGAAGCCGAGCGGGAGCATGGGCTGCTCGACGCGTCGCTCGATCGCGAAGAACGCCGCCATCAGTACGGCCGCCGCTCCGAGCAGCGAGACGATCAGGGGGCTGCCCCAGCCCTCGTCGTTGCCGCGGACCAGCGCCAGGACCAGGAGAAAGAGCGCGCTCGAGAAGGTGACGAGCCCGCCCCAGTCGATCCTGGTCGCGTTCGGGTCGCGGGACTCGGCGACCTTCCAGTAGGTGACCGCAATCGCCGCCAGCCCGATTGGCACGTTGATCAGGAAGACCGACTGCCAGCCGAGGCTGTCGGTGAGGACGCCGCCGATCAGCGGCCCGACCGCGACCGCCATCCCGATCGTGCCGCCGTAGATCCCCATCGCCATCCCCCGTTCGGGGCCGCTGGGGAACTCCTGGGCGACCAGCGCCAGGGAGACGGCGAACATGATCGCGCCGCCAACCCCCTGCAGGCCGCGGGAGACGTTGAGGAAGGTGGGGTCGGGAGCCAGCGCGCAGAGCAGCGAGGCGAGCGCGAAGACGCCGAGCCCGATCGCGAAGACGCGCCGGCGGCCGAGCCGGTCGGCGAGCGAGCCGGCGGTCAGGACCAGCGCCGCCAGCGAGAGCGCGTAGGCGTCGATCACCCACTGCAGGTCGGTGAAGCTGCCGCCGAGGTCCTTCTGGATCGCGGGCAGCGCCGTGTTGACCACGGTGATGTCGAGAAGAAGCATGAAGGTGGCGACGCAGACCGCTCCCAGCGTCCACCACTTGCGGTTGATATCGGTGCCCATCGAGGACCTCCAGACAGTCGAGTACAATTCGTAAGGCAACCTTGTAAGGGGACCTGACCAGGCGACCTTATCAGGCTCCCTGACGAAATGTCCGCCGATCACAAACATCCCCTCTGGATCCCGCTTCCGGGCCTCCTCGACATCGCCTCCCAGGCGCTCTTCGACGAGTTCCGGACCGAGCTCGAGCAGTCGGAGTTCGGCGACATCCGTCCCACCCACGGCTGCGTCTTCCGCTTCGTCGGCGGTGAGGGCCTGCGCCTGACCGACATCGCCGAGCGGGCGAAGCTGACCAAGCAGTCGGTGGGGGAGATCGTCGACGACCTGGTCGATCGCGGCTACGCCCAGCGCATCCCCGATCCCGACGACAAACGCGCCAAGCTGATCTGCCTCACCGCGCGCGGCGAAGCCGCCCAGGCCCACGGCCGCAAGCTCTTCGCCAAGGTCGAGAAGCGTTGGGCCGAGCGCTACGGCGCCGAGCGGATCGCCGCCCTGCGGGAGATGCTGGAAGAGGTCGCCGCCACCGAGGCGCCTTTCGCGGTCCCCGAGATCGCCCAGCCCGCCGCCGCCTGATCGGCACAACCCCGTTCGATCCGCGGGCTTCTACGGATGGCGCCCCGGCGCCCAGCCGCGAAGATGCGGTTGCGTTAGGAGAGGGCAGATCGGCCTGGGAACGAAGGGGAGACTGCGAAGGTCCGGCGGGCGGTGCGGTTCGGATGGGGATCGGCATCGCCCGCCACCCTCGTAGGGCGTGGCCAGGCCGATCTAGCGCCGGCCGCGGCGGGCGACGAAGTCGATGCGCGGATGCTTGCGGTTGCCGGTCCGGCAAAACGATTCTTCGTTGCTCTTCTCGGCGTAGGCGCCGACGATCTTCTCGCGGGTGACGCGCCCGCTGAGGACGGATTCGGTCCAGCCTTCCGAGCTTTCGTTGCTCGACTTGGAGCGGAAGCTGCCGTCGGGGTGGATCTTGGCGTCGAGCTGGTTTTCGTTCCACCAGGAGTCGTACACGTCCCCGTCGTTGCAGTGCAGGCGGACGTGGAGGTGGACGCCGGTGATCCGGTGCTTGCGGACGATCAGGCGGATGCGGAAGCCGTCGCCGCCGCGAGCGCTGTAGACGGCCTTCCTGCCACCGCCGCCGCCGCCGCTTTCCTCGTCGGCGCCGGGGCCGCCGAAGATGCGATCGGCCCCAGGCCCGCCGAACAGGCGGTCGGGTCCGGGGCCACCGTAGAGGCGGTCGGGACCGCGGCCGCCGACGAGGAGGTCGGCGCCCGGCCCCCCGAAGAAGGAGTTCGCGTCGTCGTAGCCTTTGTGGGCGAGGATGACGTCGTCGCCGCGGCCCCCGTAGATCGGCGAGTTGCCGTAGCGGGTGATCTTGTCGTCCCCGGGCCCGCCGTAGATCGTGCCGGCGACGCTGCCGCTGACCTCGTCGTCGCCGGAGCCGGCGCAGATCGGGCCGGAGCTGGCGTCGATCTCGTCGTCGCCGCCGAAGCCGACGATCGGGCCGAAGGCGTGGAGCCGGTCGTCGCCCGGCGTCCCCTGCACCGCCGCAGGTTTGCCGTGGCAGCGGGCGCGGCGACCGTCGCCGCCGGTGAAGCGGGTGAGCGCCAGCCGCGAGCGCTTGCCGGCGTAGGCGAAGCCGACCGTGGTCGCCGCTCCGTTCGGCGCCGGCGCCAGGTCCGTCGCCAGCTCCGCCGGCGTGGTCGAGTCGAGGTAGGCCTTGGAGAGGTTGACGTGGGCGAGGCCGTCGCCGGAGTAGCGGGGGTCGAAGGCGCCGTCGGGGTAGAAGCGGGAGACGGCGGTCATGTAGCCGGCTTCGCCGGCGAGCAGGATCCGGTCCTCGGCGTCGAGCGCCGCCTCGGTCGGTTCGAAACCAAGGCGGGTCGCGTAGTCGTTGGCGACTTCGGCGACGCCCTTCGTGCCGCCGGGGCTGAAGCTCGGGTCCTCCTCGCCGTTCGGCATCAGGCCGACCATGACTTCGCCGCCGACGGCGACGATGCGGCCGCTGCGCTGCACGAGGACGGCCAGCGCCACACCTTCGTGGAAGATTTCGCCTTCGCTGATCGCGGTGTCGGCGCCGGAGCGGGCGAGGCCGTTGCCGGAGAAGGAGGTGTCGAGCGCCCCCTCCGCCGTCAGCCGGACGACCAGCAGGTCGCCGCCGATGCTGCCGCCCGCGAGGACCTTCCCGTCAGGCTGCAGCGTCAGCGCGCCGAGGTCGCCGACGCCGTAGCGGCCGGCGCTGTCGATGAGCGGATGGAAGAAGACGATGCCGCCTTCGCCGAAGCCGGGGTCGAGCTCACCGGCCGCGGTGAAGCGAATGACTGCCGAGCCTTCATGGAAGCAGCGGTATTCGGGTTCGGCTACGGCTTCGGAGTCCTTGCGGCAGGATTCGGCGTCGCCGACCGCGACGATGCGCCCGGCCGGGTCGAGCCGCACCCGCTCGAACCCCTCCTCGATCCTCCCGTCGGAGGCGAGTGGACCCTCGGGCTGGACGTGCGCGGTGGCGACGCCGCCGGTGCCGAAGGCGGGGTCGAGCTGCCCGTCCGGGCCGAGGGTGGCGACGGCGAAATCGAGGTCGCGGGTGCCGGCGAGGACGACGCCCCCGTCGGGTCGCAGCGCGAGGTCATGCCAGGTGCCCGCGGGCGCAGCGACCGAGCCACCGACGCCGAAGCCGCCGTCGAGCGCGCCGTCGGGGAGGAAGCGCAGCAGCCTGCTGCTGCCGTCATCCGCCGTGGCCAGCACCAGGTAACGGCCAACCCCATCGACCTCGACCCGGTCCTCGACGTTCTGCGCCGCGGGATCGGCCGCAAGCCTGACGATCCCTCCCTGGCCGAAGCCCGCGTCCCGTTCCCCCGGAGCCGCCACCGCGGACCCGGCGCAGAGCAGAAAGCAGACGAGAAAGACGAGCACGCGCACCCCCACATAATCGCCCCCCACCGCCAAAGTTGCGCCCACGCCCCGCCAACCCCCCGCTCCTGAGATAATCCCCGACCCCGGGCGAGCCAGCCCGTCCCTGGGGGCGTAGCTCAGTTGGTTAGAGCGCCGGCCTGTCACGCCGGAGGTCGCGGGTTCGAGTCCCGTCGCTCCCGCTTCAGCGTGCCCGCTGGCTGTTTGCGGTTATACCTAGCGCTGCTAATGGCTCCACTCCCAGATTTCCACCGTCGCGGGCTGATCTGGTTCAGCCGCCATTCACAGGTAGACCTGCCCTGGGATGCCCTGGAGCTCGAGGGCGGGCAAAGGCTCGCAACCGCCGCCAAGGGCATCTACAAGCCGGCGGGAAGCGACTACGCCTTGAGTGTGTCCCAGCGCATTGGATCCACCTACGACGACGATCTCGTCGAGCTTGCTGAAGGTTGGTCTGGACCGGCCAGGTACCACCAAGAAGGCCCAACCACGGTCGACGCCCCCTTCCCCAGGTACCCGAATGAAGGCCTCTTCCAGTGCATGAAGGACAAGGTGCCTGTCGGGGTACTGGTCCAGATCTCGAAGGTCCCGTCTATCTACACGGTGATCGGCTTGGCGCGGGTGGCGGATTGGGAGGAAGGAAGCTTCCTACTTGTACCTGCCAAAGAGGATTCTCTCCCGGAGGCGAGCCAACCTGCGAAAGATTCATGGCAGCCTCCTGAACGAGATGAGCGTGAGAAAGTAAAGGCGAATGTTGTTCGTCGACGAGGGCAGGCAGCTTTCCGGCGAAAGGTCATCGCTGCCTACAAGGGTCGCTGTGCGGTGACTGGGGCCGATGTGCTCCCTGCCCTCGATGCAGCCCACATCTCGCCCTACAGCGGTCCTGCGTCAGACCACATCGAGAACGGCCTCCTCCTTCGCACGGACATCCACGCGCTCTTCGACCTCGGGCTCCTCGCGATCGATCCCTCAACGATGCGTTGCTTGTTGGACTCCTCCTTGACTGGTACCGAATACGCCGATTTAGAAGGACGAAGGCTTCGGCTGCCTGCAGAGGAATCGAAATGGCCGTCACCGCTGGCACTGGAAGGCCACCGCCTGTGGGCGCGACTCTGAGGAATGAGCGCCAATCAAGCCTTCGTCAAGTTCTTCGGCCGCGCCGACAGCCGCTCGCTCCGCGATCGACCTATCGCCGACGTCGTCGCCACCTCTGGCAGTCACCGCATCTGCACCTATCCGCGGAACCGGCGGCCGCGGCAGGTGCGGGAGGGGGACTTGATGTTCATGGGGCAGCTGGTGCGGGGGCCGGACGACATCGTGGTCTATGGGCGGGCGGTGGCGCGGGCCTATGAGGAGGGGCGGGACGATGCGGGGGCGGAGGACGTGGCGCGGCGGCCTTGGCTGGAGCGGTGGCCGCACTTCATCCGGGTCCGTGGGGCGGAGTTCGTCGAGGGGACGCTGGTCGACGGGGTTTCGCTTGGGGAGCTGATGGACGAGCTCGGGGCCTATGCCTTCGGGCCGACGGCGGAGAACGCGGACCGTGGGGTCGGGAACGTCGATCCGCGGCAGTCGATCCGGCAGGCCGCGGCGATCCGGCTCTCGGAAGCGGGCGCCAGCTGGCTGGGGGAGGAGCTGGAGGGCGCCTTCCGCCGACACGGGAGGCTGCGGGCTGAGGAGATGCCGGGGCTGGACTGGGACTAGTCGGGCTTCAGGTGCTCGACCTCAAAGCCGAACTCGCTCTCCAGCCGGGCGGCGACGAGGGAGCGGTGGCAGGCCTCGGGGTCACGCTCGACGCAGAGCAGCGCCGGGCGCTTCGATCCCATCCAGTTGACGATCGGCTCGAAATCGACCTGGTCGAGGACCTCCTCGGTGTAGCGGCGCACGTACTCGGGCGCCAGCTCGGTGCGGGAGCGCTTGCCCTCGCCGCGCCGCTCGTCCTCGCGGTACTGCAGCTGGCGCATCTCGGTGGTCGGCGCCAGCTCCTTCAGGTGCGAGTAGCCGATCCCCGCCTCTGACAGGGCGGCCTTAAGACGCTGGGCGTTGGCCCACGCGTACTCGCTGCCCCGCACGCCGCGCCGCTGGCGGACGTCGAGGAGGAGCGTTATCCCGGCGCCGCGCAGGGCCTCGACGAAGCTCGGCCCGTCGAAGCCGTAGACGCCGATCGTGGCGAGCGTTCGGCTCAGTAGCGGGGCGGCTGATCGCGGTAGGCCGGATCCCGGACTTCGCGCCGTTCTTCCACGGGCGGCGCTTCGCCGGGGGCGAGCGGCCGGGTGCGGCGGGACCAGACGATTTCCTGGAAGAGGCCGATGAGCAGGCCGACTGCTCCGGCGATCATCAGGATGACGCCGATCGTGTCGATGCTGAGGCCCTTGACGTGGATGTTGGTCGCGAACTTGAGGATCGCTCCAACCGCGATTAGGAAGATGCCTGCTCCGATAGTCATGGAAGCGGGATACCCCGGGGTTGGATCAACAAACCGAAGTGCTATCCGAGACTCGTCCAGAGGCGGCGCTCGGCCTCGAGCACGGCTTGGGCGCCCGCACCCACCGTTTCCCACAGCCGCGGCTCGGGCTCCTCGCTCTCGCTCGCCACTTTGAACGCCTCCGCCAGCTCGGTCCACCTCGCCGCCGCCTCCGCCGCCAGCGGTGCCTCCTCGCGGCCCGCCTCCTCGAGGAAGCGCGCGTACATCAGCCGGAAGCAGCCCCCGCCGGTGCCGCGGCGCTCGATCACCTGGTAGGCGAATCGCGCGCACCACTGCCAGTCCTCGACCGCCTCCGGCCAGGAGCCAACCTCCGCCGCCAGCCGCTCCAACGCCGGCACACCCGCGAACTCGCCGAAGGGCGGCTCCAGCATCTCACTGACGGCGCGCTCGATCGCCCGCGGCACCGCCGCCTCCAGCTGCTCGCGGTCGATCGCCTCGGCGACGGTGAACATGTGGCCTTCGAGGGGATAGGCCGGGTGGCCGCTGTGGCGGGCCCGCGCCAGGTTCTCCAGCCGCGTCGCCTGCAGCTCCTCGAAGCCGGTGTCGGAGAGCCGCGCGACCTCCTCGTCGTAGCCAGCCAGCACCACCGCGTGCCCGGGGAAGTGGGCCGAGTTGCCGTAGTGGTCGAGGTGGTAGATGTCGGTGAGGAGAAGGGCGGGACGGCCGGCGTCGACGGTCGCCCGCGCCGCCTCCCAGCCCGCGTCGCCATCGTCCTCGGCGAAGGTCCGCAGCTCCAGCGCCGCCCCGGTCAGCTCGCGGAAGCTCTCCTCGAGCCGCGCCGTGCGGCCGTTGAACCAGCGACTCGGCGAGGAATCGTCCATCGCCAGGTAGTAGAAGCCCGCCCCGGCGCCGAGCCCGAAGGCCATCTCCTCGCTGATCTGCACCCCGTGGAAAGCGAGCAGGTTGCGCAGCGCGGTCGAGCCGCAGTGGTTGCCGGGGGTGTGGACGAAGCCGGGGACGCTTGGCACAGAGCCATTCTGACCCGACACGAGCGGCCGGGTTCCGTCATCCTCCCGCGGCGATGCGGGACCTCGACCTGAAGCTCTTGCGCTGGATGCGCACCCACGGCCACTCGCCCGGCGTCGAGGGCGCCGCGGTCGCCCTCGGCAAGGTCGGCAACAACGGCCTGATCTGGCTCGTCGTCGGCCTCGTCCTGGTCGCGATCGACAGCTCGCGCTGGGAGCAGTGGCTCGTCTGCGCCCTGCTCGGCCCCCTCGCGATCGCCCTCAACTACGCGATCAAGCTGGCGGTGAAGCGCCCGCGGCCGGTGCTCGAGGGCCTGCCGCCGCTCGGCGGCGCCCCCAGCTCGCTCAGCTTCCCCTCCGCCCACGCCACCTCTTCCTTCGCGGTGGCGACGGCGATGGTCCGGGTCGACCCGGCGATGGCCGGCGCCTTCGCCGTCGCGATCCTGATCTCGCTGGGCCGCCCCTACCTCGGCATGCACTATCCGTCCGACGTCCTCGCCGGCGCCTTCCTCGGCGTCCTCCTCGGCCTGATCGTCCCCCTTCCCTCATGAAGGTCGGGATCGTCGGGCTGCCGAACGCGGGCAAGTCGACCCTCTTCAACGCCCTGACCAAGGGCGGCGCCCAGACCGGCGACTACCCGTTCACGACGATCGAGCCCAACGTCGCCGTCGCCCAGGTCCCCGACGAGCGGCTGGAGCAGGTCGCCGCGACCGTCAAGAGCTCGGAACTGGTCCCGGCGAAAATCGATTTCCACGACATCGCCGGCCTCGTCAAAGGCGCCTCCGAAGGCGAGGGGCTCGGCAACCAGTTCCTCGCCTCGATCCGCGAGACCGATGCGATCTGCCACGTCGTCCGCTGCCACACCGAGTCCGGGGTGCCGCACCCCGACGGCCGCGTCGACCCGCTCGCCGACATCGAGACGATCGAGACCGAGCTGGTCCTCGCCGACTACGAGCAGGTCGAGCGCCGGCTCGGCCGCGTCGGCAAGCAGGCGAAGTCCGGCGACGTCGAGGCGATCGCCGAGCACGGCTGGCTGACCGCCGTCCACGAGGCGCTCGCCGCCGGCCGCCCCGCCCGCACCATCCCGGTTCCCGACGCGGCGCCCGACGCCCCCCGCAACCTCCAGGCGCTGACCACGAAGCCGATCCTCTACGTCGCCAACGTCGACGAGGGTGACGCCGAGGCGCCGGAAGCGGTCGTCTCCCATGCCAGCTCGGTCGGCGCCGGCGTGGTCGCGGTCAGCGCCCGGATCGAGGGCGAGCTGGCCGAGCTCGACGCCGCCGAAGCCGAGGAGATGCGCGAGTCCTACGGGGTCGAGGGCTCGGGCCTGGCGCGCCTCGTCCGCGCCGCCTACGACCTGCTGGAGCTGATCACCTTCTTCACCGCCGGCGAGGACAAGGAGGCGGTCGCGCGGCCCCTGCGCCGCGGCGCCACCGCCCTCGAAGCGGCAGGAACCATTCATACGGAGATCATGGAAGCGTTCGTCAAAGCCGAGGTGATCGGCTGGGAGCAGCTGGTCGCGGCCGGCGGCTACGCGGCGGCCCGTGACAAGGGGCAGCTGCGGATCGAGGGGCGCGACTACCTCGTCGCCGACGGCGACGTGATCACGATCAAGGTCTGAGCCGCCGCCGGCTTCAGGGCTGAGACCTGACCGCCCCGCCGATCGGTGCTGCATCGGGGCGGTAGCTGTCAGGCCTCAGCCACCCTTATGAAGGGAGGTGGCCGGATAGGCCGAGCCGCATCCGTTGAGCTGCATACGCATCACCTCCTCTCCGTGCCGGAAGCGTCCTTCTCGGCTACAGGCTGCTTCCTATTACTTCGACTGGTCCCAGTAAAGGGCTCTAGCTAGCCATTTTCCTGCATCTTCCGAGCATTTATGCCCTATCGTGATCGCTGCCGTGGAGCCGACTAATCGAAAGGGTCAGGGGATGGCGGGGAGCAAATCGAAGGAGAAAAGACGCAGCGAGACGATCTGTACCGCGCTCAAGCACCCGCTGCGGGTCCGCATCCTCGAAGTCCTCAACGAAGGCCCCCGCAGCCCCAGCCAGTTCGTCGAGGAAGGGCTGATCCCGAAGGAGCACTACAACAGCTACCAGCAGGCGCTCTCGCTCGCCTCCTACCACTTCCGCGAGCTGCAGAAGGAAGGCTGCTTGGAGGTGGTCGAATCGATTCCCCGCCGCGGGGCGGTCGAGCACGTCTACCGCGGGATGACCCCTCTGGTCTTCTTCAGCGACGCCGAATTCGAAGCGATGCCGGAGGCCACCCGCGGCCAGCTCTCGCGGATCGCCCTGCAAGGGTTGATCGCGCGGGCCGACCGGGCGCTCAGCACCGAGACCTTCGACGCGCGACCGGACCGCCATCTGACCTGGGTGCCGATGCAGCTCGACGAGCGCGGCTGGAAAGAAGTGATCGCCACCCTCGCCACGACCTTCGGCGAACTGACCCAGATTCGCCACGACGCCAAGGACCGCCTCGCCGGGTCGGGCGAGGCGGTGATCCCGGCGACGGTGGCAATGCTCGGCTTCGAGTCGCCTCCGGCGCCGCCACTGCGCCGCTAGGGGTCGCCTTCCTCGTATCCGGAGCCATCGAGCGACACCGCTTAGAGTTCGCGCATGCAGGAACGGGCGCGGTTCCCCGAGGTCGCCGCCAAGGCCGGCCACTACGAGAGCTTCTACGTCAAGGCCTGCCGGCCCGACGGCGGCCAGGGGGTCTGGATCCGCCACACCGTCCACAAGCGCCCCGGCGCCGAGCCGAACGCCTCGATCTGGTTCTGCCTCTTCGACCGTGAGGCGGGGGGGCCGCGGGCGACGAAGGTGACGGTGCCGGCGAGCGAGCTCTCGGTCCCGGCCGGCTCCTGGATCCGCGTCGCCGACGCCGAGATCGGCCCGGGCCGCGCCGAGGGCTCGGTCGAGACCGAGGCGCTGACGGCCGCCTGGTCGTTCACCTTCGCCGGCGACGCCGAGCCCTGCAAGTACCTGCCGGCCGACTGGCTCTACGGCGCGCCGCTGCCGAAGACGAAGTTCCTGGCGCCCTATCCCGACGCCCGCTTCGAAGGCCGGCTCGTGATCGACGACGACCCCTACGAGCTGAGCGGCTGGCCGGGGATGATCGGCCACAACTGGGGCAGCGAGCACGCGGAGCGCTGGGTCTGGCTCGAGGGCAGCGGCTTCGCCGACGCGCCCGGCGCCTACTTCGACGCCGGCGCCGCCCGCGTCCGCCTCGGCTCCCGTGTCAGCCCCTGGATCCCCTCCGGGATGCTCGTCCTCGACGGCGAGCGTCACCGCCTCGGCGGCCTCGGCGCGCTCCGCTCGGCACGGATCGAGGAGGAGCCCTCGTCCTGCAGCTTCCTCCTGCCCGGCAAGGACGTCGTCGTCCGCGGGCGCGTCTCCGCCCCCGAGAAGGACTTCGTCGGCTGGGTCTACGCCGATCCCGCCGGGCCCGAGCACCACACCGTCAACTGCTCGGCCGCCGACCTCGAGCTGACCGTCGAACGCCCGGGCCTGTCCCCGCGCCACCTCACCCTTCCCGGCGGCGGCGCCTACGAGCTCGGCATGCGTGAGACCCCAGGTCATCAACAAGACCACGGCATCCCGATCCAGCCCTATCCCGACGGCTGACAAGGCGCTTTTGCGTACCAGGAGGACGGAAAAGCGCCCCGGCCCGGCGGGGGCGGCGAGGTACTGGTGGATCTGGGTCTTCGTCGCGCCCGTCGTCGGGTGGACGCTGATCCGCCTCTTCGGCCTCGACCGCGGCGTGCCCCTGGTGCCGCTGATGGCGTTCACGCCCTATGTCGCGATCGCGGCGCTGCTCGTCGCCGGGGTGGCGGCGGCGCTGCGCAACTGGGCGGCGGCAACGGTCGCGGGCCTGGCGACGCTCTGCCTGGCGCTGGCGGTGCTGCCGCGGGCGATCGGCGACGGCACCGTCGACCCTGCCAATCGCGAGACGCTCACCGTCCTCTCGGCCAACGTCTACCGCGGCAAAGGCGACCCGGAGGCGGTGGTGGCGCTGGTCGACCGCTACGACGCCGACCTGCTCGCAGTCCAGGAGCTGACCCCCCGATTCGCCCGCGGATTGCGGCAGGCCGGGATCGGCAGCCGCCTGCCGGAAGCGGTCGAACAGGTCAAGCAGGGGGCGGCCGGCGGCGGCATCTATTCGCGCCTCCCCCTTCGCCCGATCGACACCGGCTCGGCGACCTTCTTCCGCCAGCCGCGCGTGCTGCTGACGCTGCCCAGCGGCCGCCACCTCCGGGTCGTCGACATCCACCCGCTGACGCCCGGCCGGACCGGGATCGACGACTGGGAAGACTCGCTCGAGGATCTGCCCGCGACCGGGAGGGGTGTCCCCTGGGTCCTGCTCGGCGACTTCAACGCCACCCTCGACCACTCGCGCCTGCGCGAGGTCCTCGACCGCGGCTACCGCGACGCCAGCAACGTCGCCGGGATGGGCCTCGTTCCCACCTGGCCGAACAAGGGCCACGACCTGCCCTTCCCCGTGATCACGATCGACCACGTCCTCGCCGACGAACGGCTCGACTTCGCCGCCTACGGGGTCGAGGACCTGCCGGGCTCCGACCACCGCTCGATCCACGCCATCCTGGCGCTGCCCGAACCCGAAAGCTAGTTGCCGCTGACGACCTTCTCGAAGGTCATCCAGGTGTCGTAGCCGCCGAGCGCGACCGAGAGCTCGGAGCCGGTGACGGTCGAGTTGCCGCCGGTTCCGACAAGGGTGGCGCTGACGATCCGCGGCGAGACGCCGGTCTTGGTGATCGCCACCCGTTTCAGCTTCCCCTTCAGGTAGGCGCCGAGCCGGGTGCTGATTTCCGGGCCGGTGAAGTTAAGCGTCCACTTGTGCAGGGGGCAGTAGTAGTCGTAGGGATCGGTGACGCCGACCAGATAGGGGACGGCGGAGCCGAAGACGTTGACGGCGCTCTCGGTGTGGCCGCCGGAGCAGGCCGAGTAGAGGGTCTGGGCGATCTGACCCCCGTAGGTGACGACCTGGCCGCGGGTGGCGGCGACGGCGTCGTTGGTGCTGCCGTACTCGCTTTCCAGGCCCCCGTAGACCTGGCTGCGGGTGTCGGAGTAGAGGTCGAAGCCGTTGCCGCCGACGTCGCCGGTGAGGGCGATCGAGCGCACCGCCACCGCCTGCGCCTTCAGCTCCTCGCTCGGCCAGGAGGGCGGCACCTCGTTCGGCATCACCCCTTTGACGTACTGCTCGAGGGCGAGCGCGTTGACGACGTTGAGCGACCCCGCCTCGCTTTCGGTCGGCACCGTCTCCAGCGCGCCGCGGTAGGTGCCCTGGCCGGCGATCGCGATCTTCCCGCGCCCGGCCGCCCGCAGGCGGTGGCCGCAGTTGGCGAGGGCCTTGCCGCCGCTCGTCCGCAGCCGCACCGAGTTGCCGTTGCGGTGGGCCTCGTAGCTGCGCCCTGGGTCGAGCCGCTCGCCGCAGGCGCTGGTGGCGCCGCTGAAGCCGACGTCTCCGGGGGAGATGTCGAGGAGGACGCGGACGACCCGTCCCTTCGGCGCCGTCCCGAGGCTGGTCCCCGTGTAGTAGTGGCCGAGGATGAAGCGGTAGCTCTTGCCGTGCTTGGCGTATCCGTAGGCGCCGTAGGCGCTCATCCCGACCCCGTGGCCGAAGCCGCGCCCGTGGACGACCCAGCTGACGCTGGCCTGGGCCGTCAGCGGGTAGACGAGGGACAGGAGCAGCCCCACGAGGATCGTTCTCGCCCTGATCCTGTTGACGATGATCCTGTTGACGATCTTGGACATCTCTAGGCCAACAGATTCAACAAACAGGAGTAGCGGCCTGCATCGCGAGGGTCGTACCCTGCATGTACACGCAATTTCGAGGAGGACGCGATGGCGACGCAGACCGTAGAGGCAACCGACCACAAGCTCCTCGCTGCCGGCGAGTGGACCGAGACTGGCGAGTGGGGCGAGGTGAAGAGCCCCTATGACGGCAGCGTCGTCGGCCGGGTGGCGCAGGCAGACGAAGCCCTCGCCGAGCGGGCGATCGAGGCCGCGCACGAGGCCTTCGAGGGGACCGACTTCCCGCAGCACCGGCGGGCGGCGGTGCTGGAGCGGGCCGCCGAGCTGGTCGCCGAGCGCACCGAAGATCTGGCGGCGACGATCTCCGCCGAGGCCGGCAAGCCGATCAAGACGGCGACGGTGGAGGCCGAACGCTGCGTCTCCACGCTCGAGTTCTCCGCGGTCGAGGCGCGCAAGCTGACCGGCGGCACCGTCCCGATGGACGCGGCCCCGGCCGGGGCGGGCAAGCTCGGGGTGATGCTGCGCGTCCCCTACGGCGTGGTCGGCGCGATCAGCCCCTTCAACTTCCCGCTCAACCTCGTCGCCCACAAGCTCGGGCCGGCGATCGCCGCCGGCAACGCGATCGTCCTCAAGCCCGCCGGTCAGACGCCGATCTCGGCCCTGAAGCTGGCCGAGATCCTGCTCGAGGCCGGCCTGCCGGAAAACTGGCTCTCGGTCGTTCCCGGCCCCGGCTCGAAGGTCGGCAACACGATCGTCGAGCACCCGCTGACGAGGGCGATCACCTTCACCGGCTCGGCCCCGGTCGGCTGGGACATCCGCTCCAAGGTCCCGCACAAGAAGGTGAACCTGGAGCTGGGATCGAACGCGCCGCTGATCGTCAACGTCGACGGCGACTGGGAAGCGGCGGCCGACAAAGCCCAGATCCACGCCTTCAGCCACGCCGGCCAGAGCTGCATCTCGATCCAGCGGATCCTCGTCCACGAGGACGTCGCCGAGGACTTCACCCAGCGCCTCGTCGCCAACGTCGAGAAGCTGACCGTCGGCGACCCCCTCGACGAGAACACCGACGTCGGGCCGCTGATCACCCCCGACGATCGCGACCGGGTGAAGGAGTGGGTCGAGGAGGCGGTTTCCGGCGACGCCGAGCTGCTGACCGGCGGCGAGCTGGTCGACGAGGGCCGCTGCCTGGCGCCGACCCTGCTGAAGGCGCCGCCGAAAGAGGCCAAGGTCTGGTGCGAGGAGATCTTCGGCCCGGTGGCGACGATCGACACCTTCAGCGACTTCGACGAGGCGTTGAAGCTGGCCAACGACTCCAAGTTCGGCCTCCAGGCCGGCGTCTTCACCCGCGACATCGGCCGCGGCCTCCAGGCCGGGCGCACCCTCGAGTTCGGCGGCGTCCTCATCAACGAGGTGCCGACCTTCCGCGCCGACCAGCAGCCCTACGGTGGCGTCAAGGACTCCGGCAACACCCGCGAGGGCCCTGCCTACGCGGTCTACGAGCTGACCGAGGAGCGTTTCATCACCCTCCAAGGGTGATTCGGATCCCATTCCGCGGGTAGCCCGGATCCGGGATGAGGAGTAGAGGCGTCGGCGCGAGGGCTGTCGGTTTGGCGGTGGTGGCGGTGCTCGCCTCTGGGATCGTCTCTGCCGCCCTGGCGGCCGACCCGCTCGGGCAGACGACGGTCCAGCAGCGGATCGTCCCCGACGGGGCCGCCGGCTTCAACCAGCTGACCACCGGCCCGGGCGAAGGGTACGTAGTCCGCGACGGCGGCTTCGGCTCGCCCCAGCAGGGGCGAGCCGGCCGCCGCACCGCGCTCGCCTACTTCGGCCAGCTCTCCGACTTCCAGCTCGCCGACGAGGAGAGCCCGGCCCGGGTCGAGTTCCTCGACCCGGCGGGGCCGCCGGTCGAAGCCGCCTTCCGCCCCTGGGAGGCGCTGGAGCCGTTCATCGACGAGGCGATGATCCGCCAGGTAGACGCCTTCGCCGGCGCCGGGCCGGTGGCGGCGGGCGACCGCTCGCGGCCGGCGATGGACTTCGCGGTCGACACCGGCGACTCGGCCGACTCGCAGCAGCTGAACGAGACCGAGTGGGTGCGGACGCTGCTCGAGGGTGGGACGCTCGATCCCAACAGCGGCATCGACCCGGGTGGCTACGCGCACCCGCTCTGCCCGCCTGTCGGTGTTCCCGGCGCCGCCGAGGCCGCCCGCTACACCGGCGTGCAGGATTACGGCGACTACCTGGAGGGGGCGAACCCCTACTTCTACGACCCCGACGAACCCCGCGGCGCCTCAGCCGGATGGCCCGCCTATCCCGGCCTGATGGACCGGGCGCAGCAGCCGTTCGCGGCGAGCGGCCTGGCGGTGGCGAGCTACCTGGCCTTCGGCAACCACGACGCGCTCGTGCAGGGCAACCAGGCCGCCAACGCCGGGATCGAGGAAGTCGCGACGGGGTGCACGAAGACGATGGAAGGGGTGCCGACGCTGGTGCCGCCGGACCCGCGACGCCGCTTCGTCTCCAAGGCCCAGTTCAAGCAGGTCTTCCGCGAAGGAACCCAGCCCGACGGGCACGGGTTCGGGTTCGTCGACCCGGCTGAGGAGAACGCTTCGAACGGCGCCGCCGGGTACTACTCCTTCGTCCCGGTCAAAGGCCTGCGGATGATCGCGCTCGACACCGTCTGCGAGGGCGGAATCACCGGGCCCTGCGCCGACGGAAACGTCGACGACCCGCAGTTCCAGTGGCTGAAGGCGCAGCTGCAGGAGGCGACCGCGGCCGACCAGCTGGTGATCGTCTTCAGCCACCACGCGATCCCGAGCCTGACCGCGAACGTGCCCGACGAGGCGGCGCCGCCCTGCATGGGCCTCGACCCCCACGGCCACGACGCCAACCCCGGCTGCGATCTCGACCCCCGCACCTCGACCCCGATCCACCTCGGCGACGACATGGTCGCCCTGCTGCACCGCTACCCGCACGCGATCGCCTGGGTCGCCGGCCACAGCCACGTCAACGACGTCACTCCCTACCCCGACCCGAGCGGCGACGGCACCGGCTTCTGGAGCATCCGGGTCGCGGCCGAGGCCGACTGGCCCCAGCAGGCGCGCCTGCTGCAGCTCTTCGACAACCACGACGGCACCCTCTCCCTTTTCGGCACGATCGTCGACCACGCCAGCGACGTCACCGCCCCCCCGCCCGGCACCGCCGCCTCCTCCCTCACCCCCGCCGACCTCGCCTCG
>DATMBY010000211.1:0-5721 GCA_035558995.1 Solirubrobacterales bacterium
AACGTCGGCGGCGCCGAGCTGCCGAAGGCGAACGTCCGCGAGCAGATCTGCGAACGGGTCGAGTGCGTGTTCGTCGAGAACCGCGAGGAAGCCCGGAGCGAGGTCGAGTCGGGGGACGTGCTGGCGGCGCTGATCCTCCCCGCCAACCTCGTCAACCAGATCAACTCGCTCTCGACGCTGACCCCGGGGGTGCCGGAAGTCGAAGTTCTCGTCAACGAGGAAAACGCGGTCAAGGCCGAAATCGTCGACGACCGGATCACCAGCCTGCTGGCGCAGGCGAACCTGCGGATCGCGCGGCGGATCGGCTCCGAAGGCAGTCGCTACCTGGGGCTGATCGTCAACGGCGGCGAGTTCCACGTGCTCGGCGAAGCGATCCCGATCCTCGGCCTGCGGGCGAGCGCGCGGATCCTCCGCGCGGTGACGCCGGCGGTGCCGAAATCGCTGCGGCCGGCGCTGGCGGAAGTGGACGAATTCGCCAGCCAGGCGCGCGACAACCTCGACGTCGCCAAACCGCTGATCGACCGGCTGGCGCAGCCGATCGAGGTCAACAAGGTGGTGGTCGGCGGGGAGAGCCCGCCGCTGGAGATCTTCGCGATCGCCGTCGCCGCCACCCTCACCCTCGCCTTCGTCGTCGTCCTCCTGGTCGCGGGATCGCTGGCGCTGGAGCGGGAGGAGAACGCCTTCCCGCGGCTGACCCGCGGGCTCGTCTCGGGCGGCGGCCTGCTCGCCGAGAAGGTGCTGCTGGGGGTCGCGGTAGGACTGGTCGTGACCCTGCTGATGCTGTTCGGGCTGAAGATCTTCGTGCCGCTGGAGATGGGGCGCGTGTGGCTGTGGGTGGTCGCGATCCTCTTCGCCGGGGCGGCGCTCGGGGCGGCCGGGGCGGCGCTGGGGGCGGCGGCCCGCGAGGTGCGCGCGGTCTCCCTCCTCGCCTTCATGGTGACGCTGCCGATCGCCTTCCTCTCGCTCGTGCCCTCCGGCGCCGTCAGCCCCACCGTCTTCGACCTGATCCGCTACCTGACGGCGCTCTTTCCCTTCAAGCCGGGCCTGGAAGCGATCGCTGCGGCGCTCGACGAGGCCGGAGCCGGGATCGGCGGCCCGCTGCTCCACCTGGCGGTCCTCGCCGCCGCCTACGCGCTGATCGCGCGGCTGGCCCTGCGCCGCTTCGCGACTGTCTGACCCCAGCCCTCGAATAGGGTCGGGTCGACATGAAGGTCCTCTTCATCGGCGACGTGGTCGGCAGCCCGGGGCGGCAGGGGCTGCGCGAGGCGCTGCCGGCGCTGCGCGGGCAGCACGAACCCGACCTGGTGATCGTCAACGGCGAGAACTCGGCCGGCGGGATGGGGATCACCGAACGCACCGCGAACGACATCTTCGGCGCCGGCGCCGACGTGATCACCAGCGGCAACCACGTCTACCGCCACCGCGGGGCCTACGAGTGGCTTGACACGGAGGAGCGGGTGGTGCGGCCGGCCAACTACCCGCAGGCGAACCCCGGCCGCGGCCACACCGTCGTCGAGGCCGGCGGGATGCGGGTGCGGGTGGTCAACCTCAGCGGCGGCGTCGGCCTCCGCGTCGCCCGATCGCCCTTCGACACCGTCGACTCGATCCTCAGCCACCACGAGCAGGACGCGGTCGTCGTCGACTTCCACGCCGAAGTCTCGAGCGAGAAGGTGGCGATGGGCTGGCACCTCGACGGGCGCGTGGCGGCGGTCTTCGGGACCCACACGCACGTGCCGACGGCGGACGGCAGGGTGCTTCCCGGAGGGACGGCCCATATCTCCGACGTCGGGATGACGGGATCCCGGACGAGTGTGTTGGGAGTGAAGCCGGAGCAGGCGCTGCGATCGCTGATCACGCAGATGCCGACCCGGTTCGAGACGGCCGAGGAGGACGTTTGGGTGATGGGTGCTCTTGTCGACGTGAACGATCGGGGTCTGGCCGATTCGTTCGAGCAGGTGATGCTGCCAGTGCGATGAGCAGCAGCGGATAGAACCAGACGACGTAGAGGTAAAACCAGTGGTGGAGAGTGAGCTGCAGCAGGATTAGGAGGGCGGCCGAGAGGGCGGCGAGCCGAGGTAGAGACTTGCGTTTGGGGATGAAGGCGAAGGCGAGGGACGCGAGGCCGGTGAGGACCAGGATCCCGACCCGAATCGGTTCCAGGGAGGTCTGCCCCCAGATGCTGAACGGCGAGTCGCGGCCGGCCTGGCTGGCGATGGTGCGGTCGTAGGAGGTCTTGAGGCCGGGGTCGAGGGCGGGCCAAGTGATGACGGCCACAGTCACCAGAAGGAACCCCACCACGAAGAGAAGCGCTGGGCGCAGCTTGCGCTGGTAGGTGAGGTACATCGGGGCCAGGGGGGCGGCTACGAACTTGGCCCAGGTCGCGGCGGCGAGCAGTGCGCCACGGGCGAGGGGCTTTGCGACGAGTAAGAGGGTCGCGAGGAGAAGCGTGGCTATGAGGGAGTCGTTGGAGTTCGACTCGAGGGCGTAGGCGGTGTAGGGGTAGGCGGCCCAGCCGAAGGCGAGGGTCGCGGCCAGGCGCTGGCCCTCGGGGCCGGGGCGGATGCGGAGGCCGAGGAGGATGAGGAAGGTGAAGGCGGCGACGTCGAAGAGGATCGCGGCGGCGTGGGCGGCGGGGAGGTCGTCCCATTCGCCCGACCAGGGCCAGATCCGCTCGAAGGGCAGGTAGGCGAGGTAGTTGACGGGGCCGTAGGTGTCGCCGGTGGAGATGTCGTCCGGGAAGTTGTCGTAGATCGGTTCCGCGTGGGCGATCCGGTCGGCGCCGACCACACCTGCGTAGCCGACGTCGATGGCGCCGGAGTCGGCGACGTTGAGGCCGACCCGGAACCCCATCAGGAAGAGGGCGGCGATCAGCATCCAGGCGACCGGCCAGACCGGGCGCAGCCCCTCCCCCCTCCCCCGCAGCCCGATCCACAGCGAACGGCCGAGCAGGTAGAGGAGGACGGGGTAGACGAGCGGGACGGAGACGCCGATCTCGGCCCGGTTGAAGAAGTAGTGGGAGACGCCGAAGCCGAGCAGGACCAGGAGGTCGAGGTTGGCGACTCGCCGGAGGCGGCGCCAGTCGACCAGGCCGAGCAGGAAGAGGAGGCAGAGCGGGAGGAAGACGTAGGGCGCGTTGAGCTTGTGGCCGAAGGCGCCGGAGTAGCCGCGGGCCATCTTCCAGGCGACCTGGTAGCCGGTCCAGGACTCGGTCACCTCGCCGCTGTGGGCGTCGACGAGGACGAGGACCCGCTCCTCGCCGCCCCCGAAGTAGGCGACCTCCCAGTGGGTCTTGTCGTCGTCGAGCGATGCCGACGGACCGAGCTTGCCGTGCTCGCGCTCCTCTTCGACGACCTTCGGGTCCTGGTCGGCGGCGGCCATCGCCTCGGCGCGGGTGAGCTTCTCGGCTCCCTGCGCGCAGATCGGCAGGAAGCCTAAAACCAAAAGCGCGACGAAGAGGGATGCAACGGCCACTGCGGGGAGGGGCGAGGGTGTCCTCGTACGGACACTTGCAGCGAGCGAAGCGAGCGGGTCCGGTAGAGGACACCCTCGCCCCTCCCACGCCCCCATCGACCCCCCATCCCTCACCCGTCCCGCACCACCCCGAAGTGCTCGCGGATGATCGGGGCGACGTCGCGGAGCGCCCACTGCTCGCGCTCGCCGGCCGAGTCCGGCCCGCAGCCGACGAAGAGCAGCGGCCCGAGCGAGTCGCCGGCGTGGAGCGCGCCGTGGCTGCCGCCGCCGGCGTGGCTGACCCCGCCCCAGTCGACCGCCTCGAAGCCGGGCTCCAGAGAGAGGACGAAGTCGCCGGCGTGGGGCGCGGTCAGCGCCGACCAGACGCGGCCCAGCGGGTCGGGGTAGGTCTCGCTGCGCAGCCGCCCGTCCTCGACCGAGGCCTCGAGCGCGCCGAGCTCGCCCTCCACCTCCCAGCTGCCGCCGCGCAGGTCGCCGACCTCGCCGCCGGGGCGGAAGCGCAGCGCCTCTCCCCCGCGCTCGATCACCGCCCAGACAACGCCGGCCGGGATCCCCGGGCTCTCGCGCCGCAGCGGCATCCCGTCCTCGCCCTCGAGCCGGCAGACCAGGTCGACGCCCTCGAGCACCCCCAGCCGCGCCGCCACCGCCAGCGGCTCCGCCCGCTCCCCATCCCCCGGCAGCAGGTAGACGTGCGCCGCCCGGCCGGTCGGGCTGACCGCGAGCTGGGCCAGCTCCGGCCGCTCCTCGGAGGGCTGCAGGACCGACCACTCGCCGCTCAGCAGCTCGGCCAGCGGCAGCCCGCGGTGGACGTCGGTCTGGGCGTGGTCGGCGAGCAGGATCACGGCGTGGGTCTCGAGGAACTCGTCGAGGCCGCCGGCTTCCTCGGCGTAGGTGGCGAAGGCGCGGTCGGCCTTGGCGATCGACTCGACCGTCGCCTCCGGCCCGTGTTGATGGGAGTAGTTGTCGTTGTCGGGCAGCGAGAGCAGGAGGAAGTCGTAGAGGTCCTCCTTCAGCAGCTCGGCGGCGCAGCAGGCCGCGTAGCCGTCGCGGACGCCGGGGATCGAGGTCGATTTGCAGGGGACGGCGCGGCTCGCGTAGAGGTCGCCGTAGAAGAGGTCGGTCGGTCCCCAAGTGTGGTGGTGGAACTTCAGTTTCGTCACGTCGACAGCACGTTTCAGCAGGCCCTCGAGCGAGACCTCGTGCCGCTGGCGGCCGCGGTAGATGAGGAACGGCGTACAGGCGGTGCGCTCGCCGTCGTCTTCAAGGCTCTCGAAGACCGTCTCGACCTCGGGGCTGAGGTGCGCCAGGTTCATGTTGTAGACGAGGTCGTAGAGGGCGAGGAAGACGCCGAAGGCGCGGGTCGCCTCCAGCGAGGAGCCGTACTCGACGTAGCGCCGCTCGAGCCGGTGGTACCAGTTCATGCCGCTGATCCAGTGCTCGTCGGCGCCGACCCCGGTGACCATCTCGGCGCTGGCGACGGGGGTCACCGAGGGGAAGCTGGAGACGCAGTCGGGGATGAGGACGCCGCGCTCGACCAAGGCGGCGAAAGTCGGCGCTCGCTCCTCGGCGATCGCCCGTTCGAGCATGTCGGTGCGCAGCGAGTCGACGTAGGTGAGGACGAGCTTCTTGCGGCGCGGCATCGATCGAATGATGCCCGCTGGCGCTCGCCGCTAACGCAGGACGCGGAGCCCGGCGTGTTTGCGCTGGGCGCGGCGGTGGCGGGTGATCCCGAGCCAGATCAGGGCGAGGACGACGATCACGACCAGCGGTTCGAGCAGGAGCGCGATCGCGATCACGACCAGCGCCGCCAGGCTGACGATGAAGGCGAGAGCTCCGCTGCCGCTGCCCTCGCGCCGGCTGGCGCCGTAGACGATGTCGCTGATGACGATGCAGGCGAGCGCGGCACCGGCCAGGCCGAGCGCCGCTCCGACGATCCCTTCCAGCAGGAAGCCGACGACGAAGCCGATCACGGCGGCGAGCAGCGTCATCCGGCCCCGTGCCGATCCGTGGGTGCCGGTGGTCCCGGCGAGCATGCCGATCGCCAGCCCGATTCCAAGCTCGGTTAGAACGTCCACGCCCCAAACCTAACCAACCGCGATGGCTCGGCGTCGATCCGCCACACTTCAGCGATGGCAGAAGTCCCCGAGCCGACTCACCGCCGCCGCTCCCATGCCGGCACCCGCGACCTCGAGCGCTACGCCGGGCTCTTCGCGGAGCGGACCGGGGTGATGCGCTCCTCGGCGATGCGCG
>DATMBY010000212.1:0-7329 GCA_035558995.1 Solirubrobacterales bacterium
CGACCGTGCCCGGCCGCTGCTCGCCGATCAGCTGGAAGAGAGCCGAGTGCTCCGAGTCGACCGGCAGCAGCCGCGCCCCCGTCGCCTCGGCAAGCGCCATCACCAGCTCGCCGCCGAGCACGAGGCTCTCCTTGTTGGCGAGGGCGACGTCGATCCCCTCGCTCAGCGCGACGATCGTCGAACCGAGCCCGGCGGCGCCGACGATCGCGTTGAGGACGAGGTCCGACTCGCTCGTCGCGATCAGCTCCCGCACCCCCTCCTCGCCGGCGAGCACCCGCCCGTTCCAGGCGCCGCGAGCCCGCTCCGCCGCCTCGGTGTCGGCGAGCGCGATTGCCGGCACCCCCTGCTCGCGCGCCTGCGCGACCGTGGCCTCCCAGCCCGAGCCGGCCGCCAGGCCCACGGCCTGCAGCTCCTGCGAGGCCTCGATCACCTCGAGCGCCTGCGTTCCGATGGACCCGGTCGACCCGAGTACGAGGACCTTCTTCATGCCCGACAGAGGATAGGGAGGTGTCCCGGCGACCCGATCAGGCGGCGGCAGGTTCCGGTGCTGGTGCGACTTCACGCTCAGGCTCTTCGTCCGGCACCTGTCGCTCGACGCCGATCAGCAGCTCCTCGTCGAGTACGGCAAGAATCCGCTTCAGCACCGGGATAGTCGGAATGTGGTCGCCGGCCTCGACCTTCGAGATGAATGAATGAGAAGTACCGGCCTGCTCCGCCACCTCTCTCTGCGTCAGCTCCAGCTCGTACCTCCGTTCGCGAATGTGCGCCGCGAGCCAGTTCCGCTTTCGCAGCTCTCGGATCGCCGCATATTCCGTCTGCGCCTCGCGGTACTCCTCGCTGCGCTGGCTCCGACTGTGAGCCGCCGCCGCAACCGGCCTTCCTTTCGGACCGGGGCTGGGGGGACCGTTTTCGTTTCCACTCATGTTTGAAAGTTTATTCATATTGATAAATACCTGGGATCATCTCCAGCTGGGCGGGGCGTCGCGACCCGCGGCGCGCGGAGGCACACGGGGAGCCGCGTCCATCCGCCTCCTGAAGTTCTCCATGCGCCGCTTCGCCAGCTCCTTGTCAGCCATAGGTACAGCTCCGGCGTTCTTCTCGAAGGCGTGAAGGAGAACGATCAGGTTGCCGGACCTCTGGCAGAGGATTCGATAGCGGGTGCCGGCGAATCTCACCCGGCATCTGCCGAGCATTGCAGGCGGACCTGTCGTCGCCGCGAGGCCTCAGTAGACGACCGCGACCGCGAGGTAGTAGCCGACGACGACGGTGAAGAAGACGGCGTCGAGGCGGTCGAGGAGGCCGCCGTGGGGGCCGAAGAGGGTGCCGGTGTCCTTGGTCCCGAGGTCGCGCTTCAGCATCGACTCGAAGAGGTCGCCGATCGGGGCGACGGCGGCGACGGCGGCGCCGATCATCAGGGCGTCCACGCCGGAGAGCCAGTCCTGGTAGAGGCCGGCGAACCAGAAGCCCATGGTGCCGATCAGGAAGCCGCCGACGAGACCCTCGACGGTCTTGTTAGGCGAGAGGTTGGGGGCGATCTTGTGGCTGCCGAACATCCGCCCCGTGGCGTAGGCGGCGGTGTCGGCGACGAAGGTGCCGACGAGGACGTCGATCAGCAGCGCGGCGCCGTGGTCGGGCAGCTCCCGCAGCAGGACCGCGTGGGCGAGCGGGATCCCGATCCAGACCACGCCCAAAAGCGTCACCCCCATCGCCACGGTCGCGCCTTCGCCCCGCTGGGCCCTGGCGGCGAAGGCGAAGATCAGGACGAAGGCCGCCGCGAGGACGTAGAGGACGTTGAATGCGGTGCCGAACTCGGCGGCGACGACGAGCGCCGCGACGCTGACATAGGCGGGGACGAGCAGCGGGCGGTAGCGGGTGGCCATCTGGGCGTACTCGCGCAGGGCGACGACGCCGAGCGCGACCATCGCCGCGGCGAAGACGACCCCACCGGCGACGGTGATGACGATCGCGAAGACGATCCAGGGCAGGGCGACGAGGATCCGCTTCGCCGTCTCGCCGCTGCCGTCGCCGCGACGGCGCTTCCGCTTCGGCTCCCGCGCGGCCGGTTGGCGCGGCTTCTCCGGCTCGTCCTCGAACAGCTCCTCGTCGTCGAAGAGGTCGATTTTCACGCTCGGCTCCCGAAGCGGCGCTGGCGCGTCTCGTACTCGCGCAGGCAGGCCTCCAGCGCCGAGCGGTCGAAGTCCGGCCAGAGCTCGTCGCGGAAGACGAGCTCGGAGTAGGCGCACTGCCAGAGCAGGTAGTTGGAGAGCCGCTGCTCGCCGCTGGTCCGGATCAGGAGGTCGGGGTCGTGCATCTCCGAGGCGTAGAGCAGCCGGTGGAACTCCTGCTCGGTCTCCCCGTCGAAGCGCCGCGCCGCGTCGAGGATCTCGGCCCGACCGCCGTAGTTGAAGGCGACGTAGAGGACGATGCGGTCGTTCGCCGCCGTCTCCTCTTCCGACCAGCGCATTCGCTCGACCAGGGCGGGATCGAGGCCCTCGCGGCGGCCGATGTAGCGCATGCGGACGCCTTCGGCCTTCAGCTCCGGCGTTTCGGAGCCGATCCGCTCGCCCATCATCTCCAGCAGCCCCCGCACCTCATCCTCGGGCCGGCTCCAGTTCTCGGTCGAGAATGAGTAGACGGTCAGCTCCTCGATCCCCAGCTCGGCCGCGTCGCGCAGCCGCGCCTTCAGCGTGTCGGCGCCGGCCCGGTGGCCGTCGACGACCGGGAGGTCGCGCTGGCGGGCCCAGCGCCCGTTCCCGTCGGTGATGATCGCTACGTATCTGGCTGCGGTCATGGGAGCGTCCGTGAGACCGCGAAAACCAAGCAGGTCGGGGGACGCAGGGAGGGAGGCGCAGGGAGCGCACTTGAGTGCGTGACCAAGCCGACCGACCGAGGACCCCGAGATGCGCCGGTTTGCAGCGGTCTCACACTTCGAGGATCTCTTCTTCCTTGCCTTTGAGCAGGCCGTCGATCTCGGCGATCGCCTCGTCGGTCTGTTTCTGCAGGGCGGCCTCGGCGCGGCGCTCGTCGTCCTCGCCGGCTTCGCCCTCCTTCTTCAGCTCGCGCAGGTCGCTCATTATGTCGCGGCGGACGTTGCGGATCGCGATCCGGCCCTCCTCGGCGACGCCGTGGACGACTTTGACCATCTCCCGCCGCCGCTCCTCGGTCATCTCCGGGATCTGCAGCCGGATCAGGTTGCCGTCGTTGCTCGGGGTGAGGCCGACGTCCGACTCCTGGATCGATTTCTCGATCGCCCCCAGCGCACCCTTGTCGAACGGGGTAACCGTCAGCAGGCGGGCGTCGGAGGCCGCGACGTTGGCCAGTTGCTTCAGCGGCGTCGGGTTGCCGTAGTAGTCGACCATGATCCGGTCGAGCAGGTGGGGGGAGGCGCGGCCGGTGCGGACGGTGGCGAGCTCGCCACGGCTGGATTCGACCGATTTGGCCATCCGCCCCTTGGCGTCCGCAAGCAGTTCGTCGATCAGCTCCACAGGTTCCCGTCCTCGTCAATCGGCGGGGGAGCTCGAGACCAGCGTCCCCACTTTTTGGCCGCAGACGATCCTATCTATGTTGCCCTCGTCGCCCATGTTGAAGACGTAGATCGGCAGGTCGTTGTCCATGCAGAGGGAGAGCGCCGTCGAGTCCATCACCCGCAGCCCCTGCTCGATCGCCTCGCGGTGGGTGATCGCGGGGATGAATTTCGCCTCCGGGTTGGTCGCCGGGTCGGAGTCGAAGACCCCCTCCACCCCGTTCTTCGCCATCAGGATCGCCTCGGCGTGGATCTCCAGCGCCCGCAGCGCCGCCGCGGTGTCGGTGGTGAAGAACGGGTTGCCGGTGCCGGCGGCGAAGATCACGATCCGGCCCTTCTCGAGGTGGCGCATCGCCCGGCGCCGGATGTAGGGCTCGGCGACCTCCTGCACTTCGATCGCCGACATCACCCGCGTGTGCTGGTCGAGGCGCTCCAGCGCGTCCTGCAGGGTCAGCGCGTTGAGGACGGTCGCCAGCATCCCCATGTAGTCGCCGGTGGCCCGGTCCATCCCGCTCGCCGCGCCGTCGAGGCCGCGGTAGATGTTGCCGGCGCCGACCACGATCGCCACCTCCACCCCGCGCTCGCGGACCGCCGCCACCTGCTTGGCGATCCGGTCGACCTCGGCGGCGTCGGTGCCGAACTCCTGGCTGCCCATCAGGGCCTCGCCGGAGAGCTTCAGCAGGATGCGCCCGAAACGAGGTTCGGCGGGTTCGGTCACTGCGGGTGACTCTATTCGCCGACGCGGAAGTAGGAGAAGCGGGCGATCTGGATGTTCTCGCCGGTTTTCGCCGCCAGCTCCTGGCGCAGCTCCTCGATCGTCTTGCCCTCGTGCTTCTCGGCGTTGACGTGGGTCTGATCCAGCAGCGCGACTTCGCTCGCCCACTTGTTCAGCTGTCCCTCGACGATTTTCTCGACCACGTTGTCGGGCTTGCCTTCTTCCCGCGCCTTCTCCTCGAAGACCTTCCGTTCGGCCTCGCGCTCGGACTCGTCGATTTCGTTCGTCGAGACGTACTGGGGCGCGGTCGCGGCCGCGTGCAGGGCGACCTGGTAGGCGAAGACCCGGAACTCCTCGTTGCGGGCGACGAAGTCGGTCTCGCACTGGACTTCGACCATCGCCCCGACCTTGTCGTTGGCGTGGATGTAGGAGGCGACGACGCCCTCGTTGGTGCCGCGGCCTTCGCGCTTGGCGGCGGAGGCCTGCCCCTTCACGCGCAGCAGCTCGACCGCGCGCTCGACGTCGCCGTCGGCCTCGACCAGCGCCGATTTCGCGTCCATCATCGCCGCTCCGGTCCGGTCCCGGAGCGCCTTCACGTCAGCAGCAGTGATGCTCATTTCGACTCCTCGGCTTTCTCACCCTCGGTGCTCTCGGCGGCCTCGGCGCTCTCGGTCGGCGGCGCCGGCGGCTGCTCCTCCGACGCCTCCTCTTTCACCTCCGCGACGGATGCCTCGCCAGCGACGGCCGGCACCTCGGCTTTAGTCGCTTCTGGCGCGGGTGGCGTGGGGGGTGCCTCTCCGCCCGCAGCTTGCGAGGACGGGGAGGTACCCCCCGCGACAGGACCCGCGCCCCCAGCGCCTTGTCCCTGCGCCGGCTTCCCCTGCACCTGCTGCGCTCGTTGCTGCGCCGCAGCAGTCGCCTGGGCGGCTTTCTGAGCGTCCTCGGCGGCTTTTTTGGCTTCCTCGGCTTCGACGCGGGCTTTCTCTTCCTCCTCGCGCTTCTTCCGCTCTTCCTCCTCCTTTTTGCGGCGCTCCATCTCCTCGGCGATCCGTTTCTCCTCCTGCACCCGCCAGGAGCTGGAACCGTCCTCGACCGCTTTGCCGATCGTGCCGATGACCAGCTGGCAGGAGCGGATCGCGTCGTCGTTGCCGGGGATCACGTAGTCGACCGGCGTCGGGTCGCAGTTGGTGTCGACCAGGCCGATGATCGGGATCCGCAGGCGGGCCGCCTCGTTGACCGCGATCTCCTCGGTTTTGAGGTCGGCGACGAAGACGGCGTCGGGCAGCCGGTCCATGTCGCGGACGCCGCCGAGGTTGAACTCGAGCTTCGCGAGTTCGGCCTCCATCCCCATCCGCTCCTTCGTCGGCAGGAGGTCGAGTTTGCCTTCCTCTTTCCAGTTCGTCAGCTCGTGCAGGCGGGAGATCCGGCCCGACATCGTGTTGAAGTTGGTCAGCAGGCCGCCGAGCCAGCGCTTGTTGACGTAGGGCATCTTGCAGCGGTCGGCCCATTCCTGGACCGTGTCGCGGGCCTGCTTCTTGGTGCCGACGAAGAGGACGGTGCCGCCCCCGGTGGCGAGCTCGCCGGCGAATTTGCGGGCGTTCTCCAGCAGCGCCTCGGTCTGCAGCAGGTCGATGATGTGGATCCCGTCGAGCTCGCCGAAGATGAAGCGGCGCATGTTCGGGTTCCAGCGGCGCGTCTGATGGCCGAAGTGGACTCCGGCCTCCAGCAGCGATTTGAGTTCTGCCTCAGGCATTGGTTCTCCTTATTTGGATGCAGCTCCTCGTCCTGCTCCCCGGGGACCTGGTGGTGGCCAGGCAGGATCCGGTTTGCCGGTGGGCGAGGGTCGGATTGGAAAGGCCGATTGTAGAGAGGCGGGGCTACTCGGCGTGGGCCGCCTCCAGCGCCTCCTCCAGGTCCTCCGGCAGCGGCGAGGTGAAGCTGAGCTGCTCACCGGACCGAGGGTGCTGAAAGGAGAGCCGGTGGGCGTGGAGGAACTGGCGCTCAAGGTCGTAACGCGAAGCACCGCCGTAGGTGGTGTCGCCGGTCAGCGGGTGGCCGATCGCCGCGAAGTGGGCGCGGATCTGGTGGGTGCGTCCGGTCTCCAGCCGCGCCTCCAGGTAGGTCTCCCGCGGCAGCAGCTCCAGCACCGTGAAGTGGGTTCGGGCCTGCCGGGAGGCGGCGCCGGAGACCGCCATCCGGTGGCGCTGGCGGGAGGCGCGGCCGATCGGGGCGTCGATCATGCCGGTCCGCGAGGCGAGCCGGCCGCCGGCGAGCGCCAGGTAGATCCGCTCGACCTCGCGGTCGCGAACCTGCCGCTGCAGCGTCGCGTGGGTCTCGTCGTCCCGCGCGACGACGAGCAGGCCGCTGGTCCCCTTGTCGAGGCGGTGCACGATCCCCGGCCGCTCGGGGTCGGCCCCTCCCCCGAGGATCTCGGCCAGCTCGTCGACCAGGGTCGGCCCCTGGTGCGAGGGCGCCGGGTGGACGACGAGGCCGGCCGGCTTCTCGACCACGGCCAGCGACTCGTCGAGGTGGACCACTCGCAGCTGCGGCTCAGCCATCGTCCGTCTCGGCCTCGGCGTCGAGCAGGTAGAGCAGGACGAGGAGGAGGACACCGGAGGTGATCGCGACGTCGGCGAGGTTGAACGGCGGCCAGGAACCGATGTCGACGTAGTCGGTGACGGCGTCGGCGCGGATCCGGTCGACGAGGTTGCCGAGGGCCCCGCCGGCGAGCAGCCCGACCGCCACCCACATCCCCGGCCGATCGGGTTTGCGGCTGAAGAGGTAGCCGATCAGCGCCAGCGCCCCCAGCGTCACCACCACGAGCCCGATCCCGGCGCCGCCGGCGAGGCCGAAGGCGACGCCGGTGTTGTGGGCGAGGGTCAGCTTCAGCGGCCCGAGGACGTCGACGACTTCGCCCGGCACCAGGTCGGCTTCGATCCTCGCCTTGGCCGCCTGGTCGGCGGCGACGATCGCGGCGCAAAGGATGCCGGCGAGGCTCCAGGCGCGGGCGGTGGCGCTCACCCGGCGATCAGGTCGACGAGCACCCGCTGGGCGACGAAGAGCAGCAGCAGGCCGATCATCGGGCTGAGGT
>DATMBY010000213.1:0-12591 GCA_035558995.1 Solirubrobacterales bacterium
GCAAGCGCAGGCCATCGACAAGTATCGAGCGCTCTGCTGGATTGAGGCGCGATATTGGGGACTTGAGGACAGCGAACTATTCGCTCTAGCTAGGCAACCTTCTTACGCCTACCAGATTGAGCGCGAGTATCCAGCCTTTAAAGATCGCTTCCCCGATATCCAGCAATTGCTACTAGCCAGCTAGGGCAGCAGCGTGAGACTAGGGAACCCGCTGAAATCTGAATCCTCAGTTAGTAACGGTAATTCGTAAAGCTCTGCCGTGGCAGCAATCCAAGCGTCATGATTTTGAGCTTTCTGCCCCAAGGCATGTCCAAGAGTCCTCGCCCTCGCCGTAAGTTCTCCCCACATCCTTGACAGCGCTTCGTCAGGTGGGACCACGATAGCCACATCGATGTCTGCTGCAAGACGTTTGCGCTTGGCATCCCCGTAGTTTTGAGTGATTGCCCCTCGCCATAGCTCAGCAACGGTTACGAATGAGAGAACGATCCGCTTGCCATTGACAAAGGGCGCATATTCGCTTGCTTTGTCGGACGCACCTCGCATTAGGTAAATGAAGACATTCGTATCCACGAGGATCGCATCAACACTTGCCATGTGCACTCCCTGGGCGAGGGATCAGAACGACTCTTCCTCGATAGACGCGATAAGGGCGTTTGCCTCATCTTCACTCCGCCAAGGGTCATCGTCATCGATCTCTAAGTGAAAGGTTCTTGACCCTTGCTCCTTGCCGAGTGACGCAATCGTATGCCGCGCTTCGAATGCTTTCCGATCTAAAGGAAGGGACTCATACAACACCTCGATACTACTGGCTGCAATCTTGACTGGATCTACTCGGTCAGGCTCAAACTCACCCTCGCCGATAACGCGCACATATTGCCTGACCGCTTCAAACACGGACCCCCGTTGCGCTTCGTCGAAAAAACATCGTACGCTTGGTTTCGGCGGTCGGTCTACACGACACTCTAAGGACGCAAAATCGACCATTTGCAGGACTCCATCGACTACCGCTTGTGCCCTATGGGGTCGTTTGATCAAAGCGCGAGCAGTTGAAATCTTCCCTTTATCCAGCACAGCAACACAAGGCTCTGCCGCTCCGTTGGCTGCCAAGTCGATTGACTCAATGCCCTTCTTCAAGGCGACATTCAGGCGAGTTATCGCTTTAAGTACGCCGCGGTCAAATCCTCGCGGAAGTTGCTCCGTCTCGTCACTGATCTGACTGATGCCGCTTACGAGCGTGCGCACAGCATCGTCAGCCACTCCCGGCCCAAAGTCAGCGGGTAGTTGTGGGTCCGGGGCTATGTCAGTCGGAATCTCCATCTCCAACTTGAAGCTGCCAGCCCGCGGTTGGCCCACTACCCGTAAGTCAACTGCCTGTTCGATAAATTTCTCGACCCTTCCAGCTTTACCGCTGGGTCCCCGCTGAGTGATGACAAGAGCTACATCGCGAAGTGCCCCGCGAACATGCTGCGATATGCGCTGGAGCTCAGAAAGGGGCAGGCGATGCTCGTGGACCAGGGGGCCATTGAGCGTGATCGTCAGCGTCGTTGGCTTCTTCGCCAGCATGCTCCTAGCGTAGTTCAAGTCAAAGATTGGGCGACTTCTTTCAAGGCGCTGCATGGACGGTCGCGGAGGTGGCTCTCTCTGGAGACATCTGACTGTCCTTGCGGTCTAGCGGACAGCTTCCCGCACAGCGGTAAAGCTCTCGCCAATCGCGTGCGTATACCGCGCCAGCATCGTCTCGACTCGATGCCCTGCGATCTTTGCCAAGTCGGCGTCATTGATGCCAGCGGCGCGGAGATGCGTGACATAGCTATGGCGGCACTCGTGGGGCCGGATGTCTAGGCCGGAAGTTTCCTGGGCCGGCTTCCAGAGGTCGCGGTAGAAGGTGCGCTCGCGCCAGAGGCGGCCTCTTGGCGTCGGGAAGAGGAGCTGGCAGTCGGGGCCATTCAGGTTCATCTGGGCTTCGAGCATCCAGGCGAGGGTTGCCGGCACCGGGACGACGCGGCCGGCGTCGGGCTCGCCGTGGTCGGTCTTCGTTCCCTCGAGGATCTGGCCCTCGTGGGCGGTGCGACGGACTTGAAGGGTTTCGCCGTCGAAGTCTTCGTGGCGTAGCGGCAGCACCTCGCCCAGGCGAAGGCCGCAGTCGGTGAAGACGCGGACCATTGCCTCGTAGCGACCGGCCGCTTTGGCGAAGCGGTGCATCTCCTCGAAGGTGAAGACGCGGATCGGTAGCGGCTTCTTCTTCGCCCTCGGATCGTTGGCCCGGATGCGGACGCCCTTGAAGGGGTTGAGGTCGCAGACTTCATCGGTGATCGCGTCCTCGGCCAATGCTGAGAGGGCGCGGAGGATGCCGACGGCGCCGGTAGTGGCACGACCTTCGGTCCTCAGCATGTGGTCGACCAGGGCGAGCGTGTTACGCCGGCGCAGCTCGCGCAGCGGCCAGTCCTTCAGTGGGATGCCCTCGATCTCGACATCGGCGACTTGGCTGATGCGGTGGTCGTTCGTCGCGTTGGTGCGCTCGGGTCGCGGATGCCGCTCGGTCCAGGTGGCGGCATAGTCGCCGAGAGTGTCGGGGCGATCCGAGAGTCCGTATGTCCCGTCGATCGCTTTCTGCGCGTCGGCCTTCCGCCTGAAGGTGCCTTTGCCGCGGTTCCAAGTGAGTTTGGCGATGTGGCGCTTGCCGTCGCGGCCGGTGTAGCGGGCCATCCACACGATCTCGCCGGAGGGGTTGCGGCGTTTGATCGGCTTATCGCGCCTCATGCCGCCTCCTCCCTGTGTCGCGCAAGAAGTCACGACCTCTGTCCATACGGGAAGACGTTTGACCGGGTGCGGTTCTGAAGCCTCAAAGAGACCAAAGGTCAGACCCCTTACGCCACTTCTCACAGGCGGCGCGGAGGGGCGGTCGGCGCGTCGCTCTGCCCTAAAGCCGGGTCGTCGCGCCCGCTTATAGTCGCCGGCATGCCTTCGGACGAACCGATCCGGCTCGTGCCGCCGGACCCCAGTTGGCCGGCTCGGTTCGAGCTGGAGCGGGGAGAGCTTGAGGAGGCGATCGGGGAGTGGGTTGAGGGCGGGATCCATCACATCGGCAGCACCGCCGTGCCCGGCTTGAAGGCCAAGCCGATCATCGACATCCTGGTCGGCGTGCGCAACCTCGAGGTCGCTCGTGGGTGCTTCGAATCGCTAACGGATCTCGGTTACCTCTACGCGCCCTACATGCCCGACGAGATGCACTGGTTCTGCAAGCCGGACCCCGCCCGGCGGACCCATCATCTGCACCTCGTGCCGTTCGGATCTCCGCGCTATCGCGATGAGCTGAGCTTCCGGGATCGTCTCCGCGCCGACCCTCGTCTCGCGGCTGACTACGTAGCGCTCAAGCGTCGGCTCGCCGAGTGGCACAGAGACGACCGTGAGGCCTACACGCAGGGCAAGACCAGGTTCATCCAGCAGGCCCTTGCGAAGCGCTAAGCCGCCCCGCCAACGGCCACCGACGAACCCGCCTCAATCACCCCGGAACAGGCGGCGACTCGAAGGCCAGGGCGCCGAACGTCGCCGGGAAGGTGGGCGTGTCGTCACCCTCCGCTCGCTTCAGCTGGCGCGCGATGGCGGCAGCTTTGATCCCCTGGGCGCGCTCCAGCGCCTCCGCCTGCAGGTCGCGGAGTTCTTCCCAGCCCTGTTCGTCCAACTCCAACGGCACCCAGCTGAGGTGGCGGTCGGGGCGCTTGTCGAAGGTGCCCTGGTAGATCGCGCCGTCGGCTCTGGCGATCAGCATCTGCAACGTCGAGCGTGAGATCTGGCGGCGCTGCTCGAAGCCCATCGTCTCGAAGTCCTCGTCGGTATGAAGCGCCAGCATTTTGCTGCGGTAGATGTGCTCGTTGGCGCCGCGCCTGGGGACGGTGTCTTGGAGCACGACGCAGTCGGCTTCCAGCAGCACCTTGAAGTGGTAGGAGACGGTCGAGACCGCGTTCTGCTCGTCGCCTTCGAAGTCGAAGCCTGGCGGCAGGAGCCCACGCCGCAGGAACTGGATCGGGCTGAGGTCCTTGTCGCAGAGGGCTTCCAGGATGCGTACGCGGATCGGATGCCGGAGCGCGTCGCAGACCGTCACCTCCGCGGCGGAACGCTTGTCCGCTCTGCCTTTGCCGCTCTTCCTTCCTGCCGCTTTCATACAGCCCCTCCTGAACACTTGAGCGCGTTAGATCGTGCAGAACCTAGCCGATTAACGACTTGAGTTAAACGCTATTTGCGGGCAGCTTCTTTGCTGGTGGACCTTCCTCTACTGGTAGAGAGAGTTTTATGGGAGCCGGGTTCCCGATGGAGGGAAGGGGGTGAACTCGGATGAAGATCATCGGCTGCGTGCCGGTCCACCCGGCTACGTCCATAAACAAGGGCGGCTGACCTGCCCGCCGTGGTCCTGGCCTCTGCACCCAGTGGGGGTTAGGGCCACGAATCGCGAGAGTATGCGCCCGACCGGATTCGAACCGGCGACCTTCGGCTTGAAAGACCGACGCTCTTTGGGCCCCCGAAAGGACCCGTTGACCACTGAGCTACGGGCGCTCGACTGGAACGATACCCGCGCAAGGGGTTCTGAGCATCGTGGGCGCGGCTAGAGTCCTGGCGATGGAGCTTGGGATCGAGGGGAAGGTCGCTTTGGTGATGGGCGCGAGCCGGGGGATCGGGCGTGGGATCGCCGGGGCTCTGGCGCGGGAGGGGGCGCGGGTCGCCCTCGTCAGCCGGTCGCAGGAGCGGCTCGAGGAGGCGGTGGCGGAGATCGGGAGCGGCACGCCCTTCGTCGCCGACGCCACCGACCTGGAGCGGCTGGCGCGATTGCCGCTCGAGGTCGCCGAGCAGCTGGGCTCCGTCGACATCCTCGTCACCAACACCGGCGGGCCGCCCCCGGGCGGGGCGCTCGACCACGGCTTCGAGGAATGGGAGGGGGCCTACCGCTCGCTCGTCCTGGCGCCGCGGGTGCTCGCGGGCGCCGTCGTCCCCGGCATGCGCGGCGAAGGCTGGGGCCGGATCGTCAACGTCGGCTCTACGACGACGATCGAGATCAACCCCGCGCTCGGCCTCTCGAACGCGCACCGGATGGCGACGGTGGGCCTCCTGAAGACGCTGGCGCGGGAGGTGGCCGGCGACGGGATCACGGTCAACACCGTCGCCACCGGCCGCTTCGCCACCGACCGCATGGCCCAGCTCGGCGGCTCGATCGAGCAGGTCGAAGCGGCCGCCCGGGAGGAAGTGCCGGCGGGCCGGCTCGGCACGGTCGAGGAGTACGGCGACCTCGTCGCCTTCCTCTGCTCCGAGCGCGCCGCCTACATCACCGGTGCCGTCATACCGATCGACGGCGGGCTGCTGCGCTCGACCGTGTAGCGCTTAAAGCCCACGCAATAACCGCGCCGCCACTCCCCGCAGCGTCCGCTTCCCGTACGCGTGGCTCGGGTCGAACTCGGTGAAGATCGCCAGCGCGATCCGCCGCCGCCCCTTCTTCAGCAGCGCCACCTGGTGGTCGACCCGGCCGCTGCCGCTCCCCCACCCTCCCTTGAGGAAGAGCTTCCAGCCGCGCGGCACCACCCGCCCGACGCCCCAGCGCTGCGACCGCACCACGTGCGAGAGCAGGTAGCGCGCGTAGGCCCGGTGCCGCTTGGGGACGTAGCGCTGCAGGTGGGCCATGAACCGCACCTGGTCCCGCGGACTGGTCCGGCTCAGGCCCCACCAGGAGCGGTAGCGGAAGTCCCGCATGCCGGCGATGCGCGCCAGGCGGCGGAGCCGCCGCGGCCCGACCATATCCCGCACCCGCGTCGCCGCGACGCTGTCGCTCCAGCGGATCATCGGCGCCAGCAGCCGCCGGTCGCGGCGTCGCAGCGGGTGCTCGTCGCGCTTGCGCAATAGAGCGACCAGCAGCATCACCTTGAACACGCTCGCCGCCGGCGCCATGTCCGCCGCCCGGTAGCCGCGGAAGCGTCCGCGCTGGTCGATCACCGCGAAGGCGACCTCCCCCGCCCGGCGCTGTGCGTAGTGCCGCGCCGCCGCCACGTCGGGCTGCCACGGCCTCGCTTCGGCAGCCGCCGGCGCCAGTAGAAGCACGACGACCTGAGCGAGTAGGACCAAGCCAGGGCGTGCCGGCGGCGTAGCGGCAGTGCTCTGCACGACGCGGAGCCGACGGTGCGGCATGGCGCAGCGTCCTAGTCGCTCAGCTCACGCATCGCGGGATAGATGATCACATCCCGCAGCGTCTTCGCCCCGGTCATGATCATCAGCAGCCGGTCGATCCCCAGCCCGCAGCCGCTCGCTGGCGGCATCCCGTATTCGAGCGCCCGCACGAACTCCTCGTCGTGGGGATGCGGGTCGGGCTCGGCCCCCTTCTCCTGCCGTTCGCGCTGCTTGATGAAGCGCTCGCGCTGCTCGACCGGGTCGTTGAGGTCGGTGCCGCCGCCGACGATCTCCATCCCGGCGACGATCCCGTCGAAGGCCTCGCAGACGCGGTCGCTCTCCGGGTGGACCTTGACCAGCGGCCAGATGTCGATCGGCAGGTCGATGACGTAGGTCGGCTGGATCAGCTTCGGCTCGACGAACTTGCCCTGCAGGGTGTCGACCACGCCGGCCCAGTCGTCGTCGGGGCCGACCGCGTCGCCCGCCGCCTCGGCCAGCTCGTCCCGGCTCGCCTCGTAGATGTCGAGCCCGATCTCCCGCAGCAGCTCGTCGCGCAGCCGCACACGCGGCCACGGCGCCGCGAAGTCGATTTCGACCCCGTCGCGCTCGACCACCGTCGTCCCCATCACCTTCTGCACCACGCTCGCGACCAGGACCTCGATGAACTCCATGACGCCGTTGTAGTCGGCGCCGCCCACGAACATCTCCAGCATCGTGAACTCGGGGTTGTGCTGGGGCGACATCCCCTCGTTGCGGAAGAACTTGCCGAACTCGTAGACGTCCTCGAACCCCCCGACGATCGCCCGCTTCAGATACAGCTCGGTCGCCGTGCGCAGGAAGAGCTTGCGGTCGAGCGCGTTGTGGTGGGTGACGAAAGGCCGCGCCGCGGCGCCCCCGGTCATCCGCTGCAGGACCGGCGTTTCCAGCTCGACCCAGCCGCGCTCGTGCATGTGGCTGCGGATCGCGAACAGCAGGTCGTCGCGCTTCTTGAAGATCTCCCGCGAGTCCGCGTTCGCCATCAGGTCGAGTTCGCGCTGGCGGTAGCGCGTGTCGGGGTCGGAGATCCCGTGGAAGAGGTCCGGCGGGTCTTTCAGCGCCTTCGCCAGCAGCGTGCAACCGCGCACGCCGATCGCCAGCTGCCCGCGTTTGGTCACGTGCAGCGGCCCCTCGACCCCGACCAGGTCGCCGATGTCGAGCTCCTCGACCCGCGCGAACGCCTCCTCCCCCAGGACGTCGCGCCGCGCGTAGGCCTGGATCGTGCCGGTGATGTCGCGGACGTCGAGGAAGGCGGTCTTGCCGTGCCCGCGCTTGCCGGTCACCCGGCCCATCACCCGGTAGACCCACTCCTCGTGCTCGCCCTCCCCCAGCTCGGCGGGGTCGTGCTTCGCTTCGATCTCATCGACGTGGGTGCGGTCCGGGAACGCGTGCGGGTAGGGGTCGACCCCCTCCGCGCGCAGGCGCTCGACCTTGGCCCGCCGCTGCTCCTCGGTGGAGACGGCGACCGAGCGGTCGCCCGGCTGCGGGGGCGCCTCCGCCCCCGTCGGCGCCTCACTCATCGTCGACTCTTACCTCAAGGGGCGTAGCCGACGGTGACCCGGTCGTCACCTTCATAGTCCTGAAGGGTAGTCGCGTCGCGCAGAAGCTCGCGCATCGCCGGCCCGTGATGGGTGTCATGCTCCATCGCCAGTTTCCAGCCCGAGGGCGTTTCGGCGATGACGCCGCGGATCACGCCGAGGCCGTCCTCGCCGCAGTCGCCGGTCACCGCCATCCGCGGCTCCTTCTGGATCTCCGGCGAGCGCTCGAAGATGGTCTCGTCGGTGACGTAGGGCATGTTGGCGATCACCAGGTCGACGTCTTCGGCTTCGACCGAGTCCGGCAGCCCCTTGCCGACCGTCACCTCGAGGTCGAGCCCGAGCCGCTCGGCGTTCTCGCGGGCGGCTTCGACCGCTTCCGGCGAAAGGTCCGAGGCGGTCACCTTCAGGTCGGGACGCTCGGCCATCAGCGCCAGCGCGATCGCGCCGGAGCCGGTGCCGATCTCGTGCACGCGCGCCCCCTCGGGCAGCGTCGTCCCCACCTCGACCAGCAGCTCGGTCTCGCGGCGCGGCCAGAGCACGCGCTCGTCGACGTAGATCTCGAGGTCGCGGAAGGGCGCGCGGCCGAGGATGTAGGCCATCGGCTCGCGCTCGACCCGGCGCTGGACGTTGCGCTCGATCTTCGCCGCCGCCTCCGCGTCGACCTCGCCGGCGCTCTCGACGCTGAGCTCGCTCGGCCCGACGCCGAGCGCGTCGGCGACGAGGATTTCGGCCTCGGTGCGGGAGTCTTCGACCCCGGCGGCGGCGATTCGCTCAGCCGCGTCGTCGAGGATCGCTCCCACGGTGCGAGCCGAAGGCCCCTCCCTTTGAACGTCGATAGCCGCCATTACCGCCAATCCTCCCGTCTCAGAACCGCTCCAAAGATTTTGCGCAAGATACCAGTGATAAGGCCCTCGCGTGAGTGACTAAGCGCGGGCGCGGGCCATTCCATTCGCCCCCGGCCTTGCGATGCCTCCATAGCGGCGGCTCACGATAGCGATCCAGAGCGCCCCGGCGGCCATCATCGCCAGGCTCTCCAGCTGCGCGGTGGTAAGCCCGAGCGCGTCGGTGGCGTTGCGGCGCAGGAACTCGACGAGAAATCGCTCGGCCCCCGCGTAGAGCAGGTAGATCGCGAAGAGGATCCCCGGCCGCACCCGATCGCGCAGCTGCCAGAGCATCCAGGCGCCGAGCCCCATCGCCAGCGTCTCGTAGATCGGGGTCGGGTGGACGGTCTGGTCGGTCGGCACGGTGCCGTCGGGATAGGACATCGCCCAGGGCCCGTCCCAGGCCTTGCCGTAGTCGCCGTCGCCGGAGAGCTGGCAGCCGCAGCGGCCGATCGCGTAGCCGAGCGCCAGCGCCGGCGCCGCCACGTCGAGCAGAGCCAGGCCGAGGAAACCGCGGTACCAGGCCCAGAGCAGTACGGCGACGGCGCCGCCGATCGCGCCCCCGTACCAGACCAGGCCGGAGCCGCTGAAGAGGTTGCCGAGGAGGTCGTCCTTGACCTCGTTGTAGTTCTGGACGATGAAGTAGACGCGGGAGCCGACGACGCCGCCGACCAGCGCCGCGAAGCCCATCTCGTACGCCCAGTCCGGCGGCTTGCCGATCTCTTCGAACCGCCTCCAGATCAGCGCCCCGGCGGCGAGGAAGGCGAGCGCGAACATCAGCCCGAAGGTCTGCAGCGTCACCGGGCCGAGGTGGATCTCCGGGTACACGCGCTAGCGATCCTCGGTGACGAGCAGCTCCAGCAGCGCCTTCTGCGCGTGCAGCCGGTTCTCGGCCTGGTCCCAGACGGCGGAGCGCTCGCCATATAGGACCTCGGCGGTGATCTCTTCGCCGGGGTGGGCGGGCAGGCAGTGGAGGACGATCGACTCCTCCTTGGCGGCGGCGAGCAGGTCGCCGTCGAGCCGGAAGGGGGCGAGGTCGGCGCGCCGGCGCTGCGCCTCGGACTCGTCGCCCATGCTGACCCAGACGTCGGTGTAGAGGGCGTCGGCGCCGGCCGCGGCGGCGCGGGGGTCGGCGGTCAGCTTCGCCCCGTGCCCCTCGTCCAGCTGGTAGCCCGGCGGCGCCGCGACGACCACCTCGACCCCGGCCAGCTCCCCGAGGATCGCCAGCGAGCGGGCGACGTTGTTGCCGTCGCCGACGTAGGCGAGCCGCAGCCCCTGCAGGTCGCCGAACCGCTCCCGCATCGTCAGCAGGTCGGCGAGCGCCTGGCAGGGGTGGTGCAGCGGCGTCAGGCCGTTGACGACCGGGACCTCGGCCGCCTCGGCGAGGGCGGCGACGGTCTCGTGGGAGCCGGAGCGGATCACGATCGCGTCGACGTAGCGCGAGAGGACGCGGGCGGTGTCGCCGACCGACTCGCCGCGGGAGAGCTGCATCTCCTCGCCGCGGAGGACGACCGGGTGGGCGCCGAGCTCGGCGACCCCGACCTCGAAGCTGATCCGCGTCCGCGTCGACGGGCGCTCGAAGACGAGCGCGACGCTGCGACCGGCGAGCGCGCCGGGCTCCGCTTCCTGGTGCCGGCCGGCTTTCAGCTCGGCCGCCCTCTCGAGCAGCTTGCCGAGCTCGAAGGCCCCGAGCTCTTCGCCGGTGAGGAAATTCGTCAAAAGTGCGCTCCGCTTCGCTTCGCGATCAACAAGCTTGCGGATACTACGGCGGTGGACCTGACCGCACTCAGCTGGAACCTCTTCCACGGGCGCGACTTCCCGCCCGCCCCGGAGCTGCGCACCTGGCGCTCGCGGTTGCTGCGCCTCGAGGAGCACAACGCGACCCACGTCCAGGTCAACCGCGACCTCACCGAGGAGTTCGCGACGCTGCTCTCGCGGGCCGAGTGGGACGTGGCGATGCTGCAGGAGTGCCCGCCGCGCTTCGCCGAGCCGTTGGCCCGCGCCTGCGGCGCCGAGTGGCACCGGACGCTGACCTCGCGCAACTCGCTCGGCCTCCTGCGCGGCCTGCTGGGGCGGCAGAACCCGGACCTGATCGCCTCCGGCGAGGGCGGCTCGAACCTGATCCTCGTCCGCGTGCCCGGCAAGCTCGGCGGGATCGCCGAGCGGCGGCAGATGGCGATCCACGAAGGCGAGCCGGAGCGGCGGGCGATGGGGTTCGTCCGCACCGCCTCCGGCCTCTGCGTTGCCAACCTCCACGCGACCAACGACTGGCCGCAGCTGGCGGCCGAGGACGTCGAGAAGGCGGCGCGGGCGGCGCTCGAGTGGGCGGCGGGGGCGCCGCTGATCTTCGGCGGCGACCTCAACCTCCGCCCGGGCAAGAACCCGCGCATCTTCAGGCAGCTGGAGGAGGAGTTCGGCCTGGCCGCGCCGACGGCGCCGGACGCGATCGACCACATCCTCTGCCGCGGCCTCGAGGTGCTCGAGCAGCCGACCCGCTGGCCCCCCGAGCAGCGGGAGCTGCCGCTGGAGGGAAGGGCCCTGCGCCTCTCCGACCACGCGCCCGTGCAGGCACGCTTCCGCGCCGCGGAGCCACACCTCCTGCCGAATTGAGATAGTCGGGTCCCACCGACGGGACAACCGACAACGGAGGCACACCTAGATGGCGGACAAAAAAGCGACCGGCAAAGCCAGCGGCAAAAAAAGCGCAGCCAAAGCCGGCGCGAAATCGAAAACGTCGAAAGCGACCAAATCGACGAAATCGAAAGCCAAAGGCAAAGCGACGAAAGCCAAAAAAGCGACTCGCAAAACGGCTTCGAAAGCGACCAGGAAAGCTTCCTCGAAATCGAAATCGAGCTCGAAATCATCTTCTAGGAAAAGCTCGAAAGGCAAAGCCTCCAGCAAAGCGACCAGCGGCCTCGACAAGAGCGTCGCCCAGTTCCGCGAAACGCTCGAGCAGAACGTGACCCTGAGCCGCGACCGCATCCAGGACGTCGTCGACGACGCCGTCAAACGCGGCCGGATGACCCGCACCGACGCCGAGAAACTGCTCTCGGAACTCGTCAAACGGGGCAAAAAACAGCGCGACACGCTGATCAAAGAGCTCGAGCGGCTGGTCAACCAGGCGCGCAAAGCACTGCCATAAAGCGGGGAGATCAGCTCGAGCTGGAGATCGACTCGCTCGCCTTCGGCGGGCGAGGGATCTCCCGCCGCGACGGCCTCGTCGTCTTCGTCGCCGGAGCGCTGCCGGGGGACCGGGTCCGCGCCGAGGTGACGAAAGCGAAGAAGCGGTTCGCCGAGGCGCAGACCGTCGAGCTCCTCGACACCGGCGCCGATCGCCTGCCCGACGTCTGCGTCCACGGCGGCGAGCCCTGCCCAGGGGCGCCGTGGCAGGGCCTCCCCTACGAGCGCCAGCTCGCCTGCAAGCAGGAGCAGGTCGGCGAGGCGCTGGCGCGGATCGGCGGCCTCGAGGGGTACGAGCTGGAGGAGATCGTGCCGGCGGAAGAGCAGTGGCGCTACCGCAACAAGCTCGAATACTCCTTCGGCGAGACCGACGAGGAGCTGGCGCTCGGCTTCCACGCCCGCGGGCGCTGGGACCTGATCGTCGACGTCGAGGACTGCCACCTCGGCACCGCCGCCGGCAACGAGGCGCGGAACGCGGTGCGCGAGTGGGCGCGGGCCGAGGCGATTCCGGCTTTCGACCGCCGCGCCCAGCGCGGGGTCCTGCGCAACCTCGCGGTGCGCGAGGGGCGGCGGACCGGCCAGGTGCAGACGCGGCTGGTGACCGTTAAAGCGCGCTTCCCGCGACCACCGGTGGATCTACACACGATCGTCGAGGGCAACGCCGGCAGCAGCGACGGCCCAACCGGGGTGCTCGGCGAGGAGCGGCTGCGGGAGGAGCTCTGCGGCCTGAAGCTGGAGATGTCCCACGGCGCCTTCTTCCAGACCAACACCGAGATGGCCGAGAAGCTCTACGCCGTCGCCGCCGAGTT
>DATMBY010000214.1:0-33976 GCA_035558995.1 Solirubrobacterales bacterium
GCGACTGCTTTGGTCAATCGAGCTCCGCGCCGCGGACGTCGGCGAGATCGTCGAGGAGGGCTGGGTCGGCGGGGGCCTCGCGCATTACGCGCCGAAGCTGCTCGGAAGAGACCCATGGATCGCGCTCTTCGACGTGGGGGAGGATGTCGGCCACGGGACGTCGGTTGACGGTGAGCGTAAGACGCTCACCCGCTTCCAGGTCCGCAATCACCTTGGAGGTGGAGTTGCGAAGCTCGCGAATCGAGACCTGCCGGGGCATGTCGCGACTGTAGCACCACGTGCTACGGCAGCGCCCCGAGTTATTGAGGCAGGTAGGTGAGCAGGACCACGCCGGAGTCGAAGCGCTTCACGTCCTCGAGCTGCATCCGCACGGTGCCGCGGTCGCCGAGCACGTGGAGGTTCGCTTCGCCCCAGACGAGCGGGTTGAGGTAGATCTCGAACTCGTCGATCAGGCCCTTCTCGGTGAGGGCGAAGGCGAACTCGCCGCTGCCGTGCATGAAGAGGTCGCCGCCGGCCCCGTCCTTCAGCTTCGGGATCGAGTCCTCGACGTCCCCCTCCAGGAGGGTCCCGTTCCACGGCAGGTCCCCGGAGAGGGTGCCCGAGCCGACGAACTTCGGCAGCGAGTTGACCATGTCCGCCCATTTGCCCGATTTGCCCGGCCAGTAGGCGGCCAGGCCCTGGAAGGTCTTGCGGCCCAGGACCATCCCGCCGGACCGCGCCTGGCGTTCGAAGGAGTGGTGGCCGTGGTCGCCGTCCGGCTGCACCCACTCGCCGACCGGGTCGATGACGCCGTCGAGCGTCGCCTGCGTGGTCGCGATCAGCTTGCCCATCTCAGCCTCCCGAGGTGTTGAGGGCGGCGGCCTCGCGGATCAGCGCCTTCAGCGCCTCGCCGTCGACCCCCTCGTCCTCGTGGATGTCGAGCGCGCGCCTGGTGTTGCCGCCGAGGCTGGAGTTGAAGAGGCCGCTGGGGTCCTCCAGCGAAGCGCCCTTGGCGAAGGTCAGCTTCACCTTGTCCTTGTAGCTCTCGCCGGTGCAGATGATCCCGTCGTGGGACCAGACCGGGTTGCGCCATTTCCACTCCTCGAGGACGTCGGGGTCGGCCTCCTTGATCAGGCCGCGGACGCGGGCGAGGGTCTCGCCGCGCCAGTCGCCGAGCTCCGCGATCCGCTCGTCGATCAGCTGGGAGGGACTGGTGTCGTTCATCGGGCATCGCTTTCTCTTAGGAGTTCGACCGAGCGCAGGCGGCTCGGCACCGAGTCGGAGTAGTGGACCGTCATCAGCTCGTCGGCGCCGGTGGCGGCGGCGAAGCTCTCGAGGTAGGCGGTCACCTCGTCGGCGAGGCCGACGGCGGTGTAGGCGAGCATCTCGTCGACCGCGGCCGCCTGCGGCGAGGCGAGCAGGGCGGTGACGTCGTCCTCGCTGAGCTTGCGGCCGGGGCCGAAGAGGGCGCGGGCGCGGACGCGGCGGGCGGATTCGAGCTGGACGGCGGCGCTCTCGGAGGTGTCGGCGGCGATCACGCCGACGCCGGCGATCACGTAGGGCTCGGGCTGCTGCCGGGAGGGCTTGAAGCCGCTGCGGTAGACCTCGATCGCCTCGTGCAGGAAGCGGGGCGCGAAGTGGGAGGCGAAGGCGTAGGGGAGCCCGAGCTCGGCCGCCAGCTCGGCGCCGAAGAGGGAGGAGCCGAGGATGTAGAGGGGGACGTGGGTGCCCTGGCCCGGGATCGCCTTGATCCCGGGCAGCGGGCTCTCGTCGCCGAGGAACTTCTGCAGCTCGACGACGTCCTGGGGGAAGCGGTCGCTGGCGTGGGGGTCGCGCCGCAGCGCCATCCAGGTCCGCTGGTCGGTGCCCGGCGCCCGCCCGAGGCCGAGGTCGATTCGCCCCGGGTGCAGCGTCTCCAGGGTCCCGAACTGCTCGGCGATCACCAGCGGCGAGTGGTTCGGCAGCATCACCCCGCCGGCGCCGAGTCGGATCGTCTCGGTGTGGGCGGCGATGTGGGCGATAAGGACCGCGGTCGCCGAGGAGGCGATCGAGGAGATGTTGTGGTGCTCGGCGTACCAGATCCGCCGGTAGCCGCTGCGCTCCGCCACCCGCGCCAGCTCGAGGCTGCCGGCGAAGCTCTCGGCGATCGTCTCCTCGCGTCCGACCGCGGCGAGGTCGAGGATCGAGAGCGGGACGGAGACCTTCGGCATCGCTGGAAGTTAGCCGGGTGCCGGCTTGGACGCCACCACCCGGCGCATCAGATTTCGACCCCAGCAGAGTGGGGTCAAATCGGATGGGGTCTGAGCATCTCCTCCAACCCTCCCCTAGGTTCCATACGAACCCGTATGGAACGAGACGAGATGAAGCGCCTGAAGGCCGAGCACGAACGCCGACCGCTGCGGATCCACGAGCTCGTCCCGGACTTCACGCTGGAAGACGTGTGGGCGCTCCCCGTCCAGGGTGAGGCGGAGGACTTCGAGGAGTTCCTGCGCTTCATCGGATCCTTCGACCCGAGCGAGACGGACAATCGTCCCGCCCGTTTCCTCTGGGGCCTCCGCGACCGCCTCGGCGCCTGGCTCGACCTCGGCGAGATCTCGTCTCCGGTCGACGCGGATGAGGACGGAGGTCTCCCAATCCCCGGCACCGACGAAACCTCTCTGCGCGGCCGCCTCCCCGCCGACCTGCGGGACACCACCGAGGGCTTCGACTTCGACTCGCTCCCCTTCGTCCCCCTCTACCGCACCGATCGCGAGGCGGCCGCCGAGATCGGCAACAAGACCGTCCACGGGGTCATCCACCTGGTTTGGGTCGAGGAGGGCGACGGCCGCTGCGAGGGGCAGATGGCCGTCTACGTGAAGCCGCGCGGCGCCTTCGGCCGGGCCTACATGGCCGCGATCAAGCCGTTCCGCTACCTGGTCGTCTACCCGGCGCTGATGCGAGAGGTCGAGCGGGCCTGGAAGGCGCGGGGGGCGGGATGAGCGAGGGATCCGGAGCCATATCGCCGACCGCCCACTACACCGGGGAGACCTGGGTCAGGAGCGGGCTCTCCCATCCGGGTCTGCGGACCTGGCAGGGGCGGGTCTTCCACGGGGCGCTCGCCCTGCCGCTGGCGACGAGCAGGTCGCTGGGCGGGCCGACGCTGGAGGGGCTGCTGCTCGCCCGCCACCGGATCATCGACTCGATCCTCGAGGAGCAGATCGAGAACGGGGTCAGCCAGGTGGTCGAGGCCGCCTGCGGGATGTCTCCCCGCGGCTGGCGCTTCAGCGAGCGCTACGGCGACCGGCTCACCTACGTGGAAGCCGACCTGCCGGCGATGGCGCGCCGCAAGCGCGAGGCGCTGGAGCGGATGGGCTCGTTGAGCGACAACCACCGGGTTGAGGACGTGGATCTCCTCCGGGACGGCGGCCCCGGCAGCCTCGAGGCGCTGACCGCCGACCTGGATCCGGCCCGGGGGCTGGCGATCGTCACCGAGGGGTTGCTGACCTACCTCGATGAGGAGACCGTCGAGGCGCTCTGGGCTCGCCTGGCGACGGTGCTGGGACGGTTCGAGCGCGGCGTCTACCTGGCGGACCTGCGGTTGGAGGACGACAACCGCGGCCTGTTCGAGCGTACCTTCAGCGTCGCCCTCGGGGCCTTCGTTCGCGGCCGGCTCCATCCCTACCCCGGCGACGAGGCGGGGACCGAGGCCACCCTGCGGCGCGCCGGCTTCGAGGGCGTCCGGCTGCACCGGTGCGACGAGCATCCGGCGGCCGCGGAGGCGGGAACCGATCCGGCGGCCGCCGCCATCCACATCCTCGCTGCGGAAACCTAGGCTCGCCGGGCGCGGCAGGAACGGAAAGGCAACATCTCCGTCCTGGGGGTGCTGTTCCATTGCGGTGGATCCGGTTTAGGGACCTCTGAATGCGCACGGCACCCCCACCCGCGGCAGTCGAGACGGCGCGGCCGACGCTGGAGCGGCGGCGGCTGCGCCTCGCCGACGGCGCCGTCACCACCGTCCACGTCGCCCGCTTCCGCCGCGCCGAGTTCGGCCTGCGGGTGGTGGCGCTGCAGCCCTGCGCCACGGTGCTCGACTGGTGCCGGCGAAACGACGCCGACCACGCGGTCGTCGGCGGCTTCTACATGCGCCCCGGCGGGCCGGCGCTGGGCGACCTCTGGATCGACGGCCAAGCCCTGGCGACCGAGCCGTTCGACGCGCCCTGGCACGAACAGCGGGCCTGCGTCCACGTCGCCGAGGGCTCGGTGCGGCTGGCCGCGCGCGAGGCGCTGGGCGACGCCCCCCACGGCGATCTCCTCCACGCCGGCCCGATGCTGGTCGCCGGCGGCCGCCCGCTGGTCGAAGAGGGGGTCGACGCCGAGGGCTTCTCGGCCGGCTCGCGCCAGTTCGACTCCGACATCACCGCCGGCCGTTACCCGCGCGCCGCGCTCGGCCTCTCCGCCCGCGACCTGATCGCCGTCGTCTGCGACGGCCGCGCCGACGAGGAGGCCGGCCTCTCGATGGCCGAGCTCGCCTGGGCGATGGCCGACCTCGGGGCCGATACCGCGATCAACCTCGACGGCGGCGGCTCCGCCTCCCTGGTCGTCGGCCGCACCCTCGTCAACACCCCGCGCGAGGAGCACGGCCTCGAGCTGACCGGCGGGCGCGAGGTCGCCACCGCCCTGCAGTTCACGCCGCGCAGCGTCGGCTGAAGGCCGCCTCGACGACACCGCTAGCCTCGGTGGAAGTGGCCGCCGCGACCGAGAGACTGCTGATGGGGATCTACTTCTATCCCCGCGGCGGCTCGGCGCACTCGGCCCGGGCGATCGCGCGGGAGCTCGGAGACAACGGGTTCGAGGTGACGCTGCTGAGCGGGTCGCGCTCGGACCTGGGGGAGGACTCGCGGGCGGATCGCTTCTACGGAGGCCTCGACCTGCGGGCGATCGACTTCACGCCGGCGGTCCGCTCCCCGGACCCGCTGCGCTACCACGGCCCGGCCGGTACGGCTCCGATCCACGGCTCCTACGAGGACCGGCCGGGGGCGCCGGACCGGGTCCTCGCCTCCCTCGACGAGGAGGCCTACGAGCTGCAGGTCGAGGCCTGGGCGGAGGCGATGTCCGCGGCCGCCGGGGACGGGGTCGACGCCCTCTACCTCCACCACCTGACGCCGCTGAACGAGGCGGCGGCGCGGGTGCTGCCCGGGGTGCCGGTGATCGGTCACGTCCACGGCACCGAGCTGCTGATGCTGGAAGCGATCGAGGCGGGGGCGCCGGCCGGCTGGGCCCACGCCGGGGAGTGGGGCGAGCGGCTGCGGCGCTGGGCCGCCGCTTGCGAGCGGATCGTCGTCAACGACAGCGGCGGCCTCGAGCGCGCCGCGGCGCTGCTCGAGCTGGAGGAGGACCGCTTCGCCCTGATCCCCAACGGCGTCGACCCGGCCTTCGCCCCCGCGCCGGTCGACCGGCGGGCGCACTGGCGCCGGCACCTGGTCGCCGAGCCGCGCGGCTGGCGGCCGGGGGAGGGCCCCGGCAGCGTCTCCTACGAGGAGGAGGACCTGGCGGCGCTGGAGGGGGTGGTGGTGCTGGCGGTCGGGCGCTTCACCGAGGTGAAGCGGCTGCCGGTGCTGATCGGGGCCTTCGCCCTGGCGAAGCAGCGGCTCCGCCGGCAGGCGGCGCTGGTGCTGATCGGCGGCCACCCGGACGAGTGGGAGGGGGAGCACCCCTGCGAGACGATCGCCCGCACCGGCGTCGATGACGTCTTCCTCGCCGGCTGGCACGGGCACGAGGAGCTGCCGCCGTTCCTGCGCGCCGGCGACCTCCTCGTCCACGCCGCGGTCCGCGAGCAGTTCGGCCAGGTCCTGATCGAGGCGATGGCCTGCGGCCTGCCGGTGGTCGCGGTCGACCGCGGCGGCCCGGCGGCGATCGTCGCGGACCCCGAGGACGGCTGGCTGGCCGAGCCCGGCGTCGACTCCCTCGCCGAGGCGATCCTCGCCGCGGTCGAAGACGAGGCCGGCCGGCGGGAGCGCGGCCGGCGGGCGCGGGAGAAGGCGCTCGAGAGCTACTCCTGGCGCCGGATCGGGGCCGAGATGGCGGAGGAGATCCGCAGCGGCACCAGGGTCGGTTAGCTTCACCTGGTGGACATCGTCTGGACCGCCCTCGGCGTCGCCCTGGTCCTGATCGCCCTGCGCGACATCTTCGACGTGCTCTTCCACCCGCTCGGCCGCGGGATGATCGCGCGCCGGGTGGTGCGGAGCGTCGCCTGGACGGCGCGGCACCTGCCGCGGGGGCCGAGCACGATCGGCCTGCTCGCCGGGCCGATGGGCTACGTCGCCGTCGTCGCCACCTGGGCGACGCTGCTGGCACTCGGCTGGGCGCTGATCTTCCTGCCGCAGCTGCCCGACGGCTTCAACTTCGACCCCGCCCTCGACCCGGCCGCCCACTCCGGCTTCCTCGACGCCCTCTACGTCTCGCTCGTCAACCTCACCAGCCTCGGCTACGGCGACATCTCGCCCGCCTCCTCGCTGCTGCGGATCCTCGGGCCGGTGGAGACGATGTTCGGGCTCGGCCTGCTCACCGCCAGCATCTCCTGGCTGATCTCGATCTACGGCTCGATCTCCCGCCGCGACTCGCTCGCGCACGAGGTCCGGTTGACGAAGGAAGCCGAGGAGAGGATGGGGGAGAAGCTCGCCGACGCCGACCCGGAGCTGCTGGAGACGATGCTTGCCGGGTTCGCCGAGCAGCTGATCCGCAGCCGGCGCGACGTCATCCACTTCCCGATCACCCACTACTTCCGCACCGAGGACGAGGAGCGGGCGCTGGCCGGGCTGCTGCCCTTCCTATCCCAGCTCGCCGACGAGGCTGCCGAGGATGGCCGGCCGCAGGCGCTGCGGGTGCGGGCGGGGATCCTGCGGCAGACGATCGACGACTTCGCCGGGACCCTGCGGACGCGCCTGAGGATGCCCGGGGAGTCGACCGACGAGACGCTCCGTCACTATCAGTCCGAACACGGGCCGATCGAGGAGTGAGGATGCTGCGCCCACCGCACAGTCGCAAGAGGATCGCGTTGCTGGCCTGCCTGGTGCTGGCGGGCTGCGGCTCGGGCAGCTCCGGCTCCGGCGGCGGCGACACCCTGGAAGGGACCTACAGCTCCTTCCCCGACTACCTCGACCCGGCGCTCTCCTTCACCCTCGAAGGGACGACGGCGATGCACGACACCTACGTGCCGCTGCTGACCTACCGGCCGGCGAGCGGCGCCGCCGGCACCGAGCTGATCCCCGGCCTGGCGCGGAGCCTGCCGAAGATCGACCAGGGCGGCCGCCGCTACACCCTGCGCCTGCGGCCCGGTCTGAAGTACTCCGACGGGACGCCGGTGCGGGCCTCGGACTTCCGCTTCGCGGTCGAACGGCTGATCCGCCTCAACTCCGGCGGCTCCTCCTTCTACACGGGGATCGTCGGCGCCGAACGCTTCGCGCAGACGAAGCACGGTGGGATTCGCGGCATCCGCAGCGACGACGAGACGGGGAGGATCGTCATCCACCTGCTCGAACCGAGCGGAACCTTCAGCTACGTGCTGGCGCTGCCGTTCGGGGCGCTCCTGCCGCCGGACACTCCGATCGAGGACCAGACCCAGGACCCGCCGCCGGCGACCGGCCCCTACGTCATCACCAGCGTCCGCCCCGGCCGCAGCTGGGAATACGAACGCAATCCGGTCTGGGCGAAGACCAACGGGCCGGCGCTGCCGCAGCTGCCGGGCGGCCACGTCGACAGGATCGAGTTCGAGGTTCGCACCAACCCCTCGGCCCAGCTCGAAGAGGTCGAACGCGGCGAAGTCGACTGGATGAAGAACCCGCCGCCGCCGGAGCGCTACGCGTCGGTGCGGGAACGCTACGCCGGGACCCAGTTCCGCGAGGATCCGACGATCAGCGTCTACTACTTCTGGATGAACACCCAGCAGCCGCCGTTCGACGACGTGCGGGTGCGGCGGGCGGTCAACTACGCGGTCAACCCGGCGGCGCTCGAACGGATCTACGCCGGCACCCTGCGCGGGACCCAGCAGGTGCTGCCGCCGCAGATGCCGGGCTACCGCCGCTTCCACCTCTACCCCTACGCACCGGAGCGGGCGAAGCGGCTGGTCGAACGTGCGGATCCCGCCGACCGCAAGGTGACGGTCTGGACGCTCGACCTGCCGCCGACCGACGAAGCCGGCGAATACTACGAGCAGGTGCTCGAGGAACTCGGCTTCGACGTGACCCTGAAAGTGGTCGGAACGGCGAACTACTTCACCGTGATCGGCAACGCCGAGACGCCGAACCTCGACACCGGTTTCAACAACTGGTTCCAGGACTACCCGCATCCGAGTGACTTCTTCGGCCCGCAGCTCTCGAGCGAAAGCATCGTTCCGAACGGCAACACCAACTACGCGCACTTCGCCGACCCGGCGGTCGACCGCATGATCCGCCAGCTCGGCCGCGAGCAGCTGGGCCCGCGGCAGGAACGCGAATACGCGGCGCTCGACCGCTCGGTGATGAAGCAGGCGCCGTGGGCGCCGTTCGGAACCCTGACCCTCGGCACCTTCGTCGCCGACTCGGTCGACCTCGACGAACTCGTGGTCAGCCCGATCTACGGGCAGGACCTGGCGAGCTTTCAGCTCAAGTAGGAGCGGGAGGCGCAGTCGGATTGAGGGGACCTGTCGAGGGGTAAATCCCCCTAGGAACCCCTCGTCCACAGGCCCCGGGAAGGAGCGCAGAGATGGCCGACACCACCTACCGCGACAACGACTACACCCCCGCCAGCCTCTACGCCGGCCTGATCGGCGCCGTGCTGCTGGTCGCCGGGCTGATCGGCTTCTTCTACAGCGCCTCCTTCGGCAGCCCCGGCAACGTCGACGCGGTCCTCGGCATCCTCGACGTCAACGCCTGGCACAACCTCATCCATATCGCCAGCGGAGTGGTCGGCCTGCTCGCCTTCACTTCGGGCCCGCGGGCATCCCGCACCTACGCCCTCGTCTTCGGCGCCGTCTACATCGTCGTCTCGATCTGGGGGTTCATCATCGGCAACCACTCCTCGATCCTCGGCTTCGTCCCGGTCAACACCGAGGACAACTTCCTCCACCTGATCCTCGGCGTGCTCGGCCTCGGCGCCTACGCGGTCAGCGACCCGGAGGCCGAAGCGCGGACCAGGACCCGCGCCGCCTGACCTGAGCCGGCTCAGGTCAGTAGGAATACCCACGGAAGCTAAGGAGCCGCTGACTCCCTTAGATTGGGCGGGATGCCGACGGGCAAGTCAGCCGAGGCGACGGTAGATCGAGCCGCCGAGTTCCGCTTCGCCTCCTGGGCGCGGCTGCGTCCCTACGCGCTCGGCCTCTACCTGCTCGTGCTGGTCCTCTGGATCGCCGCCAACGGGATCCCGACCCAGCGGGAGCTGGTGATCCTCTGGACCTGCGGCGCCCTCGCCTGCGTCTCGATCGGCCGGCCGCCGCGGGAAATCCTCCAGCTGGTGCTCGACTGGCTGCCGATCGTCGCCGTGCTTTGGGTCTACGACCTGACGCGGGGCGCGGCGGACTCGCTCGGGATCGGCATCCACTACCACCCGATGATCGACTTCGACAGCTTCGTCTTCGGCGGGCAGGTGCCGACCGTGTGGCTGCAGGAACATCTCGACACCCCCGGCGTCATCAGGTGGTGGGACGTCGGCTTCACCCTCGTCTACACCTCCTACTTCATCGTCCCCTTCGCCCTTGCCGGCTGGTTCTGGGCGCGCGACCGCGGCGCCTTCCACCGCTTCACCCGGCGGCTGGTGACGCTGGCGCTGGCCGGGCTCGCGACCTACATCCTCTTCCCGGCGGCGCCGCCCTGGATGGCCAGCGAGATGGGCCTGATCGACCCGATCCAGCGCAGCGTCGGCAAGGGCTGGGAGGTGATCGGCGTCGGCACCGCCTCCCTCTTCGACAAGGGTCAGGCGAGCAGCAACCTGGTCGCCGCCGTGCCCTCGCTGCACACCGCCTTCACCACCCTCGTCGCGCTCTTCCTCTGGAGCCGGGTGCGGCGGCGCTGGCTGCGGCCCCTGCTGCTGCTCTACCCGCTGGCGATGGGCCTGACCCTGATGGCGACCGGCGAGCACTGGTTCTTCGACGTCGTCCTCGGCTGGCTCTACGCCGGCGGCGTGATGGCCGGCTGGGCCTGGTGGGAGCGGCGCCAGGAAGCGAAGCTGCCGGCGTCCTCCTTAGCGGCCGAGCCGGAGCCGGCGGCCTAGGTCCAGCGGCGCCGGGCGTCCGGCGTCCGCGAGGCGCAGGCGGACCGGGAGGGAGCGGTGGCCGCTGCGGCGGCGCTTGGCGAGGGCCTTGCGGCCTGCTCGGCTAAGGAGCAGCCGGGTGGAGGCGCGCGCCCCGTCGGTCAGCGAGTAGGAGCCGCGGGCGAGGACCTTCTTGCCGCGGGCGACGAGGAGGCTGCCGCTGCAGGGGCCGCCAGTGCAGCGGAGCGGGACGCGGACGGCTTTGCGGGTGGCGCTGAGGCGGCCGGCGAGGTCGGTGAGGCCGGTCGTGGCGGCGGGCGCGGCGATCGGGGCGGCCGCGGCGCGGCCGGGCGGGGCCGGGGTCTTGACGAGGCCGGCGACGGCGCCGGGCTGCTCGCGGACCGGGAGGCGCAGCTCGAGGTTGGAGACCGCGATCGGGGCCTGCGCGTTGGAGGGACGGGCGTAGGGGGCGTCGGAGGGGAGCAGCTCGAGCTTGACGGTGTGGCCACCGGCGAAGCGGTAGCCCTGCGGGTGGAGCTGGAAGACGGCGTCGCTGCCGCTGCGGGGTCGCAGGAGGCCGCGGGCGACCAGCCGCTCTTTGCCGTCGGGGCCGACGTCGAGCAGGCGCGCCGCCAGCTCGGAGTCGGCGCCGGTGACGGCGAGGTCGGCGATCACGGTGGGGGAGCCGAGCAGCGTGAACCCCGGGGAGGGGACCGCGAGGCGGTAGTTGGCGGTGCCGAGCTGGTCGGCGCCGGCGGCGGTCGCGCAGGGGTCTTTGCCGGCGATCGGGTCGAAGGTGGCGCCGATGCTCGGGTCGCCGGCGCCGGGCACGACGGTCTGCGCGGCGGTGCCCCCGAAGCGGACCTCGCCGGGGGAGAGAGCGTCCCAGGAGGCCGCCTGGAACGGGCCTTCGGAGGCCGCCGTTTTCGGGCAGGCGGTGGTCAGCGCTTCGGCGCTCGAGCTCGGGGCCGGCCCGGCGCCCTTCAGGTAGTGGTCGAACCAGGCGTTCTCGCGCTGCAGGAAGAGGGCCTCGTCGGCGGGCTTGTTCTGGCTGCGGGCGTGGCCGTCGTCCATCAGGAAGAGCGAGATCGGGTTGCCCGGGTACTGGGCGCGGGTGCGGTTGTAGAAGCGGAGCGCCTCGTCGACCGGGAAGAGGTCGTCGTTCCAGCCGCTCTGGATCAGCAGCGGGGCCGGCGGCTGGGAGTGGTCGATGTAATAGGAGGAGTGGTGGGCGTCGATCTCGGCGACGATCGAGGCCGCCAGCGGGTTGGAGTCGTAGGGCTCGCCGGCGTTGATCAGCCCGTACCAGGTGGTCAGATCGGCGCCGGGGTCGGTGCCGGGCAGGGCGTAGTTGCTGGAGGCGAGGCCGGTGCCGTAGAGGCCGGTCACGTAGGAGGACTTCTCGACCCCGATCGGCGCTTTGCCGTCGGAGCCCCGGTAGGGATTGTCGGCGCGGTAGTCGAGGGTGCTGCCGTTCGGCATCAGCGAGTAGGCGAGGTCGCTCCAGGGCCACTGCGGCACCGCCGCGGCGAGTTCCATCGACGTCCCGCCGGGGCTTTTCCACGGCACCAGGGAGCCGTCGGGCAGCATCGTGCGGTTGCGCAGCGCCGCCAGCGCCAGCGACATGCCGCCGCCGTAGGAGACGCCGGTGGCGCCGATCTTGTCCGGGAGCGCGACCCCTTCGTCGGCGAGGACGGAGATCAGGTACTGGGCGTCGCGGACCTCGTAGCGGGTGTCGAGCAGGTGGTTGTAGCCGGCGGCGCAGGCTTCGGAGCCGGGAAAGCGGTCGGGGTCGGTGGCGCCGCAGCTTTCGCCCCAGCCGCGGTCGCTGATGCTGAAGACGGCGTAGCCCGCTTCGGCCCAGTCCTGCACGCGGGGGTCCTCGAGCCCGATCTTGCTGCCGCCCCAGCCGTGGAAGACGCCGATCAGCGGGTATGGGCCGTCAGCGCCACTGGGCGCCGGCGGCAGGACGACGTTGACGTCGATCTGCGTCTTCCCGTCCCAGGTCGCGGTCTCGCCGGAGCAGAGGCGGACGTCGCCTTTTGCCGCCTGCGCGGAGCAGCCGAGGTCGCCGCCGTAGAGCGTGGCGAAGTCGGCCCGCGCCGCGGGCACCACGACCAGAGCGGCGAGCACCGCCGCCGTCACCGCGCTCAGCACCCAACGCAACCGCTCGATTCCCAAAGCCATGCCTCCTGTAGATGAAGCCTGGCTGCTGCTACCCGGTACGCATCCCTCCTATGCGGGCCCGGCTAGCTGTCAAGCGACGGCGCCGACGAACACCAGCTTGTAGTCGCGCTGCTCGTCGGGCGGCGCCGAGAGCAGGATCTCGTCTCCTGCCTCGCTCATCCCCAGGGCCGCCAGGGTCTCGATCCCAGCGGCTCTCATCGCCTCGAGCACCTCGTCTTCGGATCGGTACCGCTCCAATTGTCGAACCGGGTCGATGCGATCGCCGGTGATCTCGGCTTCGAAAACCGACGGTGCGACTTCGCCGCGTCCGCTCCAGATCCACCGCGATCCCTGGTGCTCTACTTCGCGGCTTCCGGAGTATCCGCTCGCGTAAACCGAGCTTGAATTCACGTCGAATGCGATCAGCCCGTTCTCTGCGAGGTTCTCTCGCATCCCCGTGAGTGCAAGGACGAGGTCGTCGTCACCCAGGAGGTAGTTGACGGAGTCGTTGAGCGAGAGCACGAGGTCAAAGCTGCCTATCCGCAGCAGCTCGCGCATGTCTGCAACCTGCAGGGTCACCTCTGCGCCTCCTGCTTCGGCTGCGAGCTCCAGCATCGCCGGCGACAGATCGCACCCGTGGATCCGCCACCCCCGCCGCAGAAGCGGGCGAAACGCCCTGCCGGTCCCACAGCCGACGTCCAAGGCTCGACCGCCTTCTCGCAGGCCATGCTTACGAAGCTCGGGTAGAAGCGAATGCCCGAGCCACTTCTCGTAATCGTTCGCGTGGTTGAAGTCGTTGTAGACCGCGGCGAATGCCTCGTAGGCCGCCAGGGCCGGGTCAGCTTTCATAGATCCCACATTATTCGGGTAACGCTCTTTCGCACGATTCGCTCTGATTGTCCCTCCTGTTCTCAGGCCAGGAAAGGAGGAACCGGCTATGCAGCTCGTCAAAAGCGGGACGGTCGTGCCGACCGGCGGGACCACAAGGGCAACTGAGCCCAGAGGCGTGCTCAGGCGAGGCGGCGGGAGAAGGTCTTCTCGAGCGCCTTGCCGCCGTTCTCGCCGGGCACGGTCTTGTCGAGGCGCATGAAGATCTCCCGGCGGTCGATGTGGAGGCTCGCCACCTGGTTGTCGAAGTAGGGGCCCTCGAGGGTGCGCCAGCGGATCCCCGGATCGGGCGCCCCGGCCGCTTTCGCCAGCAGTCGCGTGAAGGCGGTGAGCGGGCGGCTGAAGCCCCAGCGCACGACCCGGCGCTCGTTTTCGTCGAGCGGGTTGCGGTAGGGGGAGCAGACGGCCTGGTAGACGGGGGCGCGCCCGGCAGGGTCGCCGTTCGAGGACTTCGGGAAGCCGACCTCGGAGAGGTAGGCGTGGTGGACGTCGCCGGAGAGGACGACGACCGAGGCCGGAGCGTTGCCGCGGTCGCCGCAGGAGACCTCGTGCAGGAGGTCGCGCAGCTTCGCCCAGGACTCGCCGAAGGCGGCCCAGTGGTCGAAGTCGACTTCGCGCCGCAGCTTCTCGCTCGCCCAGGCCAGGGGCCTGCCCCAGGCGTTGCCCTCGACCATCTGCTCGTTCCAGGCCTCGAGCCGGTCGAAGGCGGGGGAGAGGAGCCAGGGGATCGTGGTGCAGACGATCAGGTGGTCGAAGTCGCCTTCGGTCTTCTCGACGATCCATTCCCACTCCTCGTCGTCGACCATCGCCCGCCGCCCCTCCTCCAGCACCCGCGCCGCGCGGGCGTCGACGAAGATCGCCCGGGTGCGGCCGAAGTCGCGGCAGAAGGTCCAGCGGGTGCCCTCGCCCATCGCCTGGACCCGGTGCGCCCAGGCGAACAGCTCCTCCTCGCCGGTCTGGTTGCCGCGCATCCGCTGGTAGAGCTCGGACTCCCCCAGCTCGCGCGGGGAGAGGTTGCCGATGTGCTGGTAGATCCAGTAGCTGGAGATGCAGCCGACCACGCGCCGGTGCCACCACGACTTCTGCTGCATCTCCAGCAGCCAGCCGCGGGAGATGTTCCAGTCGTCGCTCATGTCGTGGTCGTCCCAGAGCATCGAGACCGAGACGTTGGAGAAGAGCCAGCGGATCAGCGGGTCCTCCCAGCTCTCGCAGTAGAGCCAGGTGTACTCCTCGAAGTCGGTCACCTCGTCGAAGGGCGGGGTGTCGGTGCCTCGGCGTTCGCGGATCTTCTTCCGCGTCCGCGGCGAGCCCTCGTCGACGTAGACCTGGTCCCCGAGGAGGAAGAGCTGGTCGGGCCAGCAGTCCCGGTCTCCCTTCGACATCTGCAGCGCCAGGACCCAGAGGGCGTCGTACTCGTGGCCTTCTTCACTGACGTCTTTCGGCTGATCGAAGGGCGGCTCGTGGGGGACGGCGACGCGGCAGGAGCCGAAGTAGACGTCGAGGTCCTTGTCGGCGTCGATCGTGCGGATCGCGCTCGGCGGCAGGTCGGACCCCGGCTCGGGCCAGCGCACCTCGCCGTCGAGCCTGACCTCGTACTCGTTGCGCGAGGCCGGCTCGAGGCCGCCGACGCAGACCAGCGCGTAGTGGTGGCCCTCGACCCGGAAGGTGTGCTCGCGGTGGCCGAGGATCTCGACCTCGCAGGCCTCGGAGGTCTCGACCCAGACCGTCGCCTCGGTCTCGGAGACGTGGCGGAGGATCGGGCCTAGAAGAAGCTCGCTCATGGGCCTCTCGCTACCCAGCCCGTCCGGCCATAACCACGGCAGATTTTTCCGGTTGCACGCCCTGAAGCTACAGGCGACCGAGCAGGAGGAGGATGAGGAGGATCAGCGCGATCAGCCCGAGGATCCCTCCCGCCACGGCGACCTTCAGCAGCACCAGCACGATCGCGACGATGATGAGCAGCCCGATCAGCGCTCCAACCATGGTTCCTCCTCTTCTGACGGGTTATGTCACCCGTCATTGGACTGATTTCCCTAACAAACGGGGAGGGAGGGGGATAAGTCAGGTCATATGTCATCTGGTGTTTCCAGAAAGGCGCTGACAAGCGAGAGCGACCATCCGTTTAGTGGGAGTCGGCATGCCCCCACCCTTGATCGGATGGCCCGCGATGGGAAGATCGAGATATGAGCGAAGCAGCAGCCGCGCCGGGATTGAGCAACCTGCTCTCCGACGAGCGCCTGACGCGCCGCGCCGTGGGCGGGGACGACCGCGCCTTCGCGGCGATCTTCCGCCGCTACCACCAGAGCCTCTACCGCTTCTGCCTGGCGATCGTCGGCAACCCCGAGGACGCCCAGGACGCGCTGCAGAACACGATGGTCAAGGTGCTGCGGGCGCTGCCGGGCGAGGAGCGCAGGATCGACCTGAAGCCGTGGCTCTACCGGATCGCCCACAACGAGTCGATCGACCTGCTGCGGCGGCGGCGGGAGACGAGCCAGCTCGACGTCGAGCAGGTGGCGCCGGGCTACGGCCTGGCCGAGGACGCGGCGACGCGGGAACGGCTGCGGCGCCTGGTCACCGACCTGCAGGCGCTGCCGGAGCGCCAGCGCGAGGTGCTGGTGATGCGGGAGATGTCGGGGCTGAACTTCGACGAGATCGCCCTCGCCGTCGAGAGCTCCCCGGCGGTCGCGCGGCAGACCCTCTACGAGGCGCGGCAGAGCCTGCGGCAGATGGAGGAAGGGCGTGAGATGAGCTGCGAGACCGTGGGCATGGCGCTGTCGGAAGGCGACGGCCGGGTTACCCGTCGCCGCGACGTGCGAGCGCACCTGCGCTCCTGCGCCCGCTGCCGCGAGTTCCGCGACGAAATCAAGGGCCGCGAAAAGAACTTCGCGGCGCTGGCGCCGCTGCCGGCGATGGCGGCGGCCGGGATGCTGCAGGGACTTCTCGGCGGCGGCTCGCAGGCGGCGGCCGGCGGGGCGGGCGGCGGTGGCCTCGCGGTGACGCTGGGGGGCGGAGCGGCAAAGACGATCGCCACCTCGGCCGCGGTCAAGGGCGTCGCGACGGTGGCGGTGGTCGCCGCGGTCGGGGTCACCGCGGCCGACCGCAGCGGCGTCATCCACCTCGGCCTGCCCGGCGAGCAGAGCCAGAAGTCGGCACCGGCGACGCCGGGCTCGGGTGGTTCCTCCGAGGGCGGGGCGGCGACCGACGGGTCCGGTGGGAGGCAGGACGGAGCTGGCACCGCGGCCGGCCGAGCCGCGGGTTCGGGCCACGAGAAGGGGGCGGGGGCGGCCACGAAGGCAGCGTCCGGTTCCCAGAACTCCGCCGCCGCCACGGCGGGGGGTACGGAGCAGGGAGGGGCCCACCACGAAGCCGGCTCGCACGCCGGCTCGAAGACGCAGGGCCCGCCCGCCGAGGTCGAGGCGGGCGCCGGGGAGCACGCGAAGGAGCATCCGGAAGCGTCTGGCGGGGGACAGGAAACCGCGGCCGACCACAAGCTCGAAAACGAGGGGAGCACCGGCTCCGACGACCAGGGCGAGGACCAGAACGAAAGCGAGGACGGGGACGGGGAAGGCGCGCCGGCGGCGGAAAAGCCGGCCGTCCACGACCCCCCGGCAACGAAGCCGCCGCCGACGAAGGGGGTGTCCGAAAACCCTCCGAAGGGGGCGGCGCCGGAAGCTCCGCCCCCAGCAAATCCACCGAAGCCGGCGACGAAGACTGAACAACCTCCGCAGTCGGCGGCTGCCGAACCCGGAAAAGGTCTGGAAAACAAGCCTTAAGCGGCGGGGACCCAAGGGCGGTCACTTGACGAACCGCCCGGTTCTCGGCACCATCGAACAATGGTCCAGGGGGGATTCGTCCGCGTAGCGGGAGCGGTTGTCTGCGCTCTCGCGCTGCTCTGCGGGCTCTGCGCCAGTGCCGGCGCGAAGACTTACTTCGGCGCCCTGATGAGCGGCGAACCCTACGGCCAGTCCGGCAACGCGCCGTACAACACGCAGGCCTGGGACACCTTCGAGCGCCACGCCGGCAGGAAGGTCGCGATCGTCAACGAGAGCCAGGGCTGGACGACCTTCAACAAGTACGACATGGATGCCGCCAACGCCCGCGGCGCGATCCCCCTGGTGAACATGGGCATCGGAAGCACGAGCCTCGAATCGATCGCCAAGGGAGGCCAGGACGCGGCGATCAAGAAATGGGCGCAGGAAGCGAAGGCGTGGGGCCGCCCGTTCCTCTTCGCGCCCTGGCGGGAGATGAACGGTGCCTGGTACGCCTGGGGGCGCAGCTCCTATTTCGTTCCCGCCTGGCGCCACTTCCACGACCTCGTCGTCGGGCAGGGCGCGACCAACGTCACCTGGACCTGGGTGGTCAACAGCATCTGGTCGGACCCGGAATCGAACCCGACCAAGTACTACCCCGGCGACGCCTACGTCGACTGGACCGGGATGGACTCCTACAACTGGGGGCGGATGCCGGCCCAGCCGGATCGCTGGAAGAACCCCGACCAGGTGATCACGCCGACGCTGAAGGTCCTGCGCACGGTGGCGCCGGCGAAGCCGGTGGCGGTCGTCGAGAACGCCTCGACCGAGTACGGCGGCAACAAGACCGACTGGATCCGGGAGATGGTGACCGACTATCTGCCCCACCACCCGGAGATCAAGGCCTACCTCTGGTTCGACTGGAACTTCAAGAAGGGCGAAAAGCGCGAGGACTGGCCGATCGAGAGCTCGGCGCCGGCGCAGCAGAGCTTCCGCAAGGCGATCGCGAGCAGCGTCTTCGCCTCGGCGCCGGTCAGCCTGCCGCTGGGGACGAAGGTGCCCGCGCCACCGATGGGCAGCAGCGAAGCGGCGCGGGCCGAGGACCTCTCGACCGCGGCGGAAATGGCCGCCGGCCCCGATGTCGCCGTCGGCGGCGGCGGGACCACGACCGTGGTCTGGAGCGCCCGCAGCGGCACCGAATTCAAGGTCTTCGCGCGGCGGATCTCGGCGACGGGGGTCCGGGGCGCGACGATGCAGCTCTCCGCCGCCGGCGCCGACGCGCTGGCGCCGCAGGTGGCGCTGGCTTCGGACGGGACCGCGACCGTGGTCTGGACTCGCTGGGACGGGACCAGCTTCCGCGTCCAGGAGCGGCGGATCTCCGTCGGGGGCACGCCGGCGGAAGCGACCCGCACCCTCTCCGCCTCGGGCCAGAACGCCTTCGACCCCCAGGTCGACGTCGCCACCAGCGGCGAAGCGACGGTCGTCTGGAAGTGGTTCGACGGCGCCCACTACCTGGTCCAGGATCGGCGCGTCGCCCCCAACGGGACCGCCGAAACGGCGACCCAGACGCTCTCCCCGAGCGGCCAGGACGCGGTCGAACCGCACCTCGACGTCGCCGGTGACGGCAACGCGACGGTCGTCTGGGCGCGCTTCGACGGCACCTCGACGATCGTCCAGGAGCGGCGGGTCAGGGCCGACCGAACCCTGACCGCGACCGTCAACCTCTCCGCCGCCGGCCGTAACGCGGTCGAGCCGCAGGTCGCGCTCGGCCCGAAGGGGGAAGCGACGGTGGTCTGGGACCGCTTCGACGGCACCAACTGGGTAATCCAGCGGCAGCGGCTGACCGCGGCCGGCGCCCTCGAAGGCGCTCCCCTCAACGTCTCCGAAGGCAGCAGGAGCGCCGAGCCGCAGGTGGCGATCGACGGCGGCGGCAAGGCGACCGTCGTCTGGGACCGCTTCGACGGCAGCAACTTCGTCGTCCAGGCGCGGCAGCTGAGCCCGACCGGGGCGGCGCTGACGGCGCCGGTCCAGCTCTCGGTCGGCGGCCGCGACGCCGCCGACCCGCAGCTCGGGGTGGCGCCCGACCGCCGCGTGACCGTGCTCTGGAGCCGCTTCAACGGCAGCAACTGGATCGTCCAGCGGCGCGACTTCAGCGCCACCGGCGCCCTTGGGAGCACGACCGAAAGCCTCTCCGCCGCCGGCCGCAACGCCGGTGACCCGGTGGTCGCCTGGGGCGTCGACGGCACCATGACGATGGCCTGGAAGCGGTTCGACGGCCGCGGCGACGTGGTCGAGGCGAAGCGGGTTCCGAAGACCTGAGCGCACTTGACGAACCGGCCCGTTCTCGCCACCATCGAACAATGGTCCAGGGAGGAGTTGTCCGCATCGCGGTCGCCTGCGTCTGCGCGCTGGGGCTGCTGACCGGCTTCGCCGCCAGCGCCGGGGCGTCGATGTACTTCGGCGCCACGATCAGCGGCGAAACCTACGGCCAGGAAGGCAACGCCCCGACCAACACGCAGGCCTGGAACCTCTTCGAGCGCCACGCCGGCCGCAAGGTCGCGATCCTCAACCAGGGCCAGCCCTGGGCGACGTTCGACAAAGCCGAGATGGACGCCACCGGCGCCCGCGGCGCGATCCCGCTGGTGACGATGGGGCTGGGGAGCAGCTCGATCGACCAGGTCGCGAGCGGCGGCCAGGACGCGGCGATCAAAAAATGGACGCAGGAAGCAAAAGCCTGGGGCCACCCCTTCCTCTTCGCCCCCTGGTGGGAGATGAACGGGGACTGGTACGCCTGGGGTCGCCAGCCGAAGTTCATCGAAGCGTGGCGGCGCTTCCACAAAATCGTCGCCGAACAGGGAGCGACCAACGTCACCTGGACCTGGTTGGTGAACAGCATCTGGTCGGATCCCGAATCGGACCCGACCCCTTGGTATCCCGGCGACGCCTACGTCGACTGGGCTGCCATCGACTCCTACAACTGGGGCCGAATGCCGGCGCAGCCGGATCGGTGGAAAACCCCTGACCAAGTGATTACCCCGACGCTGAAGATCCTGCAGACGGTGGCGCCGGCGAAGCCGGTGGCGATCGTCGAGAACGGCTCGACCGAGTTCGGGGGAAACAAGACCGACTGGATCCGGGAGATGCTGGCCAGCTACCTGCCGCACCACCCGGCGATCAAGGCCTACCTCTGGTTCAACTGGAACTTCCAGAAGGGCGAGAAGCGCGAGGACTGGCCGATCGAGAGCTCGGCGCCGGCGCAGCAGGGCTTCCGCCGGTGGATCCAGAGCAGCCTCTTCGTCCCCGGGCCAGTCTTGCTGCCGAACCTGACGAAGGTGCCGCCGCCCGCCGCGGGGCCCGGTGAGGCAGCGCGGGGGGAGGACCTTTCGGCGGCGGCGGAGATGACGGCGGGGCCGGATGCCGCGGTTGCCGACGATGGCACCACGACCGTCGTTTGGAGCGCCCGCAGCGGGCCGGAGCTCAAAGTCTTCGCGCGGCGGATCGCCGCCAACGGCAGCCGCGGCGACGCCGTGCAGCTCTCGTCCAGCGGCGGCGACGCGCTGGAACCGCAGGTGGCACTGGCCCCGGACGGGACCGCGACCGTGGCCTGGGCGGGTTGGGACGGCGCCAACTTCCGCATCCGGGAGCGGCGGATCGGCGCCGACGGAGTGCCCGAAGAAGCGACCAGGACCCTCTCGGGGTCGGGCCGGAACGCGTTCGACCCGCAGCTAGACGTCTCTCCCGAGGGCGAAGCGACCGTGGTCTGGAAGCGCTACGACGGGTCCAACTACCTGGTCCAGGCCAAGCGGATCGCTCCGGACGGAACCTCCGAATCGCCCGCCGAACGCCTCTCCGAAGCGGGTCTCGCAGCTGTCGAACCGGAGGTCGCGGTGGCAGAAGACGGCAGTGCGACGGCGGTATGGAGCCGCTTCGTCGCCGGCGCCGAATCGGTCGTGCAGACCCGGAGGATCAAACCGGACGGGTCGCTGGCGCCGGCCCCCGTCAACCTCTCCGCCGCCGGCGGCGGTGCGATCCAGCCGCAGGTCGCGCTTGATCCCGACGGCGAGGCGACGGTGGTCTGGAACCGCTTCGACGGCGCCAACTGGGTGGTCCAGGGCCAGCGGCTCAGTCCTGCGGGCGCCGCCGACGGTGCCGCCTTCAACCTCTCCGCGAGCGGCCGCAGCGCCGCCCAGCCGCAGGTCGCGATCGACGCCGCCGGCGTCGCCACCGCCGTCTGGGAGCGCTACGACGGCAGCAACTTCGTGATCCAGGCGCGGCGGGTCAGCGCGGCGGGAGCGCCCGCCGCCAGCACGGTCCAGCTCTCGAGCGGCGGCCGCGACGCCGCCGACCCGCAGCTGGCTCTCTCGCCCGACGGCGACGCGACCGTGCTCTGGAGCCGCAGCGACGGCATCAACTGGATCGTCCAGCGGCGCGACCTCGCCGCCGACGGCACCCTCGGCACCACGACCAGCCTCTCCGCGGCCGGCCGCGGCGCCGGCGAGGGCGTGCCCGCCTGGGGCGGGGACGGGACGCTGGCGATGGTCTGGAAGCGCTTCAACGGCGCCGACGACGTGGTCCAGGCGGAGACGGTGCCGGGGTCGGGTCCGCCGCCCCCACCACCACCGCCGCCGCCTTCCGGCACCTCGGGCGATCCCGAAGGCTCCGGCGGCGGCTCGGGCGCCCCCCTCCCGGCGGCCGCGTCACTGCCCGACAACTCCTTCTCGATCGGCAGGGTGCGGCTGAACAAGCGCCGCGGCTCCGCCACGGTGGCCGTGATCGCGCCGGGCCCGGGCCTCGTCAGCATCTCCGGCGCGGTCCCCCAGCTCCGCACCGCCACCGCCGCCGGCAAGGTGGTCCTGCGGGTCCTGCCGTCGCCCGCCCAGCGCCGGGCGCTGCGGCGGAAGGGAAGTGCGCGGCTGCGCCTGACGATCGCCTTCCAGCCCCGCGGCGGGGTCGCGAAAAGCCGCGACCTCAGCCTGCGGCTGAAGAAGGCGCGGTCCGGCTAGAGGTCCCGAGCCCGGCGAGGAACGGCGTCAGGTAGCGGCCGATCAGCTTGCTCGGATTGTCGATCGGCCAGGGCGGGCGTTCGCTGGCGACCGAGGTTTCGCCGTGGCCGCCGCCGAGCCAGCCGAACAGGTAGCGCGGCTTGGCCCCGGTCCAGAGGACCCCGCGCAAGATCGGGTCGAGCGGGTTCGCCTCGACCTCGCAGCCGAGGTCGGCGGCGATCGCCGCGGCGGCGACGTCGGCCTGCTGGGTCGCGATCCCCCCCTGCTTTATCGGGAAGCTGGTGACGTCGCCGACGGCGAAGGCATGGGAGAGGCCGGCGATCCGGGAGTGGTCGTCGACCGGGACGAAGCCGCGGGCGTCGTAGGGGAGGCCGTCGATGTGGCGGCCCTCGAGTCGCGGCAGGCTGACGACGGCGTCGGCTTCGATCGGCTCGCCGGGAACGACCGCCAACCCTCCGTTCTCGTACTTGACCGGGTGGGTGCCGGTGAGGACCTCGACGCCGTGGTCGGCGAGCAGCTCGGCGACCTGCTCGGAGGCGCGGCGGCCGAAGATCAGCAGCGGCCCGTCTTCGGGGGTGACGACCGTGACGCGGGTCCCGGCGATCCCGTGGCGCGAGAGCTCGCCGACGGCGAGCAGGGCCAGCTCGTAGGCCGGCAGCGCCCAGCCGTTCCCGCCGGGCATCGTGAAGACCAGCCGCCGCAGCCGCCCTTCGCGCAGGCGGCCCACCACTGCCTGCATCTCGCCCTCGTCGGCGACGCCCCAGAAGGTGACCGCGCCGGGGATCGACCAGAGCAGGCGGGAGCCGCAGGCGACGACGAGGTAGTCGTAGGGGATCTCGGCGCCGTCGTGGGTGGTCGCGCAGCGCAGCGCCGGGTCGACCGAGGCGACGTTGTCGAGGCGCAGCTCCGCCCCGCAGCGCTCGGCCAGGTCGGCGAGGTCGTAGCGGAGGACGCGGGAGGCGCCGTAGGGCTCGCCGACCGCGAAGGGCCGGTAGACGAACTCGCCGCGTCCGGCGCAGATCTCCACCCGCGCCTTCTCGCCGGCGAGGTCGCGGAGGGCGAGGGCGGCCTCCAGCGCGCCGACGCCGCCGCCGACGATCAGGACCTTCGGGAGCTGTGACTGGCTCATCCCCGCAGTGTCGAGGCGCCCGGCGGCGCACCCATCCGGGGAGGACCACCCGCGCGCCTGCGGACTTCCCGCAGGCGCCCTAGCGGCCGTAGCGCTAGCTGTTCAGGAGGCTGGCGAGGAGGTCGACGTATTCGCGCAGGCGGTCGACTGCAAGGTAGTTGTTGCGGATCCGCTCCCGCCCGGCCTCGCCCATCTCCGCGCAGCGGCCACCGTCGCCCAGCACCGCTTCGATCGCGCGGCCGAAGCCGGGAAGGTCCCGGGGGTCGTCGACGAGCACCCCGGTGGCGCCGTCCTCGACCTGGTCCTGGATCCCGCCGACGCGGCTGGCAACCACCGGCCGCGCCTTCCACATCGCCTCGGCGACGGTCAGGCCGAACCCCTCGGCGAGGCTCTTCTGGACGATCAGGTGGGAGCGGCGCTGCAGCGCGTTGACCATCGTCGCGTTGCGCCGCAGGTCGTCCATCGGCAGGCTGATCAGGTGGCAGCGCGAGCGCGCGTCGTCGCCCATCCCCCGCCAGCGCTCGGCGACTTCTTCGTAGACGGCGGCGCCCTCGGGGTCGTCGCTGACGCCCTCGGTGTCCGGGCCGACCAGGCAGAGGTGGGGCGAGGGGAGGTCGAGGTGGCGCTCGAAGATCTCCAGCAGACCGAGGGGGTCCTTGAGCCGGTCCCAGCGCGAGACCTGGGTGACGACGGGGACGTCCTCGGGGACCGGCTCCTCCTGCAGGATCGTCGCCTCGCTCTCGACCTGCGCCAGGACCTCGCGCACCCGCTCCTCGTCCATCTCTTCGTTCTTCGGCGAGAAGGGGTCGATCACCGGCGGCATGAACCAGGCCCGGCTCTCGTCGAGCCCCTCCCAGAGGTAGGCGGGGCGGGAGAAGACGTAGGCGTCGGCGGCCTCGACGTAGCCGCGGAGGAAGTCCCAGGCCCCGCGGGCGAGGTCGTTGGGGCGGTCGACGCCGATGTGGCAGCGCCAGACGACCGCGAGGCCGGCCTCCCGCATCGCCGGCACCAGGCCGGCGGTCTGCGGATCGTGCAGGTAGATGACGTCGCCCGGCTCGGTTAGGCGGCGGAGCTCCTCGCCGGGTGCCGCGAGCGCCCGCTCATAGGACTGCCGCGCCGCCTCGTCGAGCGCGCCACCGTCGCCCCCGTCCCCGTGCAGGCGGTTGTGGATCCGCTTGGTGACGGCGAAGAAGCCCTCGGTCTCGGGCAGCACGACCCAGCGGGTGTCGACCCCGGCGCCGCGCGCGTAGGGGAGCAGCGCCCGCAGCATCTCGGCGACGCCGCCGCCCTGGGCGGTCGAGTTGACGTGCCAGATCCGCCGCCCCTCGAAGGTGCCGCGGGCGCCGGCGGCGGCGCGCTCGATCTCCGCCCAGCGCTCGCCGAGCAGCGGCCGGAAGCGGTCCAGCGGCGCCGGCTCGATCGGGACCGTGCTGAGCCCCCCCATCAGCCCTCGCCTCCGGCCAGGGCCGCCATCGTCGCCGCCACCGAGTCGGCCAGCGCCCCGAGGTCGTAGCCGCCCTCGAGCACGGCGCCGACCGGTGCGCCCCAGCCCGCTGCGGCGTCCCGGACGAGGGCGGCCATGCGGCCGAACGAGGAGGCCGTCAGTTGGCACTCGGCGAGTGGGTCGTCGCGGTGGGCGTCGAAGCCGGCGGAGATCAGGACCAGCTGGGGATCGAACTCGGCGGCGGCGGGGAGGATCTCGTCTTCGAGCAGCGGCAGCCAGACCTCCTCGCCGCTGCCCGCCGCGACCGGCCGGTTGATCGTGAGGCCTTCGCCGGGGCCCTCGCCCGTGTCCCCGCGGGCGCCGGTGCCGGGGAAGATCCCGCCCTGGTGGATGCTGGCGAAGAGGACGTCGTCGCGACGGCGGAAGATCTCGGCGGTGCCGTTGCCGTGGTGGACGTCCCAGTCGAGGACGAAGACCCGCTCGACCCCGAGCTCGGCGATCGCCAGCGCCGAGGCGACGGCGATGTTGTCGAAGAGGCAGAAGCCCATCGCCCGCGCGGGCTCGGCGTGGTGGCCGGGGGGCCGGCCGGCGGCGAAGCCGACCGTCGCCTCGCCGGCGAGCAGCGCCCGCGCCATCGCGCAGGCGGCCCCGGCCGAGCGCAGCGCCGCCCCGTAGGAGGCCGCCCCGACGTAGGTGTCGACGTCGATCGCGCCGCCGCCGGAGCGGCAGAGCTCGCGGATCCCCTCCACGTGCTCGCGCGGATGGACCAGCATCAGCCCCTCCTCGGAGGCGGCCGGCGCCTCCCGCCGCTCCCACCCGAGCCAGTCCCGCTCCGCCAGCGCCCCTTCGATCGCCCGCAGCCGCCCCGGCTGCTCAGGATGCCCCGGAAGCCCCTCCCGCGGATCGTGCTCCAGACAGGCCGGATGGCTGTAGAAGAGCATCGGCGGGAATCTACCCGCGTGGCTGGGGCGCCGGGGAGGGTGCCGGTGTCCCTCTCCGGAATTGACCTCCCCTCCGCTGCGCTTCGGGGAGAAGATGCTGCGCGGCTTCGCCGCGCAAGAGCCAGATTGCATATCGCCGAACATTCCTGCGAGGGACACCGACACCCTCCTTCGAAGCGGTCGTGAGGTACTCAGCATGGAGCCGGCCCATCCCCGGCTGAGGCGCCAGCAGGAGGCGCGTCTGCCGGCGGAGGTGCTCCGAACGACCCCCACCCGACCCCCAACAGCGCCTAGGTGTCGATCAACCCGTTCGCGAGGGCGTAGCGGGTGAGCTCCGGGCGGCTCGACAGCCCCAGCTTCTGCTGGATGTGGGCGCGGTGGGTCTCGACGGTGCGGACGCTGAGGGAGAGGTGGTCGCCGATCTCGCGGTTGGTGTGGCCGAGGGCCATCAGCCGCAGGACGTCGGTCTCGCGGGGGGAGAGGACGGGGCGCTCGGGGTCGGGTGGGTGCTCGAGCCCGGCGGCGACGGCGGGTGCGAGGCGCCGGTCGCCGCGGGCGGCGGCGCGGACGGCCTCGATCAACTCGAGGTGGGCGGAGTCCTTGAAGAGGTAGCCCCTGGCGCCGGCTTCGAGGGCGCGGCGGGCGAGGGTGAGGTCGCGCTCCATCGTCAGCAGCACGACCTCGGTCTCCGGCGAAGCGGCGCGCAGGTCCGGCAGGGCGTCGACGGCGAGGCCGTCGGGGAGGTTGACGTCGAGCACGAGCACCTGCGGCTGATGCTCGGCAAGGGCGTCGCGGCCGGCGGCGATGCTCCCCGCCTCGCCCACGACCTCGAGGTCCTCCTGCCCTTCGAGCAGCGCCTTCAGCGCCCCCCGCACGACCGCATGGTCGTCGACGAGGAGAACGGTGACCTTCTCTTCCTCCCGCCCGGCGCTCACGCATCGAGCGTAACGCCGCGCCGGGCGTGGAAGACTCCCACCGGCAGCTGATGGAGAGCGGCGAGAGGCAGATAACCGTCGTCCTCGCGGACGACCACAACGTGATCCGCGCGGGGCTGCGGGCGATGCTCGAGGTAGAGGAGGACCTGCGGGTGATCGGCGAGGCCGCCGACGCGCCCGGCGCGCAGAAGCTTGCCCGCGACCGCCGTCCCGACGTCCTCGTCCTCGACCTGCAGATGCCGGGCGCCGAGCCGGCGAGCGACGTCCCCCGCCTGCGCGAGGAGGTGCCGGGAACCGCGATCGTCGTCCTCACGATGCAGAGCGACCCGCGCCGGGCGCGGGAGCTGCTGCGGGCCGGCGCCGCCGGCTACGTCTTGAAGCAGGCCGCCGAGCGGCAGCTGACGGCGGCGATCCGCGCCGCCGCCGCGGGCGGCTCCTACATCGACCCGGAGCTGGGCGGCCAGGTGGCCCAGCTCGGCGCCGACCCGCTGGAGGAGCTGAGCGACCGCGACCGCGAGCTGCTGCGCCTGCTGGCGCTCGGCCACACCAACCGCGAGATCGGCGAGAAGCTCTACCTCAGCGTCCGCGCGGTCGAGGTCAACCGCTCGAAGCTGCTGCAGAAGCTCGGCCTCGAATCCCGCCCGGAGCTGGTCCGCTTCGCGATCGCCAACGGCGTCATCGACGCCGGTCGCGACGGCGCCTCCTAGCGTCCGCTCTCGCCGCGCGGGACGGTGGCGGCGATCTCGGTCCCGGCGCCGGGGCTCGAGGTGACCGCGATCGTGCCGCCGAGCAGCTCGATCCGCTCGCGCATCCCGATCAGGCCGCGGCCGGCGCTCGACCCCGCCGGGTCGAAGCCCCCGCCGTCGTCGCGCACCGCGATCTCGATCTTGCCGCCCTCCTGCCGCACGCCGACCTCGACCCGAGAGGCGCCGGCGTGCTTGGCGACGTTCGTCAGCGCCTCCTGCACCAGCCGGAAGACGAGCCGCTCCTCGTCGCCGCCGGGCGCGTCCTCGATCTCGATCCTCACCTCGACCTCGAGGCCGCCGCGGGCGCCGGTCTCTTCCGCCAGCGCCTGCAGGGCGCCGGCCAGCCCCAGCCGCTCCAGCGCCGCCGGGCGGAGGTCGTTGATCAGCCGGTTCAGCTCGTTGATCTGCCCCTCCAGTTGCGCCATCGCCTCCTCGGCGGCGCTCTCGATCAGCGCCTCGCGGCCCTCGCCCTTGCCCTGCAGCGCGGTCGCGAGGGAGATCCGGATCGCCGCCAGGCCCTGCAGGGTGTCGTCGTGCAGCTCCCGCGCCCAGCGCTGGCGCTCGCTCTCGGCCACCTCCACCTGCTGGCGCAGGCGGTCGGACTCGACCGTCTGCGCCGTCGCCACCGCGGTCGCGGCGCTGGTCGCGAAGGACTGCAGCAGCCGCAGGTCCTCATGGTCGAACTCGACCTCGCCGGCTTCGCGGTCCAGGGCGACGAGGACGCCGACGGCGCGGCCGCGGAAGAGCAGCGGCACGACCAGCGCCGCTTCGGCGCCGAGGCGCTCGCGGAGGCGCGCCTTCGAGGGCGGCGAGGTGCGCTCGAGCCGCTGCGCCACCCGGTGCTCCATCGCCGCGCCGAAGACGGCGTCGTCGAGCGGGACCTCGAGGTCCCGCAGGTCTTCGGTGATCTCGCCGGCGCTGGCGGCGACGTAGAGGTGGTCCTCGCGGCGCAGGAGGACGAGCAGCGCCCGCGCCTCGACCAGCGCCCGCGCCCGCTTCACGATCAGGTCGAGGACGCGGGCGACGTCGGTCTCGCCGCCGACCGTGCGGGCGATGTCGACCGAGGTCTCGGCCCGGCGCAGCGCCTGCTCGATCTCGGCCTCGCGCTCGGAGAGGCTGGTGTAGAAGCGGGCGTTCTCGATCGCGATCCCGGCCCAGCTGGCGAGGGTCACCGCCGCGTCCTCGTCGCTGCGGTCGAACTCCTCGGCGCCCAGCTTCTCGGTCATGTAGAGGTTGCCGTAGGTCTCGCCGCGGACCGAGATCGGCACCCCGAGGAAGGAGTTCATCGGCGGGTGCCCGGGCGGGAAGCCGTAGGCGTGGGGGTGGGCGTTGACGTCGCGCAGGCGCAGCGGCGCCGGCTCGCGGATCAGCTCCCCGAGGACGCCGCGGCCGCGCGGCAGGTTGCCGATGTCCCGCCGCGTCTCCTCGTCGATGCCGACGTTGATGAAGCGTTCGAGCTCCCGCCTTTCGGGGTCGAGGACGCCGAGCGCCGCGTAGCGCGCCCCGGTCAGCTCGCGGGCCGCGTCGACCACCGAGCGCAGCACCGCCTCCAGGTCGAGCTCGGAGAGCAGGCTGCTGCCGACGTCGATCAGACGGCGGAAACGGTCCTCGTCGACCGCGTGGGTGGACTGCTCGGAGGCGTCCATGGGGACGAATACTCCCACCAATCAGCGGCAATGGGGAGGGCCGGCGACGGCGGGGTCGAATGCGAGGGGGATGGATCGGGGGCTGAGCGTCGGCGGGGTCTTCGGCACCGCCTTTTCCGCTTTCCGGGACAGGGCAAAGGTGCTCGTCCCGATCTTCCTCGTCAGCAACCTCCTCTTCTCGGCGATCACGGCTCTGCTGGGCCAAGCCTTCGTCGCGGTCATCGTCGTGAACATCGCCAGCACCGCCTTTATCGCCTTCCACACGGCGGTGGTGATGGCTGTTCTGCGGGACCGGAGAGAGGACCGCCCCGCCTCCTCCGCAGGGGAGATTCTCGCGGGCACTCTGCCGCCGCTGCCGGTCGCCACTCTCGCTGGAGTGCTCGCCACCCTTGGGTTGATCGGGGCGGCCCTCCTCCTGATCGTTCCCGCCCTCTATCTGCTGACGATGTGGGCCGTGGTCCTGCCGGTGGTCGTGGTCGAGCGCCCCGGCGTCTTCGACGCGTTCGGCCGCTCGCGGCAGCTCGTGCGCGGAAACGGCTGGAAGGTGTTCGGGATCATCCTCCTCCTCGGCCTGATCCTGGTCGGGATCAGCTTCCCTCTCGTCGTCCTCGTCGGGCACCAGATGGGAGAGCTGGCGCGCCGTCTCACGGGCGCCCTGATCTCCTCCTTCACCACCCCGTTCGCGGCTCTTGTCGTTGGCGCCCTCTACTACCGCCTGCTGGACCTCGGCCGACCGTCAGTTCTGGAGTAGCCCTGCCACCGCCCGTGCCAGCTGCTCGCCGCGCGGAGTCAGCGTGTACTCGGTGTGGGGCGGGCGGCCGGGGACGAGGTGGCGCTCGACGATCCCCGCGCCCTCCAGCTGTTCGAGGCGGTCGGAGAGGGTGGTGGGGGAGACGCCGGGGAGGGACTGGCGGAACTCGTTGAAGCGGGCGGCGCCGCTGGAGCAGGCGTAGATCGTCGCCATCGTCCAGCGGCGCTCGAGCAGGCCGGCGGCCGCCCGCATCTCGGGCGGCACCGGTGAGCAGTTGCGGCAGCGGGGGGTCACGGCTCCTACCCGGCGCCCCCATCATTGCCGACGGGACGATTTCCCTCCATATAGGGGTACTTTCGGCCCGTCGACCTCTCTTGCTCCGGCTCCAGCGCCAGCGCCAGCACCTCGTCGATGCCCATCACCGGGTGGAAGGTCATCTGTTCGCGCACCTCCTCCGGGACCTCGTCGAGGTCGCCACGGTTGCGCTCGGGCAGGATCACCTCGGTCAGCCCGGCCGCGTGCGCCGCCAGCACCTTCTGCTTGAGGCCGCCGATCGGCAGCACCCGGCCCTGCAGGGTGACCTCGCCGGTCATCCCGACCGTGTGCTTGACGGGCCGCTCGGTCAGCAGGCTGACCAGCGCGGTCGTCATCGCGGTGCCGGCGCTGGGGCCGTCCTTGGGGATCGCCCCGGCGGGGACGTGAAGGTGGAACTCGCGCTGGAAGCGCTCGGCGTCGATCCCGAGCTCCTCGCGGTGCGCCCGCACGTAGGAGAGGGCGATCCGCGCCGACTCCTTCATCACGTCGCCGAGCTGGCCGGTCAGGACCAGGCCCTTGTCGCCGTCCATCGCGGTCGCCTCGATGAAGAGGATGTCGCCGCCGGTCCCGGTCACCGCCAGGCCGGTGGAGACGCCGGGGATCGCGGTCCGCTCGACCGACTCCTGGAAGAACTTCTGCCGCCCGAGCGCCTCGCGCAGGGCGTCGGAGTCGACGACGATCTTTCCGTCGGCCTCGCCGCTCGCGATCTTCGTCGCCGCCGAGCGGACCACCTTGCCGATCTCGCGCTCGAGCCGGCGCACGCCCGCCTCGCGCGTGTACTCGGAGATCACCGCCCGCAGGACCTCGTCGGAGACCTCTACCTCCTCGGCCTTCAGCCCGTTGCGCTTCAGCTGCCGGGGCAGCAGGTAGCCGCGGGCGATCGCCAGCTTCTCCTCGGTCGTGTAGCCGTCGAAGGAGATCAGCTCCATCCGGTCCAGCAGCGGCGCCGGAATCGAGTCGACCAGGTTCGCGGTGGCGATGAAGACCACCTCGGAGAGGTCGACCTCGACGTCGAGGTAGTGGTCGCGGAAGGTGTCGTTCTGGGCCGGGTCGAGGACCTCGAGCAGGGCCGCGGAGGGGTCGCCGCGCCAGTCGGCGCCGACCTTGTCGACCTCGTCGAGGAGGATCACCGGGTTCATCGTCTTGGCGTCGCGCAGGGCGCGGACGATCCGCCCCGGCATGGCGCCGATGTAGGTGCGGCGGTGGCCGCGGATCTCGGCCTCGTCGCGGATGCCGCCGAGGCTGATGCGGACGAACTCGCGCCCCAGGGCGCGGGCGATCGACTCGCCGATCGAGGTCTTGCCGGTCCCTGGGGGGCCGACCAGGGTGAGGATCGCGCCGTTGGCGCGGCTGTCGTCGTCCTCGATCCCGCGCTCGGTGCGCAGCTTGCGCACGGCGATGAACTCGGTGATCCGTTTCTTCACGTCGTCGAGGCCGGCGTGGTCGGCGTCGAGCACCTCGCGGGTGTGCGCCGGGTCGAGCAGCTCCTCCGAGCGTTTCGCCCACGGCACCGCGATCAGCCAGTCCAGGTAGCTGCGGATCATGCTGCTCTCCGGCGACTGCTCGCCCTGGCGCTCCAGCCGCCGCAGCTCCTTCTCGGCCTGCTCGGCGACCGCCTCCGGCATCTCCGCCTCGGCGATCTCGCGCTCGTACTGGGAGATGAGGTCGGCCTCGTCCTCGCCCAGCTCCTTGCGGATCGAGTCCATCTGTTTGCGCAGGAAGTACTCGCGCTGCTGTTTCTGGGCGCCGGACTCGACGTCGTCGCGGATCTTCTCCCGCACCTGCAGCTCGGTCAGGCGCTCGCGCTGCAGCTCGACCGCCAGCTCGAGGCGGGCGGTGACGTCGATCGTCTCCAGCAGGCGCAGCTTGCCCTCGTTGGGGATGTCGGGGGAGAGGCCGGAGGTGTCGGCCAGCGCGCCCGGCTCGTCGATCGAGCGCAGGAAGGCGGCGATGCGGCCGTCGTCGCCGCGGTGCTCGAGGATCTCCTCGACCACGGCGCGGTATTCGGTCTGCAGCTCGCGGGTGTGCTCGTCGTCGGGATGGCCGTCGCGGATCTCCTGCACCTCGACCCGCAACGTCTCGCCGTCCGGCTCGGCGCCGCCGGAGATCAGGCCGCGGTGGAGGCCGACGACGGTGGCGACCGGGCGCCCGCGGCGCGAGAGCCCGGTCTCGATCACCTCGGCGAGGACGCCGACGCGTCCGAACTCGCCGTCGCGGCGCGGCATCAGGAAGACCCGCTCGTCGTCGCCGACGTCGATCGGCAGGGTCGCGGTGACGGTGGGGAAGACGATTGCCTCGTCAAGCGGTATCAGCCGATAAGTCATAACCAAGTCCACTTTCTGTAGTTAGTCCTCAACAAGGATAGCGCCGATGGTTTCCGAGTCAAGTAGGCGCCTAAGTGGACCAGGGGGCGACTAAGGCGCCTCGGCTACGGTGGGACGATGAGCAAGGTCAAGTGCCAGATCTCGATCTCCGCCGACGGCTACCTCGCCGGACCGAATCAGAGCGAGGAGCACGGGCTCGGCGAAGGCGGCGAGGCGCTGCACGAGTGGGCCTTCAGGACCCGCTTCTTCCAGGAGATGCACGGCCGCGAGGGCGGCGAGGGCGGGGTCAGCGACGACGTCGTCCGCGAGGCGTCGGCCGGCAGCAACGCCGTCGTCATGGGCCGCAACATGTTCGGCCCCGTACGCGGTCCCTGGACCGAGCCGCTATGGAACGGCTGGTGGGGAGACGAGCCCCCGTTCCGGGTCCCGGTCTTCGTCCTCACCCACTACGAGCGCGAGCCGCTGACCCTCGGCGAGACGACCTTCCACTTCGTCACCGACGGGATCGAGAGCGCCGTCGCCCAGGCCCGCGAGGCCGCCGGCGGCGGCCACGTCTCGATCGGCGGCGGCGGCGAGACGATCCAGGAGACGATCAGCGCCGGCCTCCTCGACGAGATCCTCGTCAACCAGGTCCCGGCGATCCTCGGCGGCGGCATCCGCCTCTTCGACGGCATCCCGCCGAGCGTGAAGGTGGAGCAGGCGCGTGCCGTCCAGGGCGACGGCGTCGCCCACCTCTTCTACCGCCTCTCGTACTAGAGGAGCACGCCGGGCGGTTCGTACACGACAAGCGCCGGGTTTTCAGGGCCGAACAGCTCGGCCAGCGCCTGTCTCACCTTGGCGACGTGCTGGGTCCCGACTTCGACCCGATTGGCGAAATCGTTGGTCCCGATGCTGGTCACCAGGCGCAGGGCCCCGAAGGATTCCAAGTGGTCGAGCAGCTCGCCTTCGAACGCTTCCAGCTGGCGGTGCGAGTAACGCGGCGGCGTCGGGAACGGCTCGATCCGCTCCGGGGCCAGCACTTTCACCTGGCGCTCGAATTCGGCGATCTGCGTCTCCTGGTCGCCGACGAAGCCGATGTAGAAGGTGCCGCCGCCTTCGTGGTCGAGGTGCCAGCCGGCGAAGGTGTCGGGCGCGTGCTGCCGGCCCCAGCGTTCGATCGCCTCGGCATCGCGTTCCAGGTATTCGTCCCGGTATTCCAGCTCGGCCTGGTCCTCTGGTCGCAGCGGCAGCCCGAATTCGGCGGTCGTTACCCTTGCCACCGGGTTGCCGCGGACCCATGCTTCGACCAGGTCTCGGATCCGGCGGTCGATCGCGGCGCGGTCACCGCCGAGGTCGAGATCGAGGCCGAAGTCGCGGCGGAAGCCACGCATGTAGCGCCAGTCGCGTGGGGGACGATCGGGGCGCGTACCGGGGCAGCCGGTCGGGCGGCCGGTCCAGCGGATCCCCGCCGTCTCGACCAGCACCTTGAGGCAGCGCGTCCCGCCGGGCACCTCGACGAAGCCGCGGAGGACGGTCGGCCCGTCGACCCGCCCCGCGCACTTCAGGGTCTCGACAACCTGGCGGCAGCGGAAGCTCCCCGCGGCTCCGTAGGCTTCCGGGTAGACCCGGCGCGGGGACGACAGCAGCCTCTCGCCTTCGGCCCGACGCACGCTGAAGCGCACCTTCCCGGCCTGCACCCCGCACCAGACGATGAAGCGGAAGGCACGGGGTTGGCGGCGGGACAGGTTCGCCGCGCCCACGCAGTCGCGCGCGTATTCGCC
>DATMBY010000215.1:0-17899 GCA_035558995.1 Solirubrobacterales bacterium
CCAGCGTGTAGCCGGCGAGCTCGATCGTCTCCATGCGGTCGAGGAGGGGGCCCGGAATCGTGTCGAGCACGTTCGCGGTAGCGATGAAGACGACGTCTGAGAGGTCGAACTCGAGGTCGAGGTAGTGATCGCGGAACTCCGCGTTCTGCGCCGGGTCGAGCACCTCGAGCATCGCCGAGGCGGGGTCGCCGCGGAAGTCGGCGCCCATCTTGTCGATCTCGTCGATCATGAAGACGGGGTTGCGGGAGCCGGCGTCGCGCAGGGCGCGGACGATCGTGCCGGGCATGGCGCCGATGTAGGTGCGGCGGTGGCCGCGGATCTCCGCCTCGTCGCGGACGCCGCCGACCGAGATCCGCTCGAACTCCCGCCCCAGCGCCCGGGCGATCGATTTGCCGAGGCTGGTCTTGCCGACCCCGGGCGGGCCGGCGAAGCAGAGGATCGGGCCGGGCGAGTCCGGGTTCAGCTTGCGCACCGCCAGGTACTCGAGGATCCGGTCCTTGATCTTCTCCAGGTCGTAGTGGTCGGCGTCGAGGACCTCGCGGGCGTGGGCGAGGTCGAGGTTGTCCTCGGTCTCCTTCGACCAGGGCAGCTCGGTCAGCCACTCCAGGTAAGTGCGGATGACGCCGTGCTCGGCCGCGGCGGGCGGCAGCTTCTCCAGCCGCGAGAGCTCGCGCTCGGCGGCTTTCAGCGCCTGCTCGGGAAGTTGCGCCGCCGCGATTTTCTCCCGCAGCTCGTTCGCTTCGGCCTGCTGCTCGTCCCCCTCGCCGAGCTCGTCCTGGATCGCTTTCAGCTGCTGGCGGAGGAAGAACTCGCGCTGGCCTTTGTCGATCTCCGACTGTACCTGGGTCTGGATCTGGGTCCCTAGCTGGACGACCTCGAGCTCGCGGGCGAGGATCCGCGAGAGGTGGCGCAGCCGTTTGGCGACGTCGATCTCTTCCAGCAGTTTCTGCTTCTCCTCGGTCCCGATCCGCAGCGCCCCGGCGATCAGGTGGGCGAGGGCGGCGGGGTCGTCGATGTTGGCGATCGCCATCTGCAGCTCCTCGGGCAGGTAGGGGATCTGCTCGACGATCTCCGAGAAGGTGCCCTGGACGTTGCGGCTGAGTGCCTCCAGCTCGGCGCTCGGCTCGATCACGTCCGGCATCGCGCTGATCCGGGCGACCATGTAGGGCTCCTCGGCGATGAAATCGCCCAGCTTCACCCGCTGCATCCCCTGGACGAGGATCCGCAGGCTGCCGTCGGGGACCTTGACCATGCGGGCGACGGCGCCGACGACGCCGACGTCGTAGAGGTCCTCCGGCCCCGGCTCCTCCTTCTCGGGGTCGCGGGCGGTGACCATCGCCAGCATCCGGTTGGTGCCGAGGACGTCGTCGATCAGGTGGATCGAGCGCTCCTGCCCGACCGCCAGCGGCGCCAGCGTTTCCGGGAAGGTGACGGTGTCGCGCAGCGGCAGGACCGGCAGCGCCTCCGGCAGCGGCTGGTTGGCGCGGATCGCGTCCTCCGCGTCGAGCGGCGAGTCGACCACTTCGAGGACCGGCGCGCCCTCCATCACTTGCGGTCGATCGGCACCCGGCGGGTGCTCTCGTTGGGGTCGCGCAGGGGCAGGTCGATCCGCAGGATGCCCTCTTCGTAGGTGGCGCTGGCGCGCTCGGCGTCGACCTCCACCTGGAGCTCGACGACGCGGCGGAAGTGGCCGGAGGGGATCTCGATCTGCTGGTAGACGCGGCCTTCGGACTCCTGCACGTGGCGCTCGCCGACTATCGCCAGGTGGCGGCCGCTGACCTCGATCCCGACCTCGGAGAGCTCGACCCCGGCGAGGTCGACCTTGACGATCGCCCGCTGCGGTTCACCGCAGTAGTAGACGTCGACGTTGGGAGAGAAGCCGCTGGCGCGGCGGGCGACGTAGCGGGTACGGCTCCAGGTGTCGCCCATCACCTGATCCATCTCGCGCCGCATGCGGGCGAAATCGGCAAAGAGGTCACGCTGGGGCATCGAGGGAAACTTACCCCGGCTGCGAGGGATTCGATCAGGCGGCGCGCGAGGCCCAGCGCGGGGCTCGCATCAGCAGCACCGGCTGACGTGGTGGGACGAGGCCCTCTGGTCGGTTCGGCCGGAAGGTGGTGCAGGCCTCGTTCAGCTCCAGCGCGCAGAGCAGATTCTTCCGGAAATAGCAGTCTTCGCAGGTCGGGGGCTTTGGCTTGCGCGGCACGGCGGGCATGTTTGCATTCGGGCCGGGTAATCGCGAGGGCCGTTTCCGCAAATCGGCACCTCTTTGAAACAGCTTCGTCACAGCTTCCCTGCGTCTTGCGGGAACCCGGGCGCCCAGCGCTAATATCGCAGGCAATGGAGGGTCATTCCAGGACCGAGAAGCTCTCCGCTTCTCCCCCACTTTTCAAGAGCGACTTCCTCAACTTCTTCTCCCGCGTCCACCCAGCGGTTCCGGCGATGATCTTCGTCCCGGTGGTGGTGGCGATGGAGTGGATCGGGGCCGATCGCGGCTACGCCGCCTGGCAGCTGGCGCTGCTGACCCTGGGCGGGGTGGGCGTCTGGACTCTGACCGAGTACTGGCTGCACCGGCTCGTCTTTCACTGGGAGCCCGACAACGCCTTCGGCCGCCGCATGCACTTCATCATCCACGGCGTCCACCACGACCATCCCAACGACAAGATGCGGCTGGTGATGCCGCCATCGGTCTCGATCCCGCTGGCGATCCTCTTCTTCCTCGGCTTCCGGGCCCTCCTCGGCGACGCCGCCTACCCCCTCTTCGCCGGCTTCATCCTCGGCTACCTCTTCTACGACTACACGCACTACTACGTGCATCACTTCGTCCCGAAGACGGACTTCGCCAAGCGCCTCCGCGAACACCACATGCGCCACCACTTCCAGGACCACGGCTACGGCTACGGCGTCTCCTCGCCGATCTGGGACCACGTCTTCCGGACGTATCCGAAGAAGCGCAGCAAGTACCGGGGCTGAGGCGGGAGGAGGAAGCCGGTGGGGGTCCCTGGGAGCACCTCCGCCGCGAGTTGCGAGACGAGCTAAGGCCGCAATCGCAGGCGGCGCGGCTCCATGCTGAGTACCCAGTGACCCCCCACCGGCTTCCTCCTTCGACCCAGGTTTTCGAATCAGATGGGGTTCCCCGATCGTTGGCGAGGGTGCCGGTGTCCCTCGCAGGAATGTTCGGCGATATCTGGCTCTCGCGCGGGCGCAGCCCGCGCAGCATGTTCTCCCCGGAGCGCAGCGGAGGGGAGGTCAATTCCGGAGAGGGATACCGGCACCCTCCCCCCACCGGCCTGGTCAGGGTTGTCACAAAGCGCCATCCTTCCCCGTCTAGGCGTCATGGACACGAAAAGAAAAGCTGTGGTTGTCGGCGGTGGGCCGGCCGGGCTCGTGGCTGCGGGACGGCTGGCTGCCGGAGGTATCGAGACGGTGCTGGTGGAGGCCAGCTCGCACCTGGGCGGGCGGGCTGCCTCGGAGGTGCGGGAGGGGTTCGTCCTCAATCAGGGACCGCATGCGCTTTACGTGGGCGGGCCGGCGCGGCGAGAGCTGGACGCGATGGGGATCGAGCTGGACTGGTGGCAGCCGGCTTCCGCCGCTTCGGTCTTTCCGCGGGAAGGCAAGACGAAGCGCACGCTTGGAGGGGAGGCGCAGCTCGGGCGATGGTTCCTTCGGCTGCAGCGGACGGAGCCGGAGGAGCTGGCTGACGTCTCCGTGGCCGAGTGGCTGCGGCGGAGCCTGCGGTCGGAGAAGGCGCGGGCAAGCGCCGGGGCGCTCGTCCGGGTGGCGACGTTCGTGGCCGATCACGAGAGCTTCAGCGCCGATGCCGCTGCCACGCAGCTGAAGACCGTGTTGGTGCCGGGAGTCCGTTACCTGCGGGGCGGGTGGCAGTCGCTGGTCGACGCGCTCGCCGAGATGGCAAAAAGGGACGGCGCCACCCTGCGGACGCGTACCGGGGTTCGCGGCGTCGCGCGGGAGGGCGACGGCTGGGCGATCGCGCTCGACGAGGAGACGCTGCCGGCCGACATCCTCGTCGTCGCCGCCGGTGGCCCCGATGCGGTCGGCAAGCTGCTGGGCGAAAGAGCTCCGGCAGCGCCAGGCCCGGCCGCCGAGCTGAGCGTGCTCGACCTCGGCTTGCGGAGGCTGCCCCACCGCTCCCGCCGCTTCGCGCTCGGGGTGGACAAGCCGACCTACCTCTCCCGGCACTCTCCCCCCGACCATCCGGATGGCGTCCTCCTCAGCCTCGCCAGCTACGCGCGCGAACCGCGGGCGGCGCTGGAGGAGCTGGCCGACACGGTGCAGCCCGGCTGGCGCGAGCAGCTGATCTTCGACCGCTTCCTCCCACGAATGGTTGCCGTCTCGGCGATCTCGACGCCGGCGAGCGGCGGCCTCGCCGGCCGGCCCGCGGTCGATCAAGGCGACGGCCTCTACCTGGCGGGCGACTGGATCGGCCCCGAGGGATGGCTGGTCGACTCGGCGATCTCCAGCGGGTGCGCCGCCGCGGCGGCCGCGTTGCGCTCGCAACTGCCGGTGCCGGCATGAACGTTGAGGCCTTCGCGGCCTGCCGCCCCCGCCTGCTGGGGATCGCCTACGGGCTGCTGGGCGAGCTGACCGAGGCCGAAGACATCGTCCAGGATGCGTGGCTTCGTTGGGAACAGGCCGACGACGACGCCGTTCGCAACCCGGAAGCCTTCCTCGTCACCGTCACCACCCGGCTGGCGCTCGACCGGCTGCGCTCGGCGCGGGTCCGGCGCGAGGCCTACGTCGGCCCCTGGCTGCCGGAGCCGCTCCTCACCGACCCCGAGACGCCGGAGACGAAGGCGATCGAGGCCGAGCAGCTGAGCCTGGCGCTGCTGGGCGCGCTCGAGCGGCTGAACCCGTTGGAGCGCGCGGTCCTCGTCCTCCGCGACGTCTTCGACCTCGAGTACGCGGAGATCGCCGACGTCCTCGAGCGCACGCCGGCGGCCGCGCGGCAGATCGCCAAGCGCGCCCGCGACCACGCCGGCGACACGACCCGCCGCCGCCCGGTCGCCGAGGAGGAGCGCCAGCGCCTTGCCAACGCCTTCCTCCTCGCCGCGGTCTCCGGCGACGTCGAGCAGATCCGCGAGCTGCTCGCCGCCGACGCGATCATGTACACCGACGGGGGCGGGGTCGTCACCGCCGCCCGCAAGCCGATCTACGGCGCCGACAAGATCGCCCGCTTCATGGTCGGGGTCCAGCGCAAGGACGCCTACCCCGAGGATCCCGTCTTCACCCGCGTCCTGGTGAACGGCGATCCAGGCGTGCGGATGGACAGCGAGAGTCACGGGTTCCTCAGCATCGTCGCGATCGAGATCGGCGACGGCGCGATCCAGTGCGTGCGCTTCTTCAACAATCCGGAGCGCTTTCCGGTCGAGGCCCCTGCCGACCACGCACGCTGAAATATTCCTTTGACTTCCTCGATGTCAGTGTCACAGTGTGTGTGACTCTGAAAGACTCCGCTCCCGGGTAAGTCTTAACTTTTGATGGAAAGGAATTAGATGGCCCCCACCATGAATCACCTCGATGTCGCCCGTGAGGCGCTCGAGAGGACCGTACGAGAGCTCGAGGATCAGCTGAAGCAGGCTGAGCAGGCGCTCGCCGCTCTCGGCGGCAAAGCCACCCGCCGCGGCCCCGGTCGCCCCCGCGGCAGCGCCAGAAAATCGAGTGGAAGCTCCGCCGGTGCCGGTGCCGGCGCCCCGCGCCGTCGCCGTAAACGCCGCGGCGGCACCCGTGCCGACCAGGCGGTGAAACTGATCGAAGAGAACCCAGGCATCGGCGCTTCGGACGTCGCGAAGCAGATGAAAATCAAGCCGAACTACCTGTACCGCGTCCTCGGCGACCTCGAGAAAGAGGGCCGCGTGAAAAAGGACGGGCGCCAGTACCACCCCACCGGTAACTGATCGGTACCGAACCGCTACCGAACTTAAAGAGGCCGGCTCGTGCCGGCCTCTTTTTTAGTTCCTGAGAGGCGCGACTAGACCAGCCCGAGCTGGCTGACGGCGTCGCGCTCCTCCTGCAGCTCCATCACGCTGCGGTCGATCCGCTCGCGTGAGAACTCGGGGACGCCGAGCCCCTGGACGATGTTCCACTCGCCGCCGCTGCAGGTGCAGGGCATGCCGCAGACGATCCCCTCGCCGATCCCGTAGGAACCGTCGGTGGGAACGGCCATCGAGACCCAGTCGCCGTCCGGGGTTCCGAGCACCCAGTCGTGGACGTGGTCGATCGCCGCGTTAGCGGCCGAGGCGGCGCTGGAGGCGCCGCGGGCATCGATGATCTCGGCACCGCGTTTCGCCACCCGCGGGATGTACTCGTCGGCGATCCAGGCCTCGTCGTCAACGGCGTCCCAGGCGCTCTGGCCTTCGACCTTCGCGTTGACGAGATCGGGGTACTGGGTCGGCGAGTGGTTGCCCCAAGCGGTCATGTTGGTGACCGCCGAGACCTGCTTGCCGAGCTTGTTCGCCACCTGTGAGATCGCCCGGTTGTGGTCGAGCCGCATCATCGCGGTGAAGCGCTCGCGCGGGACGTCGGGCGCGTTTGACATCGCGATCAGGCAGTTGGTGTTGGCCGGGTTGCCGACCACCAGCACCTTGACGTCGTCGGCGGCGCCGGCGTTGATCGCTTCGCCCTGCGGCTTGAAGATGCCGCCGTTGGCCTCGAGCAGGTCCGAGCGCTCCATGCCCGGGCCGCGCGGGCGGGCGCCGACCAGGAGGCCGACGTTGCAGCCGTCGAAGGCCTGCTTGGGGTCGTCGCTGATCTCGATCTTGCGCAGCAGCGGGAAGGCGCAGTCGTCGAGCTCCATCGCGGTGCCCTCGGCCGCCTGGATCGCCTGCGGGATCTCCAGCAGGCTCAGCTCCACGGGAGTGTCGGGGCCGAGCATCTGGCCGCTGGCGATGCGGAACAGCAGCGCATAGCCGATCTGCCCGGCGGCGCCGGTAACGGTGACCTTGACGGGGGTGGTGCTCACTAAATCTCTCCTCGAGTCGGGGGTTGGAAGGTTGGAAGTCTTGGGACGGCGTTACGCCATCGCCCGCTGGAGGTTCTCGTCGATCGAGGCGAGGAACTCCTGCGTGGTCTGGTACTCCTGGCCGCCGCCGACCAGCAGCGCCAGGTCTTTGGTCATCTTCCCGCTTTCGACGGTCTCGACGCAGACCCGCTCCAGCGTCTCCGCGAACTGCGAGACCTCCGGGGTCTCGTCCATGCGGCCGCGGGCGCCGAGGCCGCGGGTCCAGGCGAAGATCGAGGCGATCGGGTTGGTGGAAGTCGGGTTGCCCTGCTGGTGCTGGCGGTAGTGACGGGTGACGGTGCCGTGCGCGGCCTCCGCCTCGACCGTCTTCCCGTCGGCGCTCATCAGCACGCTCGTCATCAGTCCCAGCGAGCCGAAGCCCTGGGCGACGGTGTCGGACTGCACGTCGCCGTCATAGTTTTTGCACGCCCACACGTAGCCGCCCTCCCACTTCAGGGCGGCGGCGACCATGTCGTCGATCAGGCGGTGTTCGTAGGTGAGTCCCGCGGCCTCGAACTCCTCTTTGAACTCGGCCTCGTAGATCTCGGCGAAGAGGTCCTTGAAGCGGCCGTCGTAGCGCTTGAGGATCGTGTTCTTCGTCGACATGTAGACGGGGAAGCCGCGGTCGAGGCCGTAACGCATCGAGGCGCGGGCGAACTCCCGAATCGACTCGTCGAGGTTGTACATCGCCATCGAGATGCCGCCGCCGGGGAAGTCGTAGACGTCGAGCTCGACCGGCTTTGAGCCGTCCTTCGGCGTGTAGGTAAGGGTCAGCGTGCCCTCGCCCGGCACCACCAGATCGGTGGCGCGGTACTGGTCGCCGAAGGCGTGGCGGCCGATCACGATCGGCTTCGTCCACCCCGGCACCAGGCGCGGGATGTTCGAGATCACGATCGGCTCGCGGAAGATGACGCCGCCGAGGATGTTGCGGATCGTCCCGTTCGGCGAGCGGTACATCTCCTTGAGGCCGAACTCCTCGACCCGCGCCTCGTCGGGGGTGATCGTCGCGCACTTGACGCCGACACCGTGGCGCTTGATCGCTTCCGCGGCCTCGACCGTGATCCGGTCCTCGGTCGCGTCGCGGCTCTCGATCCCGAGGTCGTAGTACTCCAGCTCGACGTCGAGGTAGGGCAGGATCAGCTGCTCTTTGATGAACGACCAGATGATCCGGGTCATCTCGTCGCCGTCGAGCTCGACGACCGGCTTCAGAACCTTGATCTTGGCCACGAGGCGCGATGCTATCTGGACGGCGCCCTGGCTGACCGGCCAGGGCATGCGACAATCTGCGCCGGATGGCAACCGTCGAACGACCGGCCTTCGGCAACCACGAGGTGGTCAACCAGCCGCCGCCGCTGGTCGACTACAACGTCTTCGAGAGCGATGCCGTGCTGGTCGAGGCGGTCAAGCGCGAGGGGGCAGACTGGGACCTGCAGCGGATCGCCGCGGCGGGTGAGTACGCCGGCAGCGAGACGGCGCAGGAGCTGGGTCGGCTCGCCAACGAGAACTGGCCGAAGCTGAAGACCCACGACCGCTACGGCAACCGCGTCGACGTCCCCGAGTTCCATCCCTCCTGGCATGAGCTGATGGCGGTCGGGGTGGGATTCGAACTTCACTCCTCGCCCTGGAAGGACCCCCGCCCGGGCGCTCACGTCGCCCGCGGCGCCGCCTTCATGTGCATGTCCCAGGCCGAGGCCGGGATCGGTTGCCCGATCTCGATGACCTATTCGGTGATCCCCGCCCTGCGCACCCAACCGGAGCTGGCCGCCGAGTGGGAGCCGCGCTTCCTCTCGGCAACCTACGACCCCGCCAACGCGCCGGCGCCGGAGAAGGCGGGGGCGCTGGCCGGGATGGGGATGACCGAGAAGCAGGGAGGCACCGACGTCCGCGCCAACACCACCCTCGCCCGCCCCGTGAACGGCGGCGGGCCCGGCGCCGAGTACGAGCTGACCGGCCACAAGTGGTTTATGTCGGCGCCGCAGTGCGACGCCTTCCTCGTCCTCGCCCAGGCCGACAGCGGCATCTCCTGCTTCCTCTTCCCCCGCTGGACCCCCGACGGCGCCCGCAACCGCTTCCGCCTGCAGCGGCTGAAGGACAAGCTCGGCAACCGCTCCAACGCCTCCAGCGAGATCGAGTTCGACGCCGCCTCGGCCTGGCTGGTCGGCGAGGAGGGCGCCGGGGTGCGGACGATCATCGAGATGGTCAACCACACCCGGCTCGACTGCGTCCTCGGCGGCGCCACCGGGATGCGGGCCGGCGTCGCCCAGGCGATCCACCACACGACCCACCGCTCGGTCTTCGGCCGCGAGCTGGTCGAGCAGCCGCTGATGCGGAACGTCCTCGCCGACCTCGCGATCGAGTCGGAGGCGGCGACGATCTCGGCCCTGCGCCTGGCGCGCGCCTACGACGAAGCGATCGCCGGCGACGAGGATGCCCAGAACCTGAAGCGCATCGCCAACGCCGTCCTCAAGTACTGGATCTGCAAGCGCGCGGTGGTCCACGCCGGTGAGTCGCTCGAGTGCTTAGGCGGCAACGGCTACGTCGAGGAGTCCGGGCTGCCCCGCCTCTTCCGCGAGAGCCCGCTCAACTCGATCTGGGAGGGCTCCGGCAACGTCCAGTGCCTCGACGTCCTGCGGGCGATGGTGAAGAGCCCGGCCTCGGTCGAGGCCTTCTTCGCCGAGGTCGGCGAGGGCGCCGCGGCGGAGCCCCGCCTGCAGGAGTTCACCACCTCCCTCCGGGAGGAGCTCCCCGGCGACCTGGAGACGGTGGAGTCCCGTGCCCGCCGCTTGGTCGAGAAGATGGCCCTCGCCCTCCAGGCCTCCCTCCTCGTCCGCTACGGCGACGAAGCCACCGCCGACGCCTTCTGCGCCTCCCGCCTCTCCGGCGATTGGGGCCAGGCCTTCGGGACGCTCCCGGCAGGGACCGACTTTGGCCGGATCATCGAGCGCCACCGCGCGGCTGCTTAGCGCCCCTCAGCTCGACCAGCCGCCACTCGCAAGTTGCTTCCGGCGCTGCTCCAGCAAGCGACCGACCCGTTCCATCACTGCCGCGGTTCGCATTCGAGGCGGCGGCCGGTGACGTGGGTCACCTCGATCCCGGCCAGCTTCAGCTCCTCGTCCCGGCGGCGGTCCTCCTCGAAAGGTTCGTGCCCGCCATGCGTCGCGTAGACGTCGAGTTCGACCGCGAACCGCAGTTCGGGCCAGTAGACGTCGAGCTCGTAGCCGGCAGCGTTGAAGTTGGTGTCGAATGCGGGCAGCCCGAACTGTTCGGCCAACGCAGCGAATTCCCGCTCGAGTCCTGAACGGAGGAGCCGCGGTGGTTCATAGATGGCAAGGGCCCTGCTGAGCGGGGCGGTGCCCCGGTGGCCCTGGTTGCGAGAGAGAACGGAGCGGAACTCGCCCAGATCGAACACCCTCAGCTCCTCCGCACGGCGAATCATGCGGCGCAGGGTGCGAAAGCGGACGCCTGCCGCGAGGTCAAGCGCAGTCCGGGCGACAGAGGTGACCGGAATGCCTCGCTCGAAGACTCGATCGCTCTCAAGAAGGGTTTCCGATCGATGGATCCGGACGTCACCACGTCGCTTGCGAGGCAACGGCGTCGTGACATGCACCGGAATCGGACGCGTGGCGATCAATCCGAGTAACCATCCGGCCGAGTAGTGGCTCAGCAGCGAACGCGGTCCGGAGCCCAAGACCGCAGCGAGACATCGCCCCTCCAACGAGATATTCGTGTGTCCGACGGCGAACACACCCCGATGGAGTCGATGCAGTCGTCCGACTTCAATAGCTCGACCAATCGATCTGTGGGAGTAGCCGAGCGCCCGGAGTTGTCGAATCGAAACCACTCCGTGCTGTCGATCGGCGAGAGCCGCCAGCTGCTGTCCCGCCGTAGAGCTTTTCGACCCCATAGGGGTAACAAGCTCTACGGCGACCGAGGTTCTCCCCCCAAGGGAGGGAATTCGTTCCGGACTACGCGGAGGTTTGGGCGCTGGTCGCGTCGCGAAGCGCCCGCCCCACCTGCTCGATCGTCACCACGCCGCTGAGGCGGCCGTCGGCGTCCACGGCCATCAGGGCGCCGAGGCGGCGGAGGTTCTGGTTGGCGAGGAGGGAGTCGAGGGGGGTGTCGTCGCGGACGAAGAGGCCGATGTCGTGGTCGACGTATTCGGAGACGTGGGAGTTGGCGCGGGAGGTCTCGGGGACCTCGTCGGCGCGGTCGCGCTCGATCAGGCCGAGGAAGCGGCGACCGGCGTCGACGACGGGGAACCAGGGCCAGCGATAGCGGAGGAAGTATTCGTCGAGCGCCTGCTCGACGCTGAGCTCGCCAGGAATCGTCACCGGTTCGCGGTCCATCACGTCGGCGACGCGGACGTCGCCGATGCGGTCGGTCAAAGCGGTCTGCATCGCGGCGCCGCGGGCGGAGCCGTTGATCACCAACCCGATCAGCGCCAGCCATACACCCCCGAAGGTGTTGCCGCTGAAGGCCCAGGCGATACCCAGGCCGATGAAGAGGTAGCCGAAGATGCGGCCGAGGTTGGCGGCGAAGCGGGTGGCCGAATTGCGATCGCCCGAGCGGTACCAGGCGAGGGCTTTGGCGACGCGGCCGCCGTCCATCGGGTAGGCCGGCAGCAGGTTGAAGACGAGGACGAGGATGTTGATCGTCACCAGCCAGGCGACCAGCGCCATCAGTCCGGAGACGTCGGAGCGGGTTTCAAGCACCACCGCCTCCCAGAAGCCGTGAGGGCCGGCGGCCAGGGTGCCGATACCCGCCAGCACGATCGCGATCGCCGCCGTCACCGCCGGCCCGGCCAGCGCCACCTTCAGCTCGGTCCCGGGCGAGTCGGCTTCGCGGTCCATCCGCGCCATCCCGCCGAAGATCCAGAGCTGGATGCTGGAGATGCCGATCCCGTTGCGCATCGCCACCACCGCGTGCCCGAACTCGTGCAGGAGGATCGAGCCGAAGAAGCCGACGGCGCTGAGCAGCGACAGCAGGAAGGGCGTGCTCCCTCCCTCTCCAAGCAGCCGTTCGAAGAAGTCGGTCATGTAGAGGATGACCAGGAACAGGACGATGAACCACGACCAGTCGACCGTGACCTTTATCCCGCGAAAGTGGAAGAGGGTGATCGACCCACCGCCGAGCATCCGCCCATGGTAAGCGGCTAGCTTCTTCCCCGATGCAAGGCGAGGCTGATTGGCTGCGGGAGCGACTCGAGGAACTGGAGCGGATCGAGCGGCCCTCGGCCTCCGACGGGGAGCGGCAGGCGGCCGAGTGGCTAGTCGCGCAGTTCGATGAGCTGGGAGCGGAGGCGCGGATCGAGGCCGAGGACGCGCACGGGACCTACTGGTGGCCGCTCGGGATCGGCGCCGGGCTCGGCGCCCTCGGCGCAATCGCGGCGCTGCGCGGTCGCCGCCTGCTCGGGGCCCTCCTCGGCGCGATCGGGGCCGCCGGCATGGCCGACGACTTCCCGCCGGGACAACGGCGCCTGCGCCGCCTCCTCCCCAGGCGCACCACCTACAACGTCGTCTGCGAGCTCGGCGACCCGGCCGCCGAGCGGACCGTCGTCCTCATCGCCCACCACGACGCCGCGCACTCGGGCCTCGTCTTCCATCCCGCGATCCCGGAGCTCGCCGCCCGACTCGGCCTGACCGAGAAGACCGACACCAGCCCGCCGCTGATGGCGCCGGTGATCGGCGGCCCGGTCCTGGCGGCGCTGGGCGCGCTCAGCGGCCGCCGGCTGCTCGCCAAGATCGGTCTCTTCCTCGGCCTCGGCTCGGTCGCGGCGATGGCCGACATCGGCCTGCGCAAGTCGGTCCCGGCGGCGAACGACAACGGGACCGCGGTGGTCGCCCTGCTCGAGCTCGCCCGTCGCTTCGGTGCCGAACCGCCGCAGGGGATCCGCGTCGTCCTCCTCTCGACCGGCTCGGAGGAGTCCTTCAGCGAGGGGATCAAAGCCTTCGGCGAGCGCCACTTCGACTCGCTGCCGCGGGAGAGCACCTTCTTCCTCTGCCTGGAGACGCTCGGCGCCACCCACCTGCTGGCGCTGCGCGGCGAGGGCTTCCTGAAGATGCGCGACTACCCGCCGCGGGCGCTGGCCTTTGTCGAGCGCGTCGCCGGCGAGCTGGGGATCTGGCTCTACCCCAACCTCCGCACCTACAACGGCACCGACGGCCTCGAGCCGGCGGCCGCCGGCTACGAGACCGTCGCCCTCTGCAGCTGCACCGACCACAAGCAGCCCGGCCGCTACCACTGGCCCAACGACACCGCGGAAAACGTCGACTTCTCCACTCTCCAAAGAGCGATTGCCTTGTCGGACGCGCTCGTCCGTCGCCTCGGCCAACACTGGCTGTAGAGGGAGGTGGGGGTGCCCTCTTCCAGACACTCAACATCGAGCCATAGCGAGATGTGTCTGGAGGAGGGCACCCCCACCTCCCCCACCCCCAACGTGACGAATTGCAAAGTGACGAATCCCGACTACGCAATCGGGATTCTCCGCTATAGCATCCGCGCCCGTGCCATCCCATGACGTTCTCGTAATCGGGGCCGGACTCGCCGGCCAGCGGGCCGCCCTCGCCGCCGCCGAGGAAGGCGTGTCGGTCGGGATCATCTCCAAGGTTCACCCGGTCCGCTCCCATTCCAACGCCGCCCAGGGCGGCATCAACGCGGCGCTCAACCCGGGCGACTCCTGGGAGTCTCACGCCTTCGACACGATCAAGGGCTCCGACTACCTGGGCGATCAGGACGCGGTCGAAATCATGACCCGCGAGGCGCCGGAGGAAATCCTCCACCTCGAGCACCTCGGCGTCACCTTCCACCGCAACGAGGAAGGGAAACTGGGCACCCGCGCCTTCGGCGGCGCCTCCGCCGCCCGCACCTACTACGTCGCCGACATCACCGGCCAGGCGATCATGCACGTGCTCTACGAGCAGCTGATGAAGTACTCCGAGCAGATCGCCCGCTACGAGGAGTGGTTCTGCAGCAGCCTGGCGATCGACGAGAACGGCGAGTGCTGCGGCGTCGTCACCCGCAACGTCGCCGACGGGCGGATGGAGCTGTTCCAGGCGAAGTCGGTGATCCTCTGCACCGGCGGCAACGGGATGGTCTGGAAGCCCTCGACCAACGCGCTGATCTGCACCGGCGACGGGATCGCGATGGCCTACCGGGCCGGGGCGAAGCTGATGGACATGGAGATGATCCAGTACCACCCGACGACGCTGGCGGGCAAGGGCTTCCTGATCACCGAGGGCGCCCGCGGCGAGGGCGCCCACCTGCTCAACGCCAACGGCGAACGCTTCATGGAGAAGTACGCGCCGAACAAGATGGAGCTGGCCTCGCGAGACGTCGTCTCCCGCGCCGAGCAGACCGAGATCAACGAGGGCCGCGGCTTCCCGGACGGCACGGTCGCGCTCGACATCACCGTGGTGCCGAAAAAGCGAGTCCACGAGGCGCTGAGAGAGATTGTCCTCGTCGGCCGCGACTTCGCCGGCGTCGACATCACCCGCGAACCGATCCACATCAAGCCGGGCAACCACTACACGATGGGCGGGGTCAAGACCGACGTCGACGGCCGCACCGACATCCCCGGCCTCTACTCGGCCGGCGAGACCGCCTGCGTCTCGGTCCACGGCGGCAACCGCCTCGGCGCCAACTCGCTCCTCGACACCCTGATCTTCGGCAAGCGCAGCGGCCGCGACGCCGCCGCCCGCGCCAAGCGGATCGACTACTCGCGCGCCTCCAAGCAGGTGCTGGAGGACGAGGAGAACCTCGTCGCCGACCTGATCGGCCGGGAGAAGGGCTCCGGCCGCCGCATCTCCGAGATCAAGCTGGAGCTGGGGCAGACGATGGACGCCAAAGTCGCCGTCTTCCGCGACGAGGCCGGGATCACCGAGGCCCTGGAGATCGTCCGCCGCCTCAAGGAGGAGGCGAAGACCGCCTACATCGACGACCACGGCAGCGTCTTCAACCAGGACCTGATTGCCGCAATCGAGCTTGGGTACATGCTCGACAACGCCGAGTGCACCTGCGTCGCGGCGCTCGAGCGCAAGGAGAGCCGCGGCGCCCAGTACCGCACCGACTTCCCGGAGCGCAACGACGAGGAGTGGCTCAAACACATCGACCTCGAGCGGACCGACGACGGTCCGGAGATCTCCTACTCCGAGGTCACGATCACCCAGTGGGAACCGCAAGAGAGGACCTACTAATGGCCGATTACACGATCAAAGTCCGGCGGTTCCAGCCCGAGAGCGGCGAGGGCCCCTACTGGGAGGAGTTCAACGTCGACCTCGATCCCTCGCTGTCGGTCCTCGACGGGCTGCTCCAGACGAAGGACCGCGAGGACGGCTCGCTCGCCGTCCGCTGCTCCTGCCGGGCGGCGATCTGCGGCTCCTGCGGGATGAAGATCAACGGCCAGTCCGGGCTCGGCTGCAAGACCCAGATTGGCGAGGCGCAGGAGCTGGCCGACAAGCAGGCGAGCGCGACCGGCGCCGGCGGCGAGGGCAACTCGATCGTGATCGAGCCGATGGGGAACATGCCCGTGATCAAGGACCTGATCACCGACATGGAGTCGACCCACTGGAAGAAGATCCGCCGCGTCACCCCGTGGCTTCTGCCCCACGGCGAGCCGCCCGAGCGCGAGTACGTCGTCGAGCCGGAATCGATGATCGACATCACCCAGTCGATGGCCTGCATCCAGTGCGGCGCCTGCGTCTCCTCCTGCCTCTCGATGGAAGCCGACCCCGACTTCATCGGCCCGGCGGCGCTGGCCAAGGCCTACCGCTTCGTCGGCGACCCGCGCGACGCCGAGACCCACGAGCGGCTGCACGACCTCGCCGACGACCCGCACGGGATCTACGACTGCACCCACTGCTTCAGCTGCATCGACGCCTGCCCGAAGGGCGTGGCGCCGATGGACCAGATCATGCGCCTGCGCCGCAAGGCGGGCGAGGAGGGGATCGAAGACCCCAACAGCGGCCACGACCACGAGGTTGCCTTCGTCAAGATCATCGAGAAGAAGGGGACCCTGGACGAGTCGCTGCTGCTGCAGGAGTCCTTCGCCCCCGGCGTCAAGGGCAAGCTGAAACCGAGCAAACGGGCGATCCGGGAAATGCTCGGCTCGATCCCGACGGCGATCCGCGGGATCAAAACCGGCAAGATGCGCTCGCTGCACAAGCTGATCCCCGGCGTCCACCCCAAGCTCCCCGACCAGGACGACGTGAAGGCGATCTACGCCCACGCCGAGGAGCACAGCGAGGAATTCAACCTGTACATCAAGGGCGAGGAGGGCGAGCTCGCGGAGGACGATGTCGAGAAGGGCATCGAGCGCTCCACCGACCCGGACACCCCCCAGGAGGTCAAAAGTGGCGAGTGATCAGATCAAGGTCGCCTACTGGCCCGGCTGCGTCTCCCGCGGCTTCACGCCGGAGCTGCACGGCTCGATGGGCCTCGTCGCCGAGAAGCTCGGCTGGGAGCTGGTCGAACTCGACCGCGCCAACTGCTGCGGCGCCGGCGTCATCGCCGAGCACAACCAGGAGCTCGCCGACACCCTGAACGCGCGCACCTTCGCGCTCGCCCAGCAGACCGGGCTCTCGATGATGAACATCTGCTCGACCTGCCAGGGCGCGCAATCAGAGTGCCAACAGCGCCTCGACGCGGACTCCGCCTACCGCGCCCACATCAACGAGGCGCTCTCCGGCCAGGGCCTCTCCTACGAGAAGGGCGAGGAGGGTGGCTGGACGAACAAAAACTTCCTCTGGCTGCTGGTCGAGGACTACGGCCTCGACCGCCTCCGCGAGCAGGTCGTCCGCCCGCTCAGCGGCCTCCGCGTCGGCCCCTTCTACGGCTGCTACATCGTGCGGCCGAAGGAACGGCTCGGCTACAACCACCACCCGGACCGCGACGTCTACCTCGAGCAGGTGATCGAGGCCCTCGGCGGCCAGGTGGTCGAGTACGACGGCGCCCGCAAGTGCTGCGGCTTCCCGGTGATCACGATGGCGCGGGAGACCTCTCTGCGCCAGGCCGGCACCCACGTCGGCGACGCGATCGACGCCGGCGCCGACTGCCTCGTCACCCCGTGCCCGCTCTGCCACCTCAACCTCGACATGCAGCAGCCGGAGGCGGCCAAGGTCGTCAACCGCGACCTCGGCCTCGCCGTCCTCCACCTGCCGCAGCTGGTCGGCCTCGCCCTCGGTGCCGAGCCGAAGGAGCTGGGGATGGGCAAGCACATCGCTTCGACCCGCTGGGTCGAAGAGCGCCTCACCGCTGGCGCGCCGGCTTAGCCGAAGATGATCTGAGCGGCGAACGCGAGCATCACGCTCGCCATCGAGCCGATCAGCGTCTGCTGCAGCCGGTCGAACTTGGCGTCGAACTTGGCGTCAAGCGAGTTGAAGCGCGCGTCCATTTTCGTTTCGAGCCTGTCGATTCGCCCTCCGAGGTCATCGAGGCGCGCATCGGTCCACTGGGCTCGACTGCTCTCCATGCGAAGAACTCTAGCAGACAATATGTTACCTATTGCCTGCAGTTCTGCAAAATCTTTGTGACATTTGGATAGCCTGACATCAGGTGAGCCGGGAAGACTGGTCGGCACTCGGACAGCCGACCCCGTAGATCGCCTTGGACTTCATTCCAGCCCTCCCCCTTGCCGCCGCCGACAGCACCGCCGCGGTGCTCACCGACCTCTTCGTCGTCCTGCTCGCCGCGAAGATCGGCGACGAGGTCTTCAAGTGGATTCGGCAGCCGGCGATCGTCGGCGAGATCCTCGGTGGCGTGATCGTCGGGCCGTCGGTCCTCGGCCTGGTCGAGGTCGGCGAGGTGCTGCGGGTCTTCTCGGAGCTGGGGATCGTCTTCCTGCTCTTCTGGGTGGGGCTGGAGACGCGGCTCTCGGAGATGCGGGCG
>DATMBY010000216.1:0-3240 GCA_035558995.1 Solirubrobacterales bacterium
TTCATCCCCTCCAGCGTCTCCTTCGACAACTACAAGAGCCTGTTCGAAGGCGGCGTCAGCGACAGCCCCTTCATCAAGCCGCTGATCAACTCGATCGGGATCGCCCTGATCACGACGACGATCTCGATCGTCCTCGCCTCCTTCTGCGCCTACGCGATCGCCCGGCTCGAATTCCCCGGCAAGCGGCTGATCCTCGCCGGGGCGCTGGCGATCGCGATGTTCCCGCCGATCTCCACCGTCGGGCCGCTGTTCGACATGTGGCGGGCGCTGCACCTCTACGACACCTGGCTGGGGCTGATCATCCCCTACCTCACCTTCTCGCTGCCGCTGGCGATCTACGTCCTCGTCGCCTTCTTCCGCGAGATCCCCTGGGACCTCGAGCAGGCGGCCCAGGTCGACGGGGCGACCCCGTTCCAGGCGTTCACGAAGGTGATCGTGCCGCTGGCCGCGCCGGGCGTCTTCACCGCCGCGATCCTCGTCTTCATCTTCTGCTGGAACGACTTCCTCTTCGCGATCTCGCTGACCAGCTCGGATGCGAGCCGGACCGTTCCCGCCGCCCTCGCCTTCTTCACCGGCGAATCCTCGTTCACCGCGCCGACCGGCTCGATCGCCGCCGCGGCAGTAGTCGTGACGGTGCCGATCATCGTCTTCGTCCTCATCTTCCAGCGCCGAATCGTCGCCGGGCTCACCGCCGGCGCCGTCAAGGGATAAGGAGCCCCCGATGTCAGAGATAGTCCTCGACGGAGTCACCAAGACGTTTGCGGACGGTTTCGAAGCCGTCAAAGACATGAACCTCGACATCCAGGACGGCGAGTTCATGATCCTCGTCGGGCCCTCGGGCTGCGGGAAGTCGACGGCGCTGCGGATGATCGCCGGGCTCGAGGACATCTCCAGCGGCGAGCTGAAGATCGACGGCGAGACCGTCAACGACCGCTCGCCGAAGGATCGCGACATCGCGATGGTCTTCCAGAACTACGCGCTCTACCCGCACATGACCGTGCGCGAGAACATGGGCTTCGCGCTGAAGCTGGCCGGGGCCGACAAGAGCGAGATCGACAAGAAGGTCGAGGATGCGGCGCGGACGCTCGACCTCGAGCAGCACCTCGACCGGCGGCCCGCCAACCTCTCCGGCGGCCAGCGCCAGCGGGTGGCGATGGGGCGGGCGATCGTCCGCGACCCGAAGGCGTTCCTGATGGACGAGCCGCTCTCCAACTTCGACGCGAAGCTGCGGGTGCAGATGCGGACCGAGGTGGCGCGGCTGCAGTCGAAACTGGAGACGACGACCGTCTACGTCACCCACGACCAGACCGAGGCGATGACCCTCGGCGACCGGGTCGCGGTGATGCGCGCCGGACTCCTGCAGCAGGTCGGCACCCCGGCCGAGCTCTACGACAACCCGAAGAACCTCTTCGTCGCCGGCTTCATCGGCTCTCCGGCGATGAACTTCATGCCGGGCGAGGTCAGCGGCGGCAAGCTGAAATTGCCGATCGGCGAGGTAGACCTCGACAAGCTCGAGGTCGAGCACCACGACGGCCAGGTGATCGTCGGCCTGCGGCCGGAGAACTTCGAGGACGTCGAGGTGATCGGCGACCTCAAGGAGGAGCGCGGGATCGTCTTCGAGGCCGAGATTGACCTCGTCGAGTCCCTCGGCTCCGACCTCTTCGCCCACTTCCACATCGAGTCCGAGGGTGTGCAGTCCGACCAGCTCGCCGACATCGTCGAAGAGAGCCTCGACGAAACCGGCGCCGGCGAAATCCGCGAGGGCCACGAGCAGATCGTCGCCCGCCTCGACCCGACCAGCAAGGTCAAACGCCGCGAGCACGCCCAGCTCTGGGCCGACACCGCGAAACTGCACCTCTTCGACCCGGAGAACGGCGAGAGCCTGCGGGCCAACGCGAAAGCCAGCCCGTAGCACTCAGCCCATCGCGGCTTCGAGATCCTCGAGGTCGGCGAGGTCGCGGGTTCTCCCCGCCGCCCGCTTCATCGCCTTCAGATCCTCGACTGAGCAGACGAGGACGGTGACGCCGAGAATCTCGGCTTCGCTCGCGCGAGGACGCAGCTCCTCATAGGTCGGAACACCATCGAGGCCTTGGACGATGTCTAGTCGGCCGAGGTCGGTTTCGATCGGCACCTGTTCGCCCTCCGCAAGGGCTGCGGCAATTGAGAGGGGCTGCCGAGAAATGCGTCTCCCTGATGCACGCGTCCCCCGGCCTCGGCCGCAACCTCGGCGGGCTCGCTCAATTTTGGCGCGCGGCTCCGGTGAACCGCATCAGCTTGTGGCTGAGTGCGATGCCTTCGGCGAGGTTCACGCTGATGGACCGCTGCGCGTCTTCGCGTAGCCGCTGTCTGCGGACGGCCTCGGCTTTTGCGGCAGGCGACGACTCAGCTTTTCCGTGCCCTCCCATTGACGGGATGCTAGCCCGCGGCGGCGACCAGGCGCGACATCACGTCGGCGGCTTGGGCTTCGCTGAGGGCCTGGGTCTCGGTGAGGTCCTGCCAGGTGCGGAAGGCGAGGGCGTGGCCGATCGCGGCGCGGGTGCGCTTGGCGGCGTTGCCGCGGAGGCCGCGACCCTGCATGAGGATCTTGGCGGCCTCGGCGATAAAGATGCGGAAGGCGCTCATCAGCTCGTCGACGACCGGGACGGTCGGGGCATCGCGGAGGAGCTTGTCGAGCATCTCCTCGGTCTGCCGGTAGAAGGAGTAGATCTCTGCTAGAGCGACGGCGAAGCGCTGGCCGGGATCCTCGATCGCGGCCCAGCGGCTGATGTCGGGCGGCGGGTTGGCTTCGGCCCAGTGGGCGGAGCAGGCGCCGAAGAGGGCGCGCTCGTCCGGGAAGTGGCGGTAGAGGGTCGAGCGGCGGACGCCGGCGTGCTCGGCGACGGCGCTCATCGTCGTCTGCGCGGGGCCGAGGGTGCCGTGCAGCTCGACGGCGCTTTCGGTGATCCGCAGACGGGTCTGCGCCTCGGCTTCGGCGCGCTGCTTCTTCTCGTATTTGCGCTTTTGCTCGGACATGTCTGTACGACCAATATTGACAGATCCGTCAAGGCCCGCTAGATTTTCGCGCGACACTACTGTCTGGTCAATTTGAAAAGGAGAAAGAGATGGCAACGGTTATCGGTCCCAGCGACGGCAAGGCGGGCTTCCTCGGCAGCATCGGGGTGCGGTTCATGATCAACGGCGAGGACGCCGGCGGAGACTTCTCCCTGGTCGAACACCCGCTCTCCCCCCGCGCCCTGGCGG
>DATMBY010000217.1:0-16078 GCA_035558995.1 Solirubrobacterales bacterium
AGGTCAACGGCGCCGCCGCCCACATGGTCGAGCCCGGCCACAAGATCATCGTCGCCTCCTTCGGGGCCTACGACGAGTCCGACCTCGAGCGCTACGACCCGGTCGTCGTGCATGTAAACGACGACAACGAACCGGTCGCGATCGACAGCCACCCGGAGGTGCTGCTCAAATGAGCTCCGGCGGCCGCTCCCACACCGCACCGTCCTCGGACCGCAAACCCGTCAGCCTGCCGCGCCTCGGCGAAATGAAGGCCAACGGCGAGCCGATCGTGATGGTCACCGCCTACGACTACCCCTCGGCGACCGTGGCCGAGGCTGCCGGCGTCGACATCGTCCTCGTCGGCGACTCCGCCGCCAACGTCGTCCTCGGCTACCCGGGGACCGAGATGGTCTCGATGGACGAGATGGTGATGCTCGGCAAAGCCGTGCGCCGCGGCCTGAAGACGCCGCTGATGGTCGGCGACATGCCGATGGGCAGCTACGAGGCGAGCAACGAGGAAGCGATCCGCAGCGCTCAGCGCCTGGTCAAGGAGACCGGCTGCCAGGCGGTCAAGCTCGAGGCCGGCGGCGTCATCGTCGAGCGCGCCCGCGCGATCGTCAACTCCGGCATCCCGGTGATGGGCCACGTCGGGCTCACCCCGCAGACCGCGACCGCCCTCGGCGGCTACAAAGCCCAGGGCAAGAGCGCCAAGAGCGCGATCAAGCTGCTGGAGGACTCGCTCGCCCTGCAGTCGGTCGGCTGCTTCGCAATCGTGATCGAGGCCGTGCCCTCGGCGATCGCCGACGAGATCGTCAAGAAGCTGGAGGTCCCGACGATCGGGATCGGCGCCGGCGCCGGCACGTCCGGCCAGGTCCTGGTCTTCCACGACCTGCTCGGCATCACCACCGGCCACATGGCGAAGTTCGTCAAGCGCTACGCCGACGTCCACGAGACGATGGTCGAGGCGGTCAGCCGCTACAGCCGCGAGGTCCGCAGCCGCCACTTCCCCGAGCCCCAGCACGTCTACAGCGTCGAGCCCGCCGAGCTCGACGAGTTCCGCCGCTACCTCAGCGAGGAGAGCCTCGCCAGCGCCAAGGGCTGGGAGTGGGAGCCGCTGCCGTAGAGGAGCCGCCGCGCGTCGGTGATCGTCTCGGCGCAGCGCAGGAATCGCCGCAGGGACTCCGCCCGGCAGACCTTGGCTTCGAACTCGGGCCCCGCCAGCGACACCTGACCGCTGCCGGGGAAGCGGACGCCGAGCGATCCGGTCCAGGTCGCCGGCTGCCCTGCTTCGGCGCGGTAGGTGGCGGAGCCGACGAACGGCCACCAGGGCGACACCTTGGCGGTGACCGGGCTCTTCCCCGCCCGGCTCAGCGGAAGGACGTTTTCGGCCAGGGTGAACGCGGACTTGTGGATTGCGACGCCTTCGACCTTCTCCTCGCGCGTCGCTCCCACCAGCGCCAGGGAGAACGGTTCGCCGTCTCCGAGGTCGACGGTGTTCTCGAGGGCGGCGAAGGTCCTCTTGACCCCGTCGGCGGTCGCAGTCGCGTCGAGGACCTTGCCTTCGTAGCTTGAGCTGCGCTTGGCAAAGGCGCTGTACCACGGGGGCGCCTTGCAGACGCGCCGGTAGGACCGAATCACCTGTCCCTTCAGGCGGTGCGCCGTCACCCCGGTGAACCCCCGTTCTCCCCGAAACCGGATGTTGCCGAGGAAGAGGCCGCGTTCCTTCACCGACCTGCGCCCTTTGCAGTCGTGGGGTAAAAACGCATCGCGGCGGCCGCGGGAGCTTCGCTTGCCGCGGAAGCGCAGGGAGATGTGGCCCAGCTGCCCGAAGTCGGCCGAGATCCGTTTGCGGCTGACGTGCCCGAGCGTCTTGTAAGAGATCGAGTAGCTGCCCTGGAAGAAGCTGAGGACCACCTGCCGGTGCCCGCGGGTGCTGATCGCGGCTTCGTAGCCGTTGGTGGCGGGAAGGGTGGCGCCGAGATGGAGGCCCTTCGACTTGACGACGTGGCTCGGCTCGGGGCGGGCCGCGGCCGATGGCGCGAACACCAGCGAACCTGCAAGCAGGACGCCGAGGGCTCGTCTCGCCGTCATCGCCTAACGGTCCTTCAGGCAGCAATCGAGATCCGCGGGCAAAGCCTGGCCATGAAGGCTTCTCCTGCGAGGGCAACTTCAGGGGCCCCGAGGAACGACACCATCAGCGAGCCGGCCCAGTCGGCTGGCGCCCCGGCCGGGTCGCGGAAGAGGGCGCTGCCGACGAACGGCGCCGGCGGGTGGACCGATCCACGCGCGGTCCCGGTGCTGGTGAAACTCCCCTTCGCGCCGTGAATCCTGGTCCTGCGCTCGATGTTCATCCCTTCGACCTTTTCGATCAGCGAGGCGTTGAAGGAAGGTCTGTCTACGAACTCTTCTTCCGAGGCCTGGAAGGAGACGATGCGACCTTCTTCGCTGCCCCGTACCGCCAGCACCCGCTGTTCCAGTCCCAGGAACGGCCGCGCACGGCGATCGACCCGGAAGCCGCAGAAACCGCGGGGGAGCCGGAACACGGTCCCCGGCGGGTTGACTTCTTCGCTGGTCACGTAACCGCCCTCGCCGACGAAGCGAAAGCTGCCCCGGAAGACCCCTCTTTCGAAGACCCAGGTGCAGTTGGGTTCCGGGTGAGTCACCACCCTCTTGCGGTGCTGAAAGCTGACGTCGATTTGGCCGAGAGAGCCGAAGGTCGCGTGGATTCCGGGCGCCATCTCCGACCGCACCTCGTAGTCGGCGCGCAGCGGTCCCTTAGCCACGTCGACGGCGACGAAGCCGCGCTTCTTGTCTTCCTGGAGAGTCGAGACTTCGATCTCATGCCCGTTCGCCGGTTCCACCTCGATCTTCCCAAGCTTGAATTCGTGCGTCTTCCCAGCTGCGCCGCTGGCGACCGGCGGCAGCGCCAGCAGGGCTGCCACGCAAACGAGGAGCACTGCATTGCAGATGGCTTTCATTACGGGGATCCTTCTTGGTTCTCGCATTTGATGACCCCGTGGGGTGGGCGGATGTGGCAGGCCTCAGCCTGGAAGCCGGGGCCGGTCAAAGCCACTTCTCCCAAGCCGGCGAACGAGACCCGGAGGTCGCCGCTCCAATCCACGGAACCGTCGGGTTGCACCGCGTACGAGGCGCTGCCGCTAAAGGGAAAAGTGGGCTTCACGGTCACCGTCTGCGGGCGACCCGTTGGCGGGCTGAATTCGAGGCGTGACTTCTCGTTTTCCGAGATGGAGAGCTTCCAGACGTTCACCCTGCCGACGCGTTCGACGGTCGACGCGGAGACCACCGGCACACCGATCGTCTCCAGATAGAACGCGCTGAACCTGATCGTGCGACCCACGCTCTTTCCCCTCGCGCTCAGCACGTCAACAATTTTCGCCTTTCGCGGAGGATGGACGCCCACGTCGCAGACTTCCCTGAAGCGGTGCTCGTACGACGCTCTCACTCGCTGGCTCGCGACGGCGACGTTGCCGCCCTCGCCGCGAAAGCGGATGCTGCCCTCGAGCCTGCCTCGCAACTCGATCGGGCGCCGGGCGCGACAGGGGGCTTGGGGAGGTTCGCGTTTGACGCTATGGCCGGTGAAGCGTGCGTGGACGCTTCCGAAGCGCCCGAAGCTCACGTCGACGCCGTGACGGTTTGCTTTTCCGCGAGCGTAATAGTGAGCGACTTCGCCACGACGGCTGAGAGCCACATCGACCCACCGATGCCCGAATGAGTTAAGGGAGATCCTGTAGCCGTTGTTCTTCGGGAGCGTCGCTTCGAGGGAGAAGCCCTCCGGGAACACGTAATAGCCCGGTTTCGCGCTGGCGCTCACGGGCAGTGCCGTCGACGCCACCGCCGCGCAGACGAGAACCCTCAACAGTCCCCTTGCCTTCATCGCGCGCAGAGTATTCGAACCCTCGGCACCGAGTTGCGGCGAACTACGATGGGGCGGCATGCCGATCTATGAGTTCGAGTGCGAGGAGTGCGGGGAGCGCTTCGAGGAGCTGGTCGCGGCGGGTGAGGTCATCGCCTGCCCCAGCTGCGGCGCCCGGCGCAGTCGCCGGCTCTATTCAGAGGTCTCGCCGCCGGGTCGCCAGCCCCGCGGCGCCGGGGTGCGCTCGGACGAATCGCGGCGGCGGGAGCGGGAATCGGCCCGCCGGGAGCGGATCGGCGAGGCGAAGAATCGCCGCGCGGCGGGGGAGAAGCCGTGAGCGCCACTGCCGAGGAGCGGCGGGAGCGGCTGGTCGAGCTCTACAAGGAGGTCCAGGGCTGCACCAAATGCCCCCTGTACGAGACCCGGACCAAGGCGGTCTTCGGGGCCGGCAACGCCGACGCCGACCTGATGTTCGTCGGCGAGGCGCCGGGGGCCGAAGAGGACCGTCAGGGGCTGCCGTTCGTCGGTCGCGCCGGGCAGCTGCTGAACCAGATGCTGGAGGAGATCGGCCTCGCCCGCGACGACGTCTTCATCGCCAACGTGCTCAAGTCGCGCCCGCCCGGCAACCGCGACCCCCAGCCGGGTGAGATCCAGGCCTGCGAGCCCTACCTGTTCGAGCAGGTGCGGCTGATCGAGCCCCGCGTCCTCTGCACGCTCGGCAACTTCGCGACGAAGCTCCTGACCGGCAGCCCGACCGGGATCACCAAGGTGCGCGGCACCCCGCAGGTGCACGAGCTTGGCGGCCGCACCGTCTACCTGCTGCCGCTCTTCCATCCCGCCGCCGCCCTGCGCACGCCCGCCGTCAAGGAGACGCTGCGGGCCGACTTCGCGACGATCCCGGAGCTGCTGCGGCAACCGCTGCCCGAGCCGGCGCCGAGCGCGGAGGAGATCGCCGAGGCCGAAGCCGGCGAGGACGCGCCGCCCCCGCCGCCGGTCGACCAGCTCGGCTTCTTCGGGTAGAACGGGCGGCATGCCCACGGAAGTCGTCGAAACCCACGGCGCTGGCGAGACCGAAGAGCTCGGCGCCCGCATCGCCGCCCGCCTGCGGCCGGGCGACGTCGTCCTCCTCTCCGGCGAGCTCGGGACCGGCAAGACGACCCTGGTCCGCGGCGCGTGCCGCGCCCTCGGCGTCCCCGGGCCGGTCACCTCGCCGACCTTCACGATCGGCCAGCGCTACGAGGGCGGCCGGCTCCCGGTCTCCCACCTCGACCTCTACCGCCTGCAGACGCTGGAGGGCGAGGACCCGGCCCTGCTCGAGGACTACCTGCGCCCGGAGGGGGTCGGCTTCGTCGAGTGGCCCGGCGCCGGCGCCGGCCGTCTCGACCGTCCCGCCCTGGAGGTCCGCCTCGCCCACGTCGACGAGGAGCAGCGGCGGATCGAGGTCGACTGGGGTGGGTAGGGGGGCGGCAGGCCGCACCTAACAGGCGTCGAAAGTGTTCCGGGATAGGTGCGCCAGCTAGCATCGGCGCTCGGAACTCGACGAGAAAGGCTAGGACGGGATGAAGGGACTGAAGGCGCTCGCGGCGGTGATGTTGGTGAGCGGATTGCTGATCACGGCGGTCCCCGCTTCGGCCAGCGCGGCCGCCTACAAGCACTACGTCGGCTGCGGGGTTTCCCGCAACGCCAAGCCCGCCCACAAGTGCCCGAAGAAAGCCAAGAAGGGCGCCTTCTTCAAAAGCCTCGCCGGCAACGTCTCCTACAGCGTGTGCGTCAAGTTCCCGAGCGGGAAAAACCTCTGCGCCCAGGCTCAGGAAGCCGAACAGGGGACCCTCTACGTCAACAAGATCACCTCGACGATCCCCGGCAAGCACGTCGTCAGCTGGTACGTCAAAGGGAAGAAAGTCGGTTCCTGGGCTTTCACGGTGACGGGGTAGCGCACCCCTGGTAGTCGTCGGCTTCGACACCGCGACGGTCGACACCGTCGCCTGCGCCTGGCGCGACGGCGAGGTCCTGCACGAGTCGCAGCTGGGGCTGTCCCCCGAGGGGAGGCCTCTGCACGCGACCCGGCTGCTGGAGGAGGTCGAGCGGGCGGCTGCGGCGGCCGGCGGCTGGGAGGAGGTCGACCTGCTCGCGGTCGGGCTCGGCCCCGGCACCTTCACCGGCCTGCGGGTCGGGATCGCCAGCGCCCGCGGGCTCGGCGTCAGCCTCGGCCTCCCGGCGCGCGGCATCTGCACGCTCGACGCCCTCGCCGCCGGGATCGGCGAGGTCGGTGCCGAGGGGGCGCGGCTCCCGGTGCTGGACGGCTGGCGCGGCGAGGTCTTCGCCGCGCTCTACGGCGCCGACGGGTCGCGGACCTGGGAGCCCGCCGTCTACCGGCCCGAGGAGCTGGCCCAGCGGGTTGCGGCGCTGGACGAAGCCCCGATGGTCGCCGGCTCGGGGGCGGTACGATTCCGGGAGGAGCTGGCCCGAGACGGCGTCCGGATAGCGGACGATTCCGATCCCGTCCACCGGGTCGCCGCGCGTCACGTCTGCGCGCTGGCGGCGGCGGGTGGCACGGAGCCCGACGGGCTCGCCCCGATCTACCTGAGACCCCCAGACGCGGAGCGGTGGCGTGAGCGAGACGCTTCACAAAGAGCCAAATGAGCTGAAACGAGAGGTCCAGGTCCGGAGGCTCGCCTACAGCGACCTGCCGGCGGTGATCTCGATCGAGCGGCGCTCGTTCCCGACCCCGTGGTCGCTGGCGATGTTCGTGCTCGAGCTCTCTAAGCCATCGGGGATCTGCCTTGCCGCCTGCGCCGGCGACGAGCTGATCGGTTACGTCGTCTGCTCGCGCTACGACCAGGTCTGGCACCTGATGAACATCGCCGTCGCCCCCGACAGCCGCGGCAGCGGCGTCGCCGGGCAGCTGATGCGGCGCCTGATCGAGGAGTCGCAGGGCGGGCTGCCGTTCACGCTCGAGGTCCGCGTCTCCAACCACCGCGCGATCGGGATGTACGAACGCTTCGGGTTCCGCTCCGCCGGGGTCCGCCCTCGCTACTACCACGACAACGGCGAGGACGCCCTGATCATGTGGTTGGACTGAAGTGGCTGGACTGAGCCGCTGATGCTGCTGGCGATCGAGACCTCCTGCGACGACACCTGCGCCGCCGTCCTCGACGGGCCGCGGATCCTCAGCAACGTGATCTCCTCGCAGGCGAAGGCCCACGAGGGCTTCGGCGGCGTCGTCCCCGAGGTCGCCGCCCGCCACCACCTGGAGCTGGTCGAGCCGGTGGTCGAGGCGGCGCTGGGGGAGGCGGGGGTGACCCTGGACGAGATAGAGGCCGTCGCCGCCACCGCCGGGCCGGGCCTGATCGGGGCGCTGCTGGTCGGGATCAGCGCCGCCAAGGGGATCGCCGCCGCGCGCCGCCTGCCCTTCATCCCGGTCGATCACCTGCAGGGCCACGTCGCCGCCAACTTCCTCAAGCCCGAGCCGCTGGATCCGCCCTTCCTCTGCCTGATCGCCAGCGGCGGCCACACCCTGCTCGCCGGAGTACGCGACCACAAGGGCTACGAGCTGCTCGGCCAGACTCTCGACGACGCAGCCGGCGAGGCCTTCGATAAGTCGGCGCGGCTGCTCGGGCTCGGATACCCCGGCGGGCCGGCGGTCCAGCGCGAGGCCGAGGCGGGGGACCCGGAGGCCTTCGAGATGCCGGTGGCGATGTCACGCAACCCCGGCCTCGACTTCAGCTTCAGCGGCCTCAAGACCGCGGTCCTCTACCGCTGCCGCGAGCTCGGCCCCGAGGGCGTGCAGGCGCGCCGCGCCGACGTCGCCGCCTCCTTCCAGGCCGCCGTCGTCGAGCAGCTGACCGCGAAGCTGAAGCGGGCGCTGAAGAAGGGGGAGTGGGAGGCGGTCGCGCTCGGCGGCGGCGTCGCCGCCAACGGGCCGCTGCGCGAGGCGGTCGGCCGCCTCTGCGAGGAGACGGGGGTGCGGCTGAAGCTGGTCCCGATCGCCCTCTGCACCGACAACGCCGCGATGATCGGATCCGCCGCCCGCTACGTGGAGCCGATCCCGTATCCGGACTACCTCGGCTACGACGCCTTCGCCAGCGGCGAGACCCCCGCCGGCGGGACGAAAGTACCCCTATATGGCGGGAAATCGGCCCGTCGGCACTGAGCGATGGCCGACGTCGTCGTCTACTCCCGTTCCGGGTGCCATCTCTGCGAGGAAGCGCTGGAGCAGATCGTCGCCCTGCACGCCGAGGGCTACCGCTTCGACCTGCACGAGGTCGACATCGAGAGCAACGAGCTGCTGCTGCGGCGCCACCTCGAGCGGATCCCCGTGGTCGAGGTCGACGGGGTCGAGGTCTCGGAGCTGATCCTCGACCGGGCGGCGCTCACGGCCAGGCTCGATACTGTGGGGGCATGGTCGAGGTGATCGAGGAGTTCGATGCCGCAGGGGCGTTTCCAGTCGAAGGCGAGCGTCTCTCGCTGGGCGTCGCCGCCCGGCTCTCGCGCTACCTGCAGGTGCTGACCCAGGCGCGGAAGATGGGGCGGGAGACGATCTCCTCGCAGGAGCTCTCCGAGTACACCCACATCAACCCGACCCAGATCCGCCGCGACCTCTCCGGCTTCGGCAAGTTCGGCAAGCGCGGGGTCGGCTACAACGTCGAGTCCCTGGTCTCGGAGATCCGCAAGATCCTCCGCACCTCCGGCCAGCACAACATCGCCCTCTTCGGCGCCGGCAACCTCGGCCAGGCGATCGCCACCTCCTCGATCTTCGCCGACCACGGCTTCCAGGTGGTCGCCGTCTTCGACAGCGACCCGACCGTCGTCGGCAACCCGATCGGCGAGCTGACCGTGCGCGACATCGGCGACCTGCCGGCGGTCGTCGCCGAGGAGGAGATCGTCGTCGGGGTTCTCGCGGTCCCGGCCGAGGCGGCCCAGGACGTCGCCGACCGCTTGGTCAAAGCCGGAGTGAAGATCATCTTCAACTACTCCGAGCAGCTCCTGCAGGTGCCGCCGGAGGTGACGGTCCACACCTCCAGCCCCGCCGTCGACCTGCTCTACGCGCTCTACTTCTACCTCGCCTAGCGGCGCAGCGGAACGTGTCCCTAGACCTCGATCTCGCCCGCGAGAAGTTCGAGTCCTCGCAGGACTTCACGATCGGCCTCGAGGAGGAGTTCGCGATCGTCAACCCGCAGACGCTGGAGCTGGAGCACCGCTTCGAGGACGTGATGGCCGCCTGCCGGCGCGACGAGGTGTTGGCCGAGTCGGCGGCGGGGGAGCTGATCGCCTCCGAGGTCGAGATCCGCTCCGGCCGCTCGGAGGATTTCGCCGAGGCGGTCGAGTGCCAGCGCGAGCGGCGGGCGCGGCTGTTCGACGTCGTCGGCGAGCTGGGGCTGACGCTGGCGGCGATGGGGACCCACCCCTGGGCCGACTACCTCGACCAGCGGATCATCGACACCCCGCACTACAACCGGCTCCGCAACGAACTCGGCTGGGTGGCGCAGCGCAACAACACCTGGAGCCTGCACCTGCACATGGGCGTCCGCGGGGCCGACCGCGCGATCGCCGTCTGCGACCGGCTGCGGGAGCTGCTGCCGCTGCTGCTCGCGGCCTCGGCCAACTCCCCCTTCCTCGACCGCCGCGACAGCGGCCTGCACAGCGTTCGCTCCGAGATCTTCACCCGCACCTTCCCCCGCTGCGGAGTGCCCTCGCCGTTCCGCGACTGGGACACCTACGCCGGCTTCGTCGGCGACCTCGAGCGCTTCGGCTCGGTCGTCGAGTCGACGCAGCTTTGGTGGAGCGTGCGGCCCCACCACAGCTTCGGCACCGTCGAGGTGCGGATCTGCGACGCCCAGACCCGCGGCGACGACTCCTTCGCCCTGGCGGGGCTGATCGCCGCCTGCATCGCCCAGGCCGCGCTCGACTACGACGAGCACGGCTACGACGGCAAGGGCGCGCCGCTGGCCGATCGCGAGATCGAGGAGAACATCTGGCGGGCGATCCGCTACGGCGCCGGCGGGCGGATGATCGACTGGAGGCGCGGGGAGGAGGTGCCGACCCGTTCGCTGCTGGACCAGACAGTCGTCTGGACCGAGCCGGCGCGAACCCAGCTCGGGATCGACCTGGCTCTGCCCGAGCGCAACGGCGCCCAGCGGGCCCGGGAGGCGCTCGATGCCGGGATCTCGATCGAGGACATCTACCGCGATGCCGTTGCCGAGACGCGGCGTACCTACGCGGGGGCGAGGGCCTCCGAGCGCGCCTGAATCGCGGCTGACGCGCGGAATTCGAGTTCCAGAGCGGGTCTCGGCGCAATGTCGCCGCCGTCGTCTATAGACTCCCGCGCCGCTCAAACCACCGGAGGAATAGGAACTTGACCGACTTTCTGACCGAATACGGCGTAGTTGTCGCCCTCGTCTGCGCGGGCGCCGCCGTCATCTACGGACTTCTCGTCACCCAGCGCCTGCTGGCAAAGCCTGCCGGCAACGACCGGATGCAGGAAATTTCCGGCGCCGTGCAGGAAGGCGCGCAGGCCTACCTGAACCGTCAGTACACGATCATCGCCGCCCTGGCGCTGCCGATCGCCGTGCTGCTGCTCGTGCTGCAGGACTACAAGACCGCGATCGGCTTCCTGATCGGCGCGACGCTCTCGGGCGCCACCGGCTTCATCGGGATGAACGTCTCGGTCCGGGCCAACTCCCGCGTCGCCGAGGCCGCCCGCGGCGGCGTGCCGCCGGCGCTCGACGTCGCGTTCAAAGGCGGCTCGGTCACCGGCCTGCTCGTGGTCGGCCTGGCGCTGCTCGGCGTCGCCGGCTACTACGGGATCCTGGTTCTCACCGGTTCGAGCGACAAGGAGGCCGTCGACGCGCTGATCGGCCTCGGCTTCGGCGGTTCGCTGATCTCGGTCTTCGCCCGGCTCGGCGGCGGCATCTTCACCAAGGCCGCCGACGTCGGCGCCGACCTGGTCGGCAAGGTCGAGGCGGGGATCCCCGAGGACGACCCCCGCAACCCGGCCGTGATCGCCGACAACGTCGGCGACAACGTCGGCGACTGCGCCGGCATGGCGGCCGACCTGTTCGAGACCTACGCCGTGACGACCGTCGCGGTGATGCTGCTCGGCGTTCTCACCTTCACCTCCGACTACGCCAGCAACGTCGCGATCTACCCGCTGGTGATCGGCGGCGTCGCGATCATCGCCTCGATCATCGGGGCGCTGGTGGTGCGGACGAAATCCGACCGGGTCGAGGGCGCCCTCTACCAGGGCGTGATCCTGGCCGGCGTGATCTCGATCGCCGCCTTCTACCCGATCACGGACTGGCTGATGAGCGATCCGGTCAAGCTCGGCTTCGCCGATGCCGCCGCCACCGCGGTCAGCGTCACCGACCTCTGGCTCTGCGCGGTGATCGGGATCGCGGTCACGGCGCTGCTGTTCGTGATTACCGAATTTTATACGTCGACCCGGTTCCGGCCGGTGAAGACGATCGCCCAGGCTTCCGAGACCGGGCACGCGACCAACATCATCCAGGGCCTTGCCCAGGGCTTCCAGTCGACCGCCGCTCCGGCGCTCGTCATCGCCCTGGCGATCCTGGGGGCGAACGAGCTCGCCGGCATCTACGGCATCGGCATCGCCGTGATGGCTCAGCTCTCGCTCTGCGGTCTGATCGTTGCGCTCGACGCCTTCGGGCCGATCACCGACAACGCCGGCGGCATCGCCGAGATGGCGGAGCTGCCGGAGGACGTCCGCAACGTCACCGACCCGCTCGACGCGGTCGGCAACACGACCAAGGCCGTGACCAAGGGTTACGCGATCGGCTCCGCCGCGCTCGCCGCGCTGGTGCTGTTCGCCGCCTTCAAGAGCGAATTGGCCGAGGAGGCGCCGCAGGGCTTCGACCTCAACGGCCTCTTCAACCTCTCCAGCCCCGACGTGCTGATCGGGCTGATCATCGGCGGCATGATGGTCTACCTGTTCGCGGCCTTCGCGATCGAGGCCGTCGGCCGCGCCGGTGGCCAGGTGGTCGAACAGGTCCGCGAGCAGTTCCGCGAGCACCCCGGGATCATGGAGGGGACCGAAAAACCGGAGTACGGCAAAACGGTCGCCATCGTCACCGCCGCTGCGCAGAAAGAGATGATCCTGCCGGCGCTGATCCCGATCGTCGTCCCGGTGATCGTCGGCCTGCTCAGCGTCGACGCGCTCGGCGGCCTCCTGATCGGCGTCATCGTCGTCGGCCTCTTCGCCGCGATCAGCATGACCGCCGGCGGCGGCGCCTGGGACAACGCAAAGAAGCTGATCGAGGACGGCGCCCACGGCGGCAAAGGCTCGCCTGCGCACGAAGCCTCGGTGACCGGCGACACCGTCGGCGATCCCTACAAGGACACGGCCGGCCCGGCGATCAACCCGATGATCAAGGTGGCGAACATCGTCGCCATCCTCATCATCCCGATCGTCAAGTTCTGATCTGAAGTTCGGAGCGGTTCTGGGGGAGGGGCGCGGTGCCCCTCTCCCAGAGACCGTCGCGCAGCTGGGGCGGATTGCTGGGCGCCATTGTGGTCTCAGGAGCCTCTGTGAGAGGGGCACCCGCCCTTCCTGAAGTAGCGTTCGGGTGGTGCGGAAGGTGATCTTGCACCCGTGGAAGCAGTGGCCTCGGCTCTCTAAAGCTGTTCTGGGCCTCGGCGTGGTCTTGGTGCTGCTGGTGGCGCTCGCCAACGTCTATGTCCTCACGCGGGGCGGCGACTCGACTTCGAGGATTGCCGACGTCCCGAAGACCGAAGTCGCGATCGTGCCGGGGGCCCTGGTGGAGCCGGACGGGGACATGAGCGCGATGCTGGCGGCGCGGGTGGAGCAGGCGTCGCGGCTGTGGCACGCGGGGAAGGTGGAGAAGGTTCTCGTCTCCGGCGACCACGGGACCTGGAAGTACGACGAGCCGGACACGATGCGGAAGGCTCTGGTCCGGGACGGGGTGATGCCGGAAGACATATTCGAGGACCACGCCGGCTTCGATACCTGGGCGACGATGGTGCGGGCCCGCAGCATCTTCGGCGTCAACGAAGCCGTGGTCATCACCCAGGGCTTCCACATGCCGCGAGCGCTCTACCTCGCCGACGCAGCGGGGATCGACGCCACCGGCCTCGCCGCCGATCTCCAGGGGTGGGGCTACCAGGGTCGCAAGAGCGCCGTCCGCGAGGTGCTCTCGCGGGTGAAGGCGGTCGCCGACGTCAACTTCGACACCCCGGCCCTCGCCGGACCGAAGATCCCGATCGCGACCACCGACGGCCGCGAAAGCTGGGGTCCGCAACGGGCGCCCGCTGGCTCAACCGCAGCGGGCTAGCGAGTTCGCGTAGAAACGCAGGTACGCGGGCCAGTGCCGGTTCCAGTAGGCGCCGTCGTGGCCGCCGCCGCCGGTGTGGGCGCTGAGGTCGGTGCCGTCAGCTTCGAGGTAGTCGACGAAGCCTTCGTCGTAGACGCGGAAGGGGTCGACGTCGCCGTAGTCGTTCCACACCCGCATCCCCGCGAAGGCGTCGGGATTGCCGCGGACCATCCCGACGACGTCGTTGCGGTCGAAGTCGGCGGCATCGTCGAAGGCACCGGGCGCGGTTTCGCCGCCGTCGAACCAGAGGGCGGGGGAGTGGCCGCCGACGGCGCAGAACCGGTTCGGGTGCAGCAGCGCCAGGTCGTAGGCGCCGAAGCCGCCCATCGAGATGCCGCCGATCGCGACCGCATGGGGGTCGGTCCCGAAGCGCTGTTCGACCGCCGGGATCACCTCCCGCATCACGTACCTGCCCCAGTCGCCTTCCCTGCGGTCGTGCCAGTAGCTGTGGTCGCCGCCGTCGGGGAAGGCGACGATCGGCGCCCTGCGCCCGAGCTTCGCCAGCCCTTCGAAGACCGCCTCGTTGCCGACGAACGTGGCGTCCGAGCCGCCGCGGCCGTGGAGGAAGACCAGCAGCGGCCGCTCGCCACGTGGTTCGGTCTTCGCCGGGACGATGACGTTGACGCCGAGCTTGCGGCCCACGGCCTGACTGTGGATGGTCACGTGCTCAACCCGCGCCCCGTGCTCGTTCACCCGCGCGAAGACGGTGGCGCTCAGGGCGAGGTAGACGGCGGCGGTCGCGAGCATGGCGAAGACGATAAGCGCCGCGGCCCGGCGGCGGCGGATCTGCGCGGGCGTCGGGTGGCGCGTCGGGCTCATCCGGCGGCAGCATAGGGCCGGCCGCAGTAGGTTCCGGCCGTGATCTCGGACTGGATCAACGTCGCCGACGCCCAGCGCGAGGGCGAAGCGAAGCTCGAGCAGGGTCCGCGGGACTACTTCGCCGGCGGCGCGGGCGATGAGCTGACGCTGCGGGAGAACGTCGGCGCCTGGGGCAACTGGCGGCTGCGGCCGCGGGTGCTGAACGACGTGCGCGCGATCTCGACCCGGACCGAGGTGCTCGGCAAGCCGGTGGAGATGCCGGTCCTCGTCGCTCCCGTCGCCTACCAGCGGATGGCGCACCCCGAAGCCGAGGCGGGGATGGCCCGCGGCGCCGCCGACGCCGGCACCGCGATGTGCCTCTCGACGCTCTCGACCACCCGCCCGGCCGAGGTCGCCGCCGCCGCGCCCGTCGGCCGGCACCTGTTCCAGCTCTACGCCTTCAAGGACGCCGGCGTCACCCGGGCACTGATGGACGAGGCGATCGAGGCCGGCTTCGAGGCGATCCTCGTCACCGCCGACGCCCCGCCGGGCGGCAACCGCGAGCGCGACCGCCGCAACGGCTTCGCGCTGCCGAAGGAGCTGGGGACGCCGAGCCTGACCGCCGCCACCGGCGGCGATCAGGCGCTGACGATCGAGCAGACCTTCGCGCTGATGAACCACGCCCTCACCTGGGACGACGTCGCCGACCTCGCCTCCGAATGCGAGATACCGGTCCTCGTCAAGGGCTTGGTCACCCCCGAGGACGCGGAGCTCGCGGTCGAGCAGGGCGCCGCCGGGGTCGTCGTCTCCAACCACGGCGGCCGCCAGCTCGATCGCTGCCTCGCCACCGCCGAGGCGCTGCCCGAGGTGGCCGACGCGCTCGAGGGGCGAGGAGCGCTGCTGGTCGACGGCGGCATCCGCCGCGGCGTCGACGTCGCCACCGCGCTCGCCCTCGGCGCCGACGCCGTCCTCGTCGGCCGGCCCGCCCTCTGGGGCCTGGCGGCGGCCGGCCGCGAGGGGGTCGCCGCCGTGCTCGGCCTCCTGCGGGACGAGCTGGAGCTGACCCTCGGACTCTGCGGCTGCAACGCGCCCGCCGAGCTGAACCGGTCCCACGTGCGGAGGGCGCCAGCCGCGTCCGTATATTCGGTCTGAGTGACCCGTCCCCGTTCTTCATAGATGGCCCAGCGGATTCCCAGAGACGAATCGCTGAGCCGTGTCCACGGCGTCGGAGCGCTGTTCTCCGCCGCCTACGGCAACGTCGGCTCCTCGATCTACTACGCGCTCGGCGTCACCGCCGCCTTCGCCCTCGGGCTCACCCCGGTCGCCTTCGTCATCTCCGGGCTGATCTTCGCCGCAACCGCCGCCACCTATGCCGAGGCGACGGTGATGTTCCCCGAGGCCGGCGGCTCCTCCAGCTTCGCCCGCCACGCCTTCAACGAGCTCGTCAGCTTCATCGCCGCCTGGGGGCAGATGCTCAACTACACGATCACGGTCGCGATCTCGGCCTTCTTCGTGCCGCACTACCTGGCGGTCTTCTGGCCCTGGCTCGGGGACAGCCCCGGCGACATCGTCGGCGGCGCAGTCCTGATCGTCGGTCTCGCCCTGATCAACATCCGCGGCACCGAGGAGTCGGCGAAACTGAACCTGATCCTCGCGGTGGCCGACCTCGCGACCCAGGTGATCCTGGTCGGCATCGGCGTCGTCCTCGTGCTCAGCCCGCAGATCCTGGTCGACAACGTCCACCTCGGCGTCGCCCCGACCTGGAGCGACTTCCTGCTCGGGATCGCGGTCGGGATGATCGCCTACACCGGGATCGAGACGATCTCCAACATGGCCGAGGAGGCCAAAGACGCCGCCCGCACGATCCCCCGCAGCGTCGGCTTCGTCGTCGTCGCGGTGCTCGGCCTCTACCTGCTGATCCCGATCGTCGCCCTCTCGGCGATGCCGGTCGTCCAGGACTCCACCGGCCACTACGTAACCGCTCTCGGCAGCAAGTTCGCCGACGACCCGATCCTCGGCATCGTCGAGAACCTCGGCCTCTCCCACCTGCCGACGGAAATCCTGCGCTACTACGTCGGCG
>DATMBY010000218.1:0-20475 GCA_035558995.1 Solirubrobacterales bacterium
CGAACCGGCCGTGCCGAACTGGCTGAGGTATTCGCCGCTGGGGTTGAACTTCTGGATGCGGTTGTTGCCTTTGTCGGCGACCCAGAGGTTGCCTTCGGCGTCGATGGCGACTGCTCTTGGTTCGGAGAACTGGCCGTTGCCGGTGCCGGCGCTCCCGAACTGGCTGAGGTATTCGCCGCTGGAGTTGAACTTCTGGAGGCGGTTGTTCCCCGAATCAACCACCCAGAGGTTGCCGCCAGAGTCGATGGCGACGGCGGTGGGGGAGTTGAACTGGCCGTTGCTGGTGCCTTTGTAGCCGAACTGGCTCGAGTAGCTACCGCTGGAGCTGAATTTCTGGATGCGGTTGTTGCCCTTGTCGGCGACCCAGGTGTTACCGCCGGAGTCGACCGCAACACCGGTGGGGTTGCTCAGCAGGCCGTTGCCGGTGCCGGCGCTGCCGATGTTGGAGGTGAAGGTGGCGTTCGTGCTCCACTTCTGAACCCGATTGTTGCCCGAGTCGGTGATCCAGGCGGTGCCATTGGCATCGACCGCAACGTTGCCGAAAGGAAGGTTGAACTGTCCTTCCCCCGAACCGGCGCTCCCGAACTGGCTCAGGTATTCGCCTTTGGAGTTGAACCTCTGGATGCGGTTGTTGAAGCCGTCCGTCACCCAGAGGTTCCCGTAGGTGTCGATCGCGATTCCGGCGGGCAATGTGAATTGACCGTTGCCGGAGCCGCTGCTGCCGAACTGGCTCAGGTATTCGCCTTTGGAGTTGAACTTCTGGATGCGGTGGTTGCCCATGTCGGCGACCCAGATGTTGCCTTCGGCGTCGATGGTAAGTGCCCTGGGGACCGAGAACTGTCCATTGCCTGACCCCGAGGTCCCGAACTGACTCAGGTATTCGCCGCTCGAGTCAAACTTTTGAACGCGGTTATTGCCCGTGTCGGCGACCCAGATGTTGCCTTCGGCGTCGATAGCCAGTCCTCGCGGTTCTTTGAACTGACCATTGCCGCTACCACTGCTCCCGAACTGGCTGAGGTATTCGCCGCTCGAGCTGAACTTCTGGAGGCGGTTGTTGCCGGTGTCGGCAACCCAGAGTTTGCCGCTCGAGTTGATGGCAGGGGCAGAGGGTTTGGAGAACTGACCGCTGCCGCTACCACTGCTACCGAACTGGCTGAGGTATTCGCCGCTTGAGCTGAACTTCTGGAGGCGGTTGTTGCCTCCATCTGCGACCCAGAGGTTGCCGACCGAATCCCTCGTGACCCCCCCTGGCCCTTCAAACTGTCCGTTGCCCGTCCCTTTTGAGCCGAAGCTAGAGGAGAAAGCGAATGAGACTGCCCACTTCTCAATCCGGCCGCCACCGGTATCGGAAACCCAGAGGTTGTTTGAGGAGTCGAGCGCGATGGCGCCTTCCGGGAGCTGAAGCTGTCCGTTGCCAGACCCGAACGACCCGAACTTGCTGAGGTATTCGCCTTTGGAGCTGAACCTTTGGACGCGGTAATTGTTGGTGTCCGTCACCCAGAGGATGCCAATGGGGTCGATTGCGATCCCGCTTGGGGCGTTGACCTGACCGTTGGCGCTACCTTTAGTCCCGAATTGGCTCAGGTATTCCCCTTTGGAGTTGAACTTCTGGAGGCGGTTGTTGCCGGTGTCCGCCACCCAGAGGTTGCCTTCGGCGTCAATGGCGATGCTGCGCGGGCCGGAGAACTGACCATTGCCCGACCCAGAAGATCCGAACTGACTGAGGTATTCGCCTTTGGAGTTGAACTTCTGGATGCGGTTATTGCCCTTGTCGGCGACCCAGAGGTTGCCGCCCGAGTCGATGGCTATTGCTCGTGGTTCGGAGAACTGGCCGTTGCCCGCGCCTGAGCTCCCGAACTGGCTCAGGTATTCGCCGCTGGAGTTGAACTTCTGGATGCGGTTGTTGCCCGAGTCGGCGACCCAGATGTTGCCTTCGGCGTCGATCGTCACCGCCGTCGGCGAGTTGAACTGGCCGTTGCCGGCGCCTTTGTAGCCGAACTGGCTCGAGTAGCTGCCGCTTGAGTTGAACTTTTGGATGCGGTTGTTGCTCTTGTCGGCGACCCAGAGATTTCCACCTGAATCCACTGCGACTCCGGTGGGGTTGCTCAGGAGGCCATTGCCGGTGCCGGGGCTGCCGATGTTGGAGGTGAAGGTGGTGACGGCCCATGCGGATCCAGGATGGGCAACTGCGGCGAGCAACAGGACCGACACTAGGAAGATGGGCGCAAAGGTGGTCAGTCCAGGATGGAGTTTTTTGATAACTCGACTCATTAGGAGGCAACCTTAGCCGCATAGACAAACCTGGCTGTTCATAGACCGCGGTTCCGGGACAGGTCTCCGCCATGATCTATACGTGGGAGGCGATTTAGGCCAGAGCCAAGTGGTCCGACGAGGAGTCACCCAAGCGGCCGTCCTCCTCCCCCTCTACGGCTGGCCGGACGATCCCGGCCTCGTCTTCACCGAGCGCCGCGCCGACCTTCGGCGCCACGCCGGCGAGATCTCCTTCCCCGGCGGCCGCCGCGACGAGGGCGACACCGACCTGCGGGCGACGGCGCTGCGCGAGGCCGAGGAGGAGATCGGGCTCGATCCGGCGCAGGTGGAGCCCGGTGAGGCGCTGCCGGCGATAAAGACCTTCGTCACCAACTACCTCGTCCATCCCTTCGTCGGCTACGTCCCCCACCCCGGCGAGCTCGACCTGCGGCCGAACCCGACCGAGGTCGAGACCGTCCTCACCTTCTCGCTGGAGCTGCTGCGCGAGGGCTACGAGATGCGCCGCCTGGTCCGGCGCGGCGTCCCCATCCACACCCCGACCTATGAGGTCGAGGGGCACCTGATCTGGGGAGCCACCGCCCGGATCCTGGCGGACCTACTGCAGCGCCTCGACTAGCTCTTGGACTTCTCGGGCTGCGGGACGATCCGGATGTAGGGCTTCGGCGACTCCCAGCCCTCGGGCCAGAGCTCTTTCGCCTCGTCCTCTTTGACCGACCCGGAGATGATCACGTCGTCGCCCTGCTGCCACTGGGCCGGCGTCGCCACTTTGTGGTTTTCGGTCAGCTGCAGAGAGTCGATCACCCGCAGCACCTCGTCGAAGTTGCGGCCGGTGGTCATCGGGTAGACGAGGATGAGTTTGATTTTCTTGTCGGGGCCGATGACGAAGACGTTGCGCACGGTCTGGTTGTCGGCCGGCGTGCGGTCGCCGGGGTCGCCGGAGACGTCGGCCGCCAGCATCCCGTAGGCCTTGGCGATCTCGAAGTTGGAGTCGCTGATGATCGGATACTCGACCCGTGCGCCCTGCGTCTCCTCGATGTCGTCGGCCCACTCCTCGTGTTTGTCGAGCGGGTCGATCGAGAGGCCGGCGATCTTGACCCCGCGCTTCTCGAACTCCGGCTCGATCCGCGCCATGTAGCCGAGCTCGGTCGTGCAGACCGGGGTGAAGTCCTTCGGGTGGGAGAACAGGACCGCCCACGAACCGTCGATCCAGTCGTGGAACTTGATCCGGCCCTGCGTGGTATCGGCCTCGAAATTGGGTGCTACGTCACCGAGCTGTAGAGCCATTTTTCCCGCTCCTCTCGCGTTCTTCATCTATTACCTGAATTCTTATCGGAGTTTAGCTATTTGCGGTCATCGGCCGGATAGGAGGTCCTCGACCAGCGCGGCCGGATCGTCCCCGTCGCCGACCACCCGAACCGGAATGCGCCAGGTGCGTTCCGCCGCGCGGAGGATCTCCGCCCCCTCCTCGGTTCCCTCGTAGAGGACGCCCCTAATGGGGGTTTCGACCAGGTGTTCCAGCAGCCGCTCCAGGCGCGGGCCGTGGATCGCCGCCAGCTCCTCCTCGCTGCCGTGACAGCTGCCGAGCAGGAGGACGAGGACGGCGACGTCGCCGACCAGCTCGAGGATCGTCCCCGGGCGATCGGGGTCGGCCTCGGCCGCCTCGATCCCCGCCGCCTCGATCGCCTCCAGTCCCTCCGCCCGGCGGCTGGTCCCGCGCACCGCCCAGCCCTCTGCGTTAAGCCGCCCGCCGAGCTCCCGGCCGCGGCAGCCGCAGCCGACGATCAGCGCCCGCGCCACCTAGCCGCCCTCGAACGGGCCCCGACCTTGCAGGCGCAGGCGCTCGTCCTCGGCGACACTCGCGTGCAGCTCCTCCTCGGTCATCTCCGGCACCCCGCGGCGTCGCCGGATCTCGTTCTGCGCCTCCATCATCTGGCGCACGTCGTCGATCTCGTTCTGGGCCTCGACCTCCGGCGAGCGGGTCGGGACCCAGTCGACGAGGCTGGCGGAGCTGCCCGGGTAGAAGTGCCCGACGACCAGCAGCACGCCGACCATGAAGGCCAGCAACCCCAGGGTTCCGAGGATGAAGAGCACGCGAGAAGGATACGGTTCCCAGCGGTGTCCGAGGCCTACCTGATCGAACCCCTGCGCACCCCGATGGGCGCCTACCGCGGCGCCCTCTCCGGCGTCCGGCCCGACGACATGGCCGCGCACGTGATCGCCGCCGTGGTCGAGCGCAGCGGCGTCGATCCGGAGCGGATCGTCGACGTCTACTTCGGCGCCGCCAACCAGTCCGGCGAGGACAACCGCGACGTCGCCCGGATGGCGGCGCTGCTGGCGGGCCTTCCGCAGAGCGTGCCCGGGGCGACCGTCAACCGCCTCTGCGCCTCCGGGCTCGAGGCGATCAACAGCGCCGCCCGCGCGGTCAAAGCCGGCGAGGGCGACTTCTACCTGGCCGGCGGGGTCGAGTCGATGAGCCGGGCGCCGTGGGTGGTCGAGAAGCCCAGCGCGCCCATGCCCCGCGGCCCGCAGACGATGCACGAGACGACGCTCGGCTGGCGGATGATCAACCCGCGGATGGCCGAGCTAGGCGTCTCCACCGAAGCGATGGGCGAGACCGGCGAGAACGTCGCCGAACGCTACGGCGTCAGCCGCGAGGACCAGGACGCCTTCGCCCTGCGCAGCCACCGGCGCGCGGTCGCCGCGACCGAGGCCGGCAAGCTGGCCGAGGAGATCGTCCCGATCGAGGCACCGCGAGGGCGCGAGAAGGTCGTGGTCGAGGCCGACGAGGGACCGCGTCCCGACGCCTCCCTGGAGAAGCTGGCGAAGCTGAAGCCGGTCTTCCGCGAGGGCGGCACCGTCACCGCCGGCAACGCCTCCACCCTCAACGATGGCGCCGCCTGCCTCCTCGTCGCCTCGGAGAAGGGCGCCGAGGAACTCGGGGCCGAGCCGCTGGCGCGGGTGGTCGCCACCGGCGTCGCCGGCGTCGACCCCGCCTTCATGGGCGTCGGCCCGGTCAAGGCCGTGCCCCGCGCCTTGGAGAACGCCGGCCTGACGATCGACCAGATCGACCTGGTCGAGCTGAACGAGGCCTTCGCCTCCCAGGTCCTCGCCAGCGCCCGCGAGCTCGGGATCGACGAGGAGCGCCTCAACGTCAACGGCGGCGCGATCGCCCTCGGCCACCCGCTCGGCTGCTCCGGCGCCCGCCTCACCGGCACCCTGGTCCGCGAGCTGAAGCGCCGCGGCGGCAAGTTCGGCGTCGCCACCCTCTGCGTCGGGGTGGGCCAAGGTTTGTCCACTGTCTACGAAGCGGTCTGAACGCTCAACTAGGGTGTTACGCACTCAGATGGCGGGGCGACGACTGCTGACGATCCTCGGCGGCGCGATTCTGGCGCTGGCCATGACGCTGCCCGCGACGGCTGCGGCCTCCGGCGGAGCGCACGCCTCCGTCATCGGCGGCAGCCCGGCCTCGATCGCCGATCTCCCGTCCCTCGCCTACATCGAGGCCGGCAACGAACGCCACGGCTTCGCCTGCACCGGCACCGTGGTGGCGCCGCGGGTGGTCCTGACCGCCGCCCACTGCGCCGAGGACATCGAAACCGGCGGCTTCACCAAGCCCGGCGAATACGTGCTCGCAACCAACATCGCCAACCCGAAGCAGGTGAGCGGCGAGAACGTCTTCGACGTCAGCGCCGTCCACGTCTTCCCCTCCTTCGACCCCGGGGTGATCCACGGCGACGCCGCGGTGCTGATCCTCTCGCGGCCGACCAGCGCGACGCCGCTGGCTCTCGCCGGGCCCGAGGACGCGGCGCTGTACGAAGGCGGCGCCGCGGTGACGGTCGCCGGCTGGGGCCTGACCCGCGCCCAGAACCGGCAGGCGCCGGCGAACCTGCGCTCGGCGACGATGGCGATCCAGAAGCCGACCACCTGCCAGCGCAAGACCCGCGGCTTCTACAAGGAGTTCTCCCCCGCGGTCCAGCTCTGCCTGCTGAGCCCGCCGGCGAACAAATCCGGCACCTGCTTCGGCGACAGCGGCGGCCCGGCGATCGGCCAGCGCGCCGACGGGACCCCGGTGGAGCTCGGCGTGATCAGCGTCGTCGGCCCGCTCTGCACTCCGCAGGCGCCGAACGTGCTGACCCGCGTCGACTACGTCTCCTCCTGGGTGGCGGAATGGATCGCCGCGACCGAAAGCGGCGCTCCGGAACCGCTCGTCGACCCGGCGGCGCCGCTGCCGGCGATGAAGAAGTCGGTCGCCGAGGAGTTCGCGGTCTACACCCTCTTCAACGCCTTCGGCAAGCGCTTCGCCGACCTCAGCAGGCTCTCCGGAAACTGCCGCAAGGCAAGCCGCACGCGCTTCCGCTGCGAAATCGCCTGGATCAGTCACCACACCATCTACGCCGGCATCGTCTCCCCCTTCTACGTCCGCCGCCAGCAGACCAACAGCTGGGACAGCCACTTCCAGGTCCGCTGGGCCCCGCAGCGCTGCGTCACCGGCGACCGCCTCGGCAAGCCCGGCTGCCGGATCCACAGCAAACACGGTTGACGTCTCAGGCGTGGCTGGCGAGCGCCGGACCAAGCGGGGCAAGGACGCAGGGAGGCCGAATAGCAGCGCTATTTGGCCGACTGAGGACGCCGCAACGCGCAGTGTCCGCCGCCGCCAGCCACGTCTGAGCGATAGCCTCGCCGCGTGGCCCCCAGATTCGAAGAGCTGGCGAGCGTGGACGGGAGGATCGGCGCCACCGCTGAGGCGACGATCGGGCTCAAAGACGACGGCCTCTACCGCGGCGACGGCGCCTTCGAGGTGATCCGCCTCTACCAGGGCAAGCCGTTCGCCTTGGTAGATCACCTCGACCGGCTGGAGCGTTCTGCCGCCTCGATCGAGCTCCGCTTCGACCGCGACGCGCTCGAGAGCGAGATCGGGGCGCTGCTGGAGCGGGCCGGGTCGGTCGAAGGCCAGCTGCGGCTGATCGTCACCCGCGGCGGCCGCCGGATCGCCGCCACCGAGCCGATCCCCGACCACCCGGAGACGCTCAGCCTCGCCACCGTCACCTACAACCCGACGATCGTCCTCAACGGCGTCAAGTCACTCTCCTACGCGGCGAACATGCAGGCGACGCGGCTGGCCAAAGCCGACGGCGCCGACGAGGCCTGCCTGGTCCGCCCCGACGGGATCGTGCTCGAGCCGCCCACCTCCTCGGTCTTCTGGGTTTCGCCCGAGGGCGCGCTGCGGACGCCGGCGCTGACCGACGGCGTGCTGGAGTCGATCACCCGCGACCGGATGATCAAGGCGCTCGACGTCGAGGAGGGCAGCTGGCAGGTCGAGGAGCTGCAAAACGCCTCCGAGGCCTTCCTCGCCTCGACGACGCGGGAGATCCAGGCGGTCTCCTCAGTCGACGGCCGGGCCTTCCCCGCCGCCCCCGGCCCGCGCACCCGCGAAGCCCAGGACGCCTTCGCCGAGACCCTCGGCCGAGAGCTGCAGGAGCTTTGAGATGGACTTCCAGCTGAGCGACGAGCAGAAGCTGATCCGCGAGGCGGCGCGGGAATTCGCCGAGCGGGAGATCCTGCCGAACATCCGCGACAACGACCGCGCGGCCCGCTTCGATCGCGAGCTGGCACGCAAGCTGGGCCAGATCGGCTTCCTCGGGGCGCCGGTGGCCGAAGAGTACGGCGGCCGTGGACTGGACTACGTCAGCTACGGGCTGATCGCCGAGGAAATCGGCCGCGCCGACTCCTCCGCCCGCACCGTCGTCTCGGTCTGCACCTCGCTGGTCGCCGGCCCGATCGAGAAGTGGGGCACCGAGGAGCAGAAAAGGAAGTGGCTGCCCCGGCTCTGCTCCGGCGAGGGCCTCGGCTGCTTCGGCCTGACCGAGCCCGACACCGGCTCCGACGCCGCCAACCTCCGCACCCGCGCCAAGAAGACCGCGAGCGGATGGTCGATCAGCGGCCAGAAGATGTGGATCAGCCTCGGCAACGTCTCCGACTTCGCCCTGATCTTCGCCCAGACCGACCCGGCGCTGAAACACCGCGGCCTCGCCGCCTTCATCGTCCCCACCGACTCCGCCGGCTTCACCACCCAGGAGATCCACGGCAAGCTCGGGCTGCGCTCCTCCGACACCGCCGAAATCTCGCTCGACGAGGTCGAGGTCGGCTCCGACGCGATGCTCGGCGAGGTCGGCGACGGCTTCAAGGTGGCGATGAGCGCGCTCGAAAACGGCCGCTACAGCGTCGCCGCCGGCTGCGTCGGCATCTGCGAAGGCTGCGTGCAGAGCTCGGTCGAGTATGCGAAGGAGCGCAAGCAGTTCGGCGTCCCCCTGGCCCGCTTCCAGCTGGTCCAGGAGATGATCGCCGAGATGATCTTGAAGCGCGACGCCAGCAGGATGCTGGTCCTGCGCGCCGGCCTGCTGAAGGACGAACAGAAGCCGAACGCGACCGAGACCTCGGTCGCCAAGCTCTACGCCACCGAGGCCGCGGTCGAGTGCGCGAACCTGGCGATCCAGGCCCACGGCGGCTCCGGCTACGTCGACGACTACCCGGTCGAGCGCTACCTGCGCGACGCTCGCGTCACCACGCTGTACGAGGGCACCTCGCAGATCCAGAAGCTGATCATCGGCCGCGCCGCGACCGGGATCAACGCGATGCTCCCCCTGCAGGAGTCCTGAGTTGGCCGGCCTCGTCGAGGTCTCCGTCGACGAGTTCCACGTCGCCCTGCTGCGGCTGAACCGGCCCGAGGCGCGGAACGCGCTCTCGCCGGAGATGCGGAGCGAGATCGCCGGGGCGCTGGAGCGGCTCGACGCCGATCCGGAAGTGCGCTGCATCGTCCTCGCCGGCCACGACGAGTTCTTCGCCGCCGGCGCCGACATCCGGGCGATGGCCGAGCGGCCGCTCGATGCCCCGCCCGACCCGCAGGGGATCGAGTTCTGGACGCGGCTTACCGCGATCGGGACCCCGACGATCGCCGCTGTCTCCGGCTACGCCTTCGGCGGCGGCTGCGAGCTGGCGCTGGCCTGCGACATGATCGTCTGCGACGAGGGCACCCGCTTCGGCCAGCCGGAGATCACGCTCGGGATCATCCCCGGGGGCGGCGGCACCCAGCGGCTGGCGCGGGCGATCGGCAAGCAGCGGGCGATGGAGTACGTCCTCACCGGCCGCCGCTGGGACGCGAGGACGGCGCAGCGCTGGGGCCTCGTCAACCAGGTGGTCGGCAAAGGCAAATGGCTGACCGAGGCGATCGAGCTGGCACGGCTCGTCGCCGAGCGACCGCCGCTGGCGCTGCGGCTGGGCAAACGGGCGGTGCTGGCGGCGCAGGAGACGACCCTTGCCGACGGTTTGCGCGAGGAGCGCGCCCTCTTCGACGAAGCGATGGCGAGCGAGGACCGGGTCGAGGGGATGACGGCCTTCCTCGAGAAACGCGAACCCCGCTTCCAGGGCCGGTGAGCGTCTCCCGGATCGGCGTCCTCGGCGCCGGAACGATGGGCCGCGGGATCGCCCAGATCGCCGCCCTCGGCGGCTACGAGACGGTCCTCTACGACGTCGCCCCCGACGTCGTAGAGATTGGCGCCTCGCGCCTGCGGGAAGCCCTCTACAAGGGCGTCGAGCGGGAGCGCTGGAGCATCGATGAGGCGCTCGCCGCAGGCAGCCGGGTCGAGACGACGATCGAGCTGACCGGCCTCGCCGGATGCGACCTGGTGATCGAGGCGGCGCCGGAGAAGCTGGAGCTGAAGCGGCAGATCTTCACCGGCCTTGCCGAAGCGCTGGGGCCGGAGCCCGTCTTCGCCACCAACACCTCCTCGCTTCGCGTCTCGGAGATCGCGGAAGACGTGCTAGCCCCCCAGCGCGTCGTCGGCATGCACTTCTTCAACCCGCCGCCGCTGATGAAGCTGGTCGAGGTGATCGCCGCCGAGCACTCCTCCGACGCGGCGCTGGCGGCGACGAGCGAGGTCGCCGAGCGGATGGGCCGGACCCCGATCCGCGTCAAGGATAGCCCCGGCTTCGTCGCCAACCGCCTCGCCCGACCCTTCACCCTGGAGTCGCTGCGGATCCTCGGCGACGGCATCGCCGACGCGGCCCGGATCGACCGCATCGTCCGCCTCGGCGGCGGCTTCCGCATGGGCCCGTTCGAGCTGCTCGACCTGATCGGCCTCGACGTCAACCTCGAAATCGCCCGCTCCTTCTTCGCCCAGGGAGGCGAGCCCGAGCGCTGGCGCCCGAGCCGGATCCAGGAGCAGCTGGTCGCCGAAGGCCGTCTCGGCCGCAAGAGCCGGCACGGCTACCACGACTACCGTGAAGGGACCCAGCGCGACCCGGATCCTGACCTGGGGATCGAGGCGCCGACCCTCGACCCTGCGCAGCTCGCCCAGATCGATCCCGCCGCCGAGGAGGTCCTCAGCCGCCTCTTCGCCCAGATCGCCAACGAGGCCGCCTTCGCCCTCGAAGAGGAGATCGCCTCCGCCGCGGACATGGAAACCGCACTGAAACTCGGCTTCAACTGGCCCCTAGGCCCACTCGGCTTCGCCAAGCTGATCGGCCCGGACCGCGCGGCCGAGCTGCTCGAGCAACTACGGGCGAAGAAGGGCCCGGCCTACGAGCCGGCGCCCGAGCTCAGGCGCATCATCAGCTCGTCGACGTAGCACCAGCTCCAGTCTTCGTTCGGCTCGGCCGAGCGGATGATCGGGTGGCCGGTGTCCTGGTGGTGGGCGGTCGCGTGCTTGCCGATCGAGTTGTCGCAGCAGCCGACGTGGCCGCAGGTCTGGCACATCCGCAGATGGACCCACTGCATCCCCATCGCCAGGCACTCCTCGCAACCCTCGACCCCGTCCGGGAGGTCGAGGTAGGTGACGCAGTCGAGGTGGGTGCACTCAGCCACTGCCGGTGGCGATCTCCGCCGGCTCGCCGCCGGGCATCCAGTGGGCCTCGACCGGGACGTCGGCGTCGCGCAGGTAGCGCTCGGCGTCGAGCGCGCCCATGCAGCCAGTGCCGGCCGCGGTGACGGCCTGTCGGTAGGTGTGGTCGACGACGTCGCCGACGGCGAAGACGCCGCCCAGGTTGGTCCGGGTCGAGCCGGCCTCGGTGACGATGTAGCCGTCCTCGTCGGTCCCGACCTGTCCGGCGACGATCTCCGATTTCGGGACGTGGCCGATCGCGACGAAGGCGCCGTCGGTCTCGAGCTCCTCCTGCTCGCCGGTCTCGGCGTTGCGGAGGCGAACCTTCTCCAGCTTGCCACTCTCCCCGGCGAGGAACTCCTCGGCGAAGAAGGGCGTCTTCAAGTCGATGTTCTCTTTGTCCCGGGCCCGCTCGAACATGATCTTCGAGGCGCGGAACTCGTCGCGGCGGTTGACGATCGTCAGGTTCTCGGCGAACTTGGAGATGAAGATCGAGTCCTCCATCGCCGAGTCGCCGCCGCCGATCACGATCACCTTCTGGCCTTTGAAGAAGGCCCCGTCGCAGACGCCGCAGGTGGAGACGCCGCGGCCGCCGAGCTCCATCTCACCGGGCACCCCGAGCCGTTTCGGCTCCGCCCCCATCGCCAGGATCACCGTCTTCGCCCGGTGCTCCTCGTCGCCGAGGAAGACCTTGTGGACGCCGCCGTCGGAGAGCTCGACGCGGTCGACGTCGTCGGTGACGAAGCGGGTCCCGAAGCGCTCGGCCTGGGCGCGGAACTGGGCCATCATCTCCGGGCCCATGATCCCGTCGGGGTAGCCGGGGTAGTTCTCGACCTCGGTCGTGTTCTGTAGCTGACCGCCCCACTGGAAGCCCTCGAAGACGAGCGGCTCGAGGTTGGCGCGGGCCGTGTAGAGCGCAGCCGTGTAGCCGGCGGGCCCGCCGCCGACGATGATCACGTTCTCGACCTTCTTCTGCTCAGTCATATCTGCCGCCTGGAGTCTAATACTTTACTTTTTATAGTACGCTTCGCCGCGGCTGGATTCAAGCGCATTTGCTCCTTCCAGCGGGCCCGCCCCGGGCTCCAGGTCCGAGGTCGCCCGGCCGCCGCGGTCGATCGGCAGCCCCTCCTCTTCCCAGCGGTGAACCGTATGGCGGAGCTGGAAGAAGGCGAAGATGCCGGGCGGGATCGGCATCCAGAAGGCGACGAGGCGGAAGATCAGGACCGCCGGGAAGACGGTCTCCTCCGGGATCCCGAAGAGGACGAAGGCGCCGATCATGCCGGCGTCTACCGCCCCCACCCCGGCCGGCGCCAGCGGGAAGAGGTTGGCGACCATGCCGAGGAAGAACCCTTGGACGACGACCGCGAGCGGGACGTGGACGCCGAAGGCGTGGAAGGAGGCCCAGAGGACGCCGATGCTGAAGGCCCAGAAGCCGGCAGCTCCCAAGATCGCGAGGCCGCCCTTCTTGGGATGGGCAAAGAGGCCGAAAGCGAAGCGGAAGCCCTCGCCCAGGGTCGCCGGGACCTTGCCGAGGTTCTCGAGGAAGTGGCGCGAGCGCTCGGTATGGGCGAAGCGGGCGAGCCGCCGCTCGGCGTCGGGCGGGATCAGAGTCACCAGGACGCCGATCACCAGCAGCGCCCCGGCGACCGCAGCGGGGATGATCGTCAGCTCGACCGAGCTCTTGCCGTTCATCACCCCGGTCCGCAGGAGGATGCCGAAGACGATCAGGGCGATCGGGTAGAAGATGTAGTGGAGGGAGACGAAGGCGACCATCCGCCGGGCGACGTCCCGCCGCCGCATCCCCGCTTTGCGCAGCGCCCAGTAGGTGACCGCGATGCCGCCGGCGCCGCCGGCCGAGAAGAGCAGGGTGCCGGCGACCCCGGCCATGTTGATCTCGTAGGTCTCGCCCCAGGTCAGCCGCAGCGCGTCGCCTCCCACCACCGCTTTGAAGAGGGCGATGTAGGTCGCGTAGGCGAGGACGTTGAAGCCGATCGCGACCGCGATCCAGACCGGATCGGCTTCGTCGAGGCGGTCGAGGGCGTTGCCGAGGCCGACCAGCTTCGGGAAGAGGAAGTAGATCGCCCCGAGCAGCAGGAAGACGGCGACGATGGTCTGGACCAGCCGCCGCGTCGTGAAAATCGGCATTTCGGCGAAGCGACCGCTGTCGTTCGCCGGGTCTTCCGGAGACACCCCAGGGAAATTACCCGTTGGCGATCCTCTCCAGACGCTGCAGCCCTCCGTTTACCCTGCGTATAAGGGGTTCCGCCAGTGGCTCGCCCCTCCGGACTGCCGCCACCAGGGCGGCGCCGGCGAGCAGATCGGTGACGTAGTGCTCGCCCAGGTAGACGAGGGCGAAGCCGAGCGTGCCGGCGTATCCCCAGCCAAGCGCCCCCTCGACCTTGCCCGCTTCGGAGAGCGAGAAGGCCGCCTGCAGGGAGGTCGCGAAGTGCAGGGAGGGCATCGCCGCCCAGGGATTGCCGCCGAGGGCGTCGTACATCCGCTCCCAGGCGCGGCCCCAGGTCGGTTCCCCGACCTCGACCATGATCCGCCGCACCTCTTCGCCGGTCAGCCCCTGCTCGGAGGACCACCACGGCGGCGCCGTCGGGACCGCGAAGTAGAGGGCGCAGCCGAGGTCGAAGACTGCCGCCATCTGGCGCGCGGAGCGGGGAAAGCGCTCGTTGTGGCGGACGAGGATGAGGGCGAGCGAGAGGTAGGGCTCGATGAACCAGAGCCAGTGCGTCCAGGTCAGGACCTTGTTGAGGGCGCCGACCCCCGGCCTCGCGGCGAAGGCGCGCTGGAGGCGGGCGTTGGGGAGGCGGCCGGCGCCGATCAGCTTGTCGGTGCGGATCGGGTAGCGGGTGCGGAGCCGGGCCCGCAGACGCTCGGGGTCGTCGTAGGGGAGCTCGTGGGCGACCGTGAAGGCCCACATCTGCAGGGCGAAGAGGGCGACGTCGCGGCGCTTGGAGCGCGGCTGCAGGACCGCCAGCGCCAGCGGGGCGGCGGCGACGGCGACGACCGTGACCGGGGTCGGGATTTGCAGCCGGCGCCGCAGCAGGGGGACGGCGGCGGCGCCCGCGATCGCCCCGGCGCCACCGACGCGGACCGCGAGGCGAAGCGCATTCGATGGCCGGGAGCGCCTCCGCATGAGGAGCGCGAGTATAGGTCCGCGGGCGGGATGGGGAGCGGGAAACCGCGGCGCCGCCTCGCCTGAATAGAATGGCCGCGCTTTGGCCGCCCATTCCCCTGGCACCGACCAGATCGACACCCTGCTTTGGATTGGCACCGTCGCCGCCGCGATCCTGATCATCGCGCTCGTCGGCGCGCTGCTCTACGTCGTCCGCCGCTACCGCGGTGAGCGGGGCGCCGAGCCGCGCCAGCTGCTCGGCGGCCGCGGCCTCCAGTTCCGGGTCGCCGGCGTGCTCACGCTCTTCGCCGCCGTCCTCTTCATCCTCGGTGTCGTCATCACCGGCAACGCCCGCGAACGGCCCAGCACCGGCGACGCCGGCCTCGCCTCGCTGAAGGGAGAACCGCTGAAGATCAAGGCGACCGGCCAGCAGTGGCTTTGGCGCTACGACTACCCCAACGGCGCCTTCTCCTACTACAAGCTGGTCGTCCCCGAGGACACCGCGATCGAGCTCGAACTGGTCTCCACCGACGTCGTCCACACCTGGAACGTGGAAGAACTGGCCCGCAAGGCCGACGCCGTGCCGGGCAAGACCAACAAGGTGCTCTTCGTCGCCGACGAACCGGGCGCCTACGACGGCGACTCGGCCACCCTCTCCGGGCAGGCCTACGCGGCGATGCGGACCGAGGTCGAAGTCGTCTCCCCCGAGGGATACGAAGAATTCATCGAAAAGCAGGACAAAGAGATCGACGCGGCCGAGGAACGGGTCGTCGGCCTGATCGAAAACGGAGAAACCCCATGAGCCCCAGCCCGCGCCCCGAGCTCGTCGCCGACGGCTACAGCGCCGCCCGCCCCCGCTGGGCGCAGCTGGCGACCAGCGCCGACCACAAGGACGTCGGCCAGATCCTTCTCACCGGCGCCCTCGGCTTCCTCTTCATCGCCCTGGTCGAGCTGGTGCTGATGCGGATCCAGCTGCTCGTCCCGGAGAACACCTTCCTCTCCCCCGTCGGCTTCAACCGCATGCTCTCGCTCTACGGGGCCAGCGCGATCTTCTTCTTCGCCCTGCCGCTCGTCTTCGGGCTCTTCTACTACGTGGCCCCGCTGCAGATCGGCGCCCGCGGGACGGCGCTGCCGCGGCTCGGGCAGGTCGGGCTCGCCCTCTGGGTCGCCGGCGCCACGGTTCTCTACGCGACCTTCCTCTTCACCCCCTCGGAGGCCGGAGTCAACCCGCTGGCGCCGCTCAGCGAGGTCGCCTTCCTCTCCAACAACGGCGTCGACGCCTGGGCGACGGCGACCGGGCTGGCGACCCTCGGCTTCGTCCTCCTCTCGATCAACCTCGTCGCGACGCTGAAAACGATGCGGGCGCCGGGGATGGCCTGGCGCCGGGTCCCGGTCTTCGCCTGGGCCACCGCCGTCGGCTCCTGGCTGATGATCGTGGTCGGATCGGTCCTGCTGGCGGCGCTGACGATGCTGATGATCGACCGCAACTACGACGGCATCTTCTTCGCCGACGGCTCCGGCGGCGCGCCGCTCCTCTGGCAGCATCTGAGCTGGATCTTCTACACCGGCGCCTACATGCTGGTCCTGATCTTCGCCTTCGGCGCGATCGCCGAAATCGCCGCCACCTTCTCGCGCAAACCTCTCTTCAACCGCAACGTCGTCATGGCCTGCCTGGCGGCGATCGCGGTGATCGGCACCCTGGCCTGGATGCAGAACATGCTGACGGCCCCGATCGGGATCGGCTGGATGTACTTCGCGATGCTGATGTCGCTGGCGCTGATCGTCCCCTTCGGCCTCGTCTTCTTCAACCTGATCGCGACCCTCGCCGGCGGCACCCTGCGGATGCGGGCGCCCCTGCTGTTCGCGATCGGGGCCATCTTCGCGATCGGGGTCGGCCTCGCCTCCGAGCTCTGCCACTCGCTGGTGGCGGCCGCCTGGCACCTGAAGAACACCACCGACTCGACTGCGGCGACCCACTTCGCGCTGATCGGCGGCTCGGTCTTCGGCGGCTTCGCGGCCCTGCACTACTGGTTTCCGAAGATGACCGGCCGCACGATGGGCGAGAGCCTCGCCAAGATCAGTTTCTGGACGATCATGGTCGGACTGCTGCTGGGCTTCGTGCCGCTCTTCTTCGCCGGGGCCGAGCAGGGCCAGGTCGTCGACGCCTACAAGTACTTCGCAGGGACCGGCGTCACTGCCTACAACGTGATCGCGTCGATCGGCGTCTTCGTCCTCTTCGTCGGGATCCTGCTGACGATCCTCAACGCGATCTTCAGCCGCACCAACGGCCCGGAGGCCGGCCACGACCCGTGGGCCGGGGACACGCTCGAGTGGTTCACCCTCTCGCCGCCGGAGCCGCACAACTTCGACGTCCTGCCCGACGTCCGCAGCCCGCGGCCGCTGCGCGACATCCGCGTCGCGATCGGCAACCGCACCCGCCGCTCCGAGCAGGCGGCCGCACGCGAATCGCAGCCGGTAGCCTGAGCCCCATGCAGACCGGTGCCGGCGCGCAGACCGCGCCCAACCCGACGACGGCCACCCGCTCGCTGCTCCCCACCGTCGTCCGCGACTACCTGACGCTGACGAAGCCGAAGGTGCAGTCGCTGCTGCTCTTCACCACGGTGACGACGATGTACGTGGCGGGGGACCCGTCGCCGGGACTGATCTTCCTCACCTGCCTCGGCGGCGCCCTCTCCGCCGGCGGCGCCGGGGCGATCAACCACGCCGTCGACCGCGACATCGACCGCACGATGGCCCGCACGGCAGACCGCCCCGTGGCCTCGGGGCGGGTCTCGGCGCGGGCGGCGACGATCTTCGGCCTCGCGCTCGCCACGGCTTCCTTCCTGCTGCTCTCGCTGACCGTGAACCCGCTGGCGGCGACGCTCTCGCTCAGCGGCTTCCTCGGCTACGTCGGCGTCTACACGCTGTGGCTGAAGCGGCGGACCCCGCAGAACATCGTCATCGGCGGTGCCGCCGGCGCGGTGCCGCCGCTGGTCGCCTGGGCGGCCGTCACGGGAGAGCTCAGCGGCATGGCCTTCTTCATGTTCGCGATCGTCTTCTTCTGGACCCCGCCGCACTTCTGGGCCCTCTCGCTGCTGATGAAGGACGAGTACGCGAAGGCCGGGATCCCGATGCTCCCGGTCGTCCGCGGCGAGGAGGAGACCAGGCGCCAGATCCTCCTCTACACCGTCCTCCTCTACGCGGTCACCCAGCTGCCCTTCTGCGCCGGCGGCCTCGGCGTCGCCTACGTCGTCCCCTCGATGCTGCTCGGCGGCGCCTTCATCTACTTCGCCGCCCGCCTCTACCGCGCCAGAGACCGGCGCTGGGCCCTGAAGACCTACCTCTTCTCCCTCGCCTACCTGGCCCTGCTGTTCCTTTCCATGGCCATCGCCGCCAACGTCTAGACCGCCTTCCCTGATAGAAATCCCGCCAATGGACCGCGAGACCGCACGCCGACAGATGCGCGCAGGGCTGGTCGCAGGTGGCATCGCCGCCGGCATCTTCGCCCTCAGCTTCGTCGCCGCCTTCCTCTACATCGCCCAGTAGGAACGATGGCCGAGCACCGACACATCCCCGAGCCCGGCGAGACGGTCTACCTGCCGCGCCCCTCCTGGGGTCCCGTCTTCTTCGCGGTCGGCGCCGTCGGCCTGATCTGCGGAACCTTCGCCGGCGGCTTCATCTTCAAGCCGCTGATCTGGGCGATCATCGGCGCGATCTTCCTGCTCCTCGCCTTCCGCAGCATCGTCCGCGGCTCGGTCCGCGACTACTACCGCCTCCCCCGCCGCCAGGAGACCCGCGGCGCGGCCTTGCCGGTCGAAACCATCTCCGGCCCTCCGCAGCCCTAGCCGGGCAGCTGCATCTCACTCGTAGCGCCATCGCTGGTCCAGCAGCGGACGATGTCCCGCATCGAGAGGACGCCGACGGGGTCACCGCCGTCGAAGACGACGAGGTGGCGGACGCCGCGCCGGGACATCTCGGCGGCGGCGCGCTCGAGGCTCCATTCGGGAGCGGCGGAGAGCACGCCTTCGCTCATGTGATCGCAGACCCGCTCGCTCGCGGGGTCCTGGCCACGGGCGACGGAGATCAGCAGGTCGCGCTCGGTGACGATCGAGGGCGCCGGCAGCTCGGCGTCGATCACCAGCGCCGCTCCGGTCCCTTTCTCGACCATCTTCGCGGCCGCCTCGCGCAGCGTGTGGGACGGGCCCACGGTCAGCGTGATCTCCGACATCCCGTCCTTCACCTGCATCTGCGACCTCCCGTCGCTCGCCGTTTCCAGTTAGTGCGAATCGCCTCAAGATTAGCCCACCAGGCGTGCTCGACGACACGCTTCCCAGGGGCTCCGACATATAGACTTCCGCCCGCATCCCGCCCCATGGCTCGCGTTTCGAAACTCATCACCCCGCTGCTCGCCCTCGTGGCCCTGATCGCCCTCGCGGCGGTCGCTTCCGGTTGCGGGACGACCGATGCCGACCCCCAGCGCGGCCGCACCCTCTTCGTCCAGAAATGCGGCGAATGCCACACGCTTGCGCAGGCCGGATCCTCCGGGGTCCAGGGACCTGACCTCGACAAGGCCTTTGCCGCGGCCCGCGCCGAAGGAAACGACTCGGACACGATCGAGGGCGTCGTCAAAGCGCAGGTCGAGTACCCACGCGAGAGCAACGGCAATCCTGCGGTCTCGATGCCGGCCGACCTCGTCACCGGCCAGGACCTCGACGACGTCGCCGCCTACGTCGGCGAATGGGCCGGAGTCCCCGGCGCGGCTCCGCCGAAGGTGGCCGGCGGCCCCGGCGCCCAGGTCTTCGCCAGCAACGGCTGCGGCACCTGCCACACCTTCGCCGCAGCGGAAGCGGGCGGGGTCACGGGACCCAACCTCGACGAAGAACTTCCCGGCGAAAGCCAGGCGGCGGTCGAAGAGATGATCAAGGACCCGAACGCCGAGATCGTCAAGGGCTACCCGCCGAACGTGATGCCGCAGACCTACGAGCAGATGCTCTCCCAGAAAGAAATCGAAGACCTGGTGAAGTACCTGCTCGAAAACGCCGGCGGCGGCTCCGGCAAATCCAAAGGCTGAGCGGGTGCGGCCCGACGGCCGCTGCCATCATTGCCGGTAGATGCGGGCACGCCTCCAAAGCCGCCTCGAGATCTCGCCCGAGCGTTACGCCCAGGTCACCCTCGTAGCCCTCGCGGCGCTGGCGCTGATCGTCCTCACGGGTGCCGGCGTGCGGCTGACGGGCTCCGGCCTCGGCTGCCCGGACTGGCCGCGCTGTTACGGCGGCAACACGCCGCCGCTCGAATCGCACGCGGTGATCGAGTACGGGAACCGGCTCCTCACCGGCTTCGTCGGGGTCGCCGTGATCGCCGCCAGCGTGCTCGCCTGGTTCCGCCGCCCCTACCGCTGGCACCTCGCCCTCTTCGGCGCCCTGCTGCCGCTCGGCGTGATCGGCCAGGCGATCCTCGGAGCGCTGGTGGTCAAGTACCACCTGGCGCCTGGGCTGGTGATGTCCCACTTCATCCTCTCGATGATGCTGCTCGACGCGGCCTTCGCCCTCGCCTGGTGCTCGCGCTACGAACCGTGGGAGCGGCGGCGCTCCGCCGACCGGCTCGGCGTCTGGGCGGTGCGGGCGCTGATCCCACTGGGCCAGCTGACGATCCTCGCCGGAACGATCGCCACCGCCTCGGGGCCCCACGCCGGCGCCCATGAAGGACAGCTGGTCCACCGCTTCGACTTCGAGGGCACCGGGACGCTGGAATGGATGGTGCAGCGGCACGCCGCGATCGCCGCCGTCTACGGCTTCGCGGCGATCGGCGTCTGGTTCCTCCTGCGGCGCCCTGGCGCCGATAGCCGCGCCCTTCGGCCCCTGACCCTGGTGATCGGCCTCCTCGCCCTGCAGGGGGCCATCGGGGGCCTTCAGTGGGCGCTGGAACTGCCTGCCGGCGTCGTCTGGGTCCACGTCGCCGTCGCCACCGGCAACTGGCTTGCGATGCTGTGGGCGGTCGCCTCGGCGGGCCGGCTCGAGCCCCGTGGAGGGGCTCCCGCGACGGAACCGCGGGAACCCGAGCGCCAGGTCCCGGCCACCGCCGGCCGCGCCTGAGGCTTGCTCCCCTTCTGGCTCTCGATCGGCGCCCTCAGCCTCGTCCAGGCCGCCCTCGTAGCCGCGCCCAGGGCTCCCGCGACGCGGCTGCTCCTACGGCTCCAGAGCAGGT
>DATMBY010000219.1:0-7196 GCA_035558995.1 Solirubrobacterales bacterium
GCGGGCCGTTGAAGATCGTCAGCGGCGCCCGCGCCCGGACCGGGCCGCTCTCGAGCGAGATCAGCGCTTCGACGTGGCCGATGCCGACGATCGCGCCGCGGCAGATCGACCGCGCTTCCTCGGTGGTTGCCTCCGCGATCGATTCCGGCGCGCAGGTCGGCAGCCCGACGACGCTGAGGCGGCCGTCGCGGTCGAAGTCGATCAGTGCCTGCCGCAGCTTCGGCGGCCCGGCCCCGTGGCGGCCGGAGATGTCGACGTGGCCCTGGAAGTCGATCGGGGCGAACCGGTGCGCCGGCAGCGTCTGCGGAGTGAAGCCGCCGTCGGCTCGCAGGACGACGTCGTCGACTTCGACGAGGGCGGCGCCGGCGCTGGTTGCCCCGAGCGCCAGGACGGCGAGCGCTATGCCCAGGGCGACGTGTCGCTTTTGTCCTCTGATGGGAGACAAAAGCGACATCGCCATCTCACCGAGGGAAGTGACAGGGCGAGGTCAGGGTCGCCGGGAAGAAGTCGCCGTTGGTGAAGCTGAGGTCGCCCTCGACCTGGAGCCGACCGCCGGAGCAGTAGGCCTCGACGAAGCCGATCTTCCTGCCGCCCCGCTTGCGCGTCGCGCCGACGTGCGCTTCGGCCAGCGTCGGGGCGCCGAAGCCGCCGGCGATCTCCGGCATCTTCACGTCGACCTGGTAGCCGTAGCGGCCCTTCGAGACCCGCTGGACGACGATCGGGACGAGCAGCGCCTGCGGCGAGGGCACGGTCTCGTAGGCGTGGGCGATCAGGGTCGGCTTGCCGCCGGTCGGGGGCGCGTTGAAGAAGGAGATCGGCGAGGTGATCGTGAACGGGTCGCGCCCCGGCATCGTCACCAGCGCCTTCCCCGTCCCCTTGCCGACCAGCGCCGCCGCGCAGCGGTTGCGCGCCTGCGCCGGCGTCGTCCCTTCCAGCTTCGCCATCGGGCAGGTCGGGAAGGCCTTGTTGTTGACCCGCCCGTGCTTGTCGATCAGGAAGCTGATCTCCGCCAGCGTCGGCGGGGTCGAGCCGTCCTTGGTCTTGACCCGGGTGATGCTGCTGAGGGTGATCGGGGAGCCGCCGCTCCTCGGCAGCTCCCGCGGCTGGATCGTCGCCGTCGAGCTGACGCAGAGCGGGCCGATGCAGCTGTCGACGCCCGAGGCGCTCGCGGTGAGGCCCAGGACGATCAGTCCCGCCAGCAACACGGCTCTGCGCATCGGCTTCCTCAATCAGCTCCCCTTACACGTTTTGAACACGGAACCCTGGAGAAAGGTGCCGTCTTTGAACTGGAACTGTCCTTTCGCCTGCAGGCGCCCGTCCGGGCAGCCGGCGTTGGCGTAGCTCAGCGTCTTCCCCTTGTACTTCCATTCGCGCCCGATCGTCAGGCGGGCGTAGAGGGGGATGCCGGAGCCGCCGGCGATCTTGGGGATTTTCCCCACGGTCTTGAAGCCGTAGCGGCCGTCGTGGACCCGCTGGATCTCGACCGGGACGACGAAGGTGGTCGGGCCCGGCACCGTCAGGTGAGCGTGGATCAGCACAGCCGGATTGCCGTGGATCGGCCGCGCGTTGAAGATCGTCAGCGGCGAGGAGGCCTGGATCGGCCCCTGTTCGGGGAAGATGACGACGGCCTTGCCGAAGCCTTTGCCGACGATCGCGCCGGGGCAGAGCTTGCGCGCCTGCGCGGTCGTGGTCGCCGCCAGTTTCCTGGGCGTGCAGACCGGCAGCCCCTTCGTCTCGACTTCGCCGTGTTTGTCGAACCAGATCGTCACGGTTTCCAGAATTGGCGGCGGCGTCCCGTCAGCGGTGCCGATCTTCCCGAACCCGTGCAGCTTGATCGGGGCGAACCCCTTCTTCGGCAGCGTCCTCGGCGTGAACCCGCCGTCGGTCGTGACGACGACGTTCCCCGCCGTCAGCTTGATCGCCAGCGCCGAGCCGGCGAGGACGAGCAACAGCGCCAGTCCCAGTACATGTGCTCTTAACAGAGTCTTCCGCACCAAATCCCCCTCCCGTAGTCCTCTACCGCCAAACTACCAGCCGTGGGAAGGAGGATCGGCAGGGCACGCAGAGGGTCCTCACGGAAAGGGCCGAATCGAGACCAGCCATTTTTGCTGCGTCATCCGCGCGCGGTGCTGGTGGTCGCGGCGATCCTGCTGGCGACGCTGGGGGTAATCGGTACCGGCACGAACAGCCGCCTCGACCCGACCACGATCGACGTCGCCGGGACCGAATCCTTTCGCAGCAACGAGCTCCTGCGCGAACACTTCGGCGAGACCGCCCCCTTCGCGATCCTCCTCCGCGGCCCCGCCGCGGCGATCGACCGCCAGGGCCCTCGGCTGATCGACGCCCTGCGCGAGGACCCGCGGGTGACGACGCTCTCGCCCTGGGACACCGGCGCCGTCCAGCGCCTGCGGCCGAGCCCGGAAAAGGCGCTGATCCTCGCCGACTTCCACGTCGACACCCGCACCGCGGTCAACGAGACCGTGCCCCACCTCAACCGCGTGCTCGAGGAAGAGGTCCACGCCCCGGTCGACGCCACCCAGACCGGCTACGCCAGCCTCTCGCGGGCGCTGCAGGAAGAAAACCTCGCAGCCAGCCATCGCGGCGAGCTGATCGCCTTCCCCTTCCTGCTGATCATCCTCCTGCTCGTCTTCCGCTCGCCGATCGCCGCCGCGATCCCGCTCGCCTTCGGCGCGATCACCGTCGTCGCCTCACGCGGGATCCTCTACTTCTTCACCGGCTGGTTCGAGATCGACGCCTTCGCGGTGACGGTCTGCTCGATGATGGGCCTGGCCCTCGGCGTCGACTACGCGCTGCTGATGGTCTCCCGCTTCCGCGAGGAGCTCGCCGAGGGGCACGAGCCGGTCGAGGCGGCGCGGCTGACCCGCCACCACGCCGGCCGCACGGTGATGTTCGCCGGCAGCACCCTGCTGCTCTCGATGATCGTCTCCCTCTTCATCCTCCCCGGCTCCCTGCTCGCTTCGCTGGCCGGGACCGTCTGCATGGTCGTCATCCTCAGCGTCACGGTGGCGACGGTCGCCGGCCCGGCGATCCTCACCCTGCTCGGCCCCAACGTCGACCGCTGGCGCCTCGGCGCCACCGCCCCGGCCGGCGGCCGCTCGCGGCTGATGGTGCTGGTCGGCGCGGCGCTGCGAAAGCCGGCGCTGGCGACGGTCCTGATCGGCGGCCTGCTGCTGCTGCTGGCGACTCCCGCCGTGGGGCTGAAGACGGGGCCGCCGAGCACCGAGCAGCTCCCCCACGACTCACCCGCCCGCGAGGACGCGGAACTGATCGGCAGGCAGTTCGGCCCCGGCTACGAAGCGCCGTTCCAGGTCGTCGCCGTCTCCAACTCGGGGCCGATCACCGACGCCAAGAACCTCGCCGCAATCGAAAGCTTCCAGCGCAAGGTGGCGAAGATCCCCGGGGTGCGGACGGTGATCGGGCCGGGCCCGGCGGTCAAGCAGGTGGAACCGCTGCGGGACCTCGGCAACTCCTTCCTCTCCAGCGAAGGCAACATCGCCCAGGTCAAGCAGCTGGGCCGGCTCGGCCGCAGCCTCACGGTCGCCGCCGGCGGGGTCGGGCAGCTGCGGGAAGGGATCTCCGAAGCCAGCGACGGCGCCGGCCTGCTCGCGCTCGGCTCCGACCGCGCTGGCGAGGGCGCCCAGAAGATCGCCAGCGGGCTGACCCAGGCGCTCAACGGCAGCGGCGAAGCGATCGACGCGCTCGACAAGTTCTCGAAGGGCTCGCGCCTGCTCGAGCAGGGCCTGGAGAAGTCGCTCAACGGGCCGCTCCGGATCAAGCTGCTGGTGCGGGACACGCTGATCCCCGGCATCCGCCCCAACATCCAGAACCGCGCCCACGCCCTGCGCAAGTCGCTGAACAGCGACGGCAACGAAAAGCTGCCGCAGCTGATCGCCCCGGCGCAGACGGCCGAAGCGGAACTGAAGGCCGCGCTCGCGCGCCTCGGGGAAATGACGGTCGGCAAAACCGATCCCCAGTACCAGGCGACCCTGGAAGCGGTGCGGAAGGCGTCGGCGGCGGTGAGCGGGACCGATCCGGTCACCGGCGCTCCCTACGACCCGCTGCCCTCGACTCCCGAGGTCGAGCCCTACGCCGGCCTGCCGGCCGAACTGACGGCGCTGAACGAACGGCTGCTCGTCGACCTCACCGAAGCCAAGCAGATCGAAGCCTGGGCGATCACCTTCAGGAACTACCTCAAGGGCCTCCTCAAAGGCACCGAAAAACTCGAAGCCGGCCTGCGCGAACTGCACGCCGGCAGCAGCCGCCTCGCCGCCGGCTCGGCCCGCCTCGCCCGCGAATCGAAACGCCTCGGCGACGGCATAACCGCCCTCAGCGGCGGCGCCGTGCGCCTGGTCGGCGGCCTCGACCGCCTCGGCGACGGCGCCGAAGCTCTGCAGGTGGCGCTCTCCCAGGGGGCCGACGAAAGCGAGCCGCTGGAAAGCGGTCTCGAAGAAGCGAGCGTGCAGGTGCTGACCGGCCGCAAGCGGATCCGCAACCAGGCCGGCCGCATCGCCGACTCCTCGCCGGGCATCTTCAACTCCGGCTACTTCGTCCTCTCCGCGCTCGACGGGACGCCGCCGACCACCCGCCAGGCGATCGACGAAACGATCGACCTCGACGGCGGCGGCCAGGCCGCCTCGGTCCTGGTCATCTCCAGCCACAGCCTCAACTCGCCCGGCTCGATCCGCCTCAACGAGGAACTCGCCAGCGACGCCGCCGACCTGGCGGACAAAGCCGACTTGACGACCGGCGTCGCCGGCGGCGCCGCGCAGCTGAACGACTACAGCCGCGTCACCCGCGAGCGCATCCCCTGGGTGGTGCTGGCGATCACGATCGCCACCTTCCTGGTGCTGATGGTCGTCCTCCGCGCGATCCCGCTGGCGGCGATCGCCGTCGGCCTCAACCTCGCCACCGTCGCGGTCGCCTTCGGCGTCCTCACCCTCCTGTTCCACATTCCCGAGGACTGGCCGCTCGGCGGCCACAGCTACGTCGACGCGGTCGGGGCGACGATGATCTTCGGCCTCGTCTTCGGCCTTTCGATCGACTACGCCGTCTTTCTCCTCAGCCGCATGCGCGAGCACTACGACGCCCACGGCGACAACGCCGCCGCCGTCGAGTTCGGCCTCGCCCGCACCGCCGGCGTCATCACCGGCGCCGCCCTGATCATGATGGCCGTCTTCATCGCCTTCGCCGGCGCCTCCATCGCCACCGTCAGCCAGCTCGGCATCGGACTCACCGTCGCCGTCATCCTCGACGCCACGATCGTCCGCATCGTCCTCCTCCCCGCCCTGATGCTCCTCCTCGGCGACCGCGTCTGGTGGCTCCCGAAGTCGCTGCAGCGCGTGATCCCGAAATTCAGCGTTTAGCCGCAATCCGCAGACAAAACATTGCGCTAAGATAGGGCAATGGGGATGAGTGAGCAGTACACCGACGAACGCCTCGATCGTCTTGCCGGCGACATCAGGGATGAGGCCGCCAGCCGCCGCGAGGACAATTCAACCTTCAATTCGATCTGGAAAAACAAATAAGAGACCTAAGGAGGGAAATGAATAAGGAGGACGACACTCTTTGGCGGCTCGTTCTCGCCGTAGCCTTCGGATTCGTATTCCTCTTGTCTGTATGTGCGCCCAAGGCAGACGCGGCTCCGCTGATGAGCTCTGCCAGCACCCGTCACCACGTGCCCGCCTCGCGGTTGGACTCGTTCTCTGGCTTTTCTTCGTAGACCTTGCGATTAAGTTCTTGCTCCCAAATTCCACATTCGGCCGTACCTGAGGGGGGAGGGGTTAGTCCTCTCGTTCCTTAGTCCATCGTGCATCGAAAGGACCGCAGACGAAAGGTTGCGCTACAATTATGACCACGGTGGTGGAGAACAAGGAATCAAGCCCCCAGCAGTCGGACAAACCCAGCATCGAGATCGACGCGGGCTTCGGCTCGGCGGCCGACCGCTTCGACAAGGTGGAAGCGGACATGAAGGAAGGGTTTGCCCGCGTCGACCAAAGCATCAATGGCCTTCGCGACGAGATGAACGGGATTCGCGGCGAAGTGGCCCGGCTTGGTGAAGGGCTTCGCGGGGAAATGAACCAGCTTGGAGAGAGCCTTCGGGTGGAAATGAACACCCGGCTGCTAGCCCTCGAAGGCGACTTCAAAAGCCTTCAACGGACCCTGATCGGTTCGACGTTCGGTGTCGTCGGCGCCATAATCGCGACTGCGCTCCTCGACAAGATCTCCTAGGCCTCTAACTCCCCCAGCACCCGCCGGCAGGCCTCGAGAAGCTGCTCGGTCCGCTCTTCGCGCCGCCGGCTCTCCTCGCGCTCTTCCACTTCCTCCCGCCGCCGCTCTTCCGCCGCCGTCTGCACCCGCGTGAACACGCGGCGCAGCACCTCGGGCGGGCTGCTCAGCTCGACCGCCTCGCCGTTCTCGCCCCAGCCCAGGTCGTCGAGGATCAGGCGCAGGTCGTCGGAAAACTGCCGCGCCACCCCTTCGGCGCTCTCGCGGTCCTGCTCAGCCGCCGAGGTCCACACCTCGTCGATCCCGCTCAGCCGCGCGTAGAGCTGCTCGAAGAGCGCGTCGCGCTCGCTGGCGGTGATCCTCACGCTCACTCGCAGGAGAGGGAGGGGCTCGCGGTTTCCTTCGCCGACAGCGCGTAGAAGGTCTGCAGCGCCCCCCGCACTGGCTGCTCCCCCACCTTTTCAACCACACCCACTTCCGCCAGCGTCCGCATGTGGTACGCGACCAGCGACACTCCGAACTCCTCATCGAAGATCAGATCGAGCTCCCGCGGCGACAGCGGCACATCCACCCACTCCATCGCCTCGATGATCGCCACCTTGACCGGGTGGATGAGGTAGGAGACGAGGGTGTCCCAGTTGAAGTGGTCGTTGTTGCTCACTTCGATGCTCCAGTCGCTGCCTCGAAGACTCCAACGGCAACTACGGCAGGGATCCCTGCCCTGTCTTCCAGGCGCTGGGAGGCCTGAACGCCGACCTCCTTGATCGCCTGCTCGGCACCAGCGACGATCTCGACCAACTCCTCCCAGCCAGCCTCGTCTACCTGGAATGGGAGGCATGACAGGTTGGAGCCGTTCCGGCTCTGGAACGTCTTTGCATCGAGGGCTGCGATGACGCGCAGGTACAACTCGTGAAATGCCGTGACTGCAACCTCTCCTCGTACTATGCGAG
>DATMBY010000220.1:0-22468 GCA_035558995.1 Solirubrobacterales bacterium
GTCCCGGCCGTACCGCCCGCAAAGCTCTCGGGTTCGACGAGCTCCTCGCCGGCGACCTCGAGACGATGAAGAAGCGCTCCCGCAACTACGCCCGCCGCCAACTCACCTGGATGCGGAAAATCCCCAACCTCGAGCTGATCGACCGCACCGGGATGAACGACACCGAAGTGGCAGCGCAAATGCTGACGGGACGATTACGGTCCATATAGGACCGTTTTCGTCCCATCGGCGGAGTGGGTAGGGTCCGCCGCGTGAAAATCGAGAAGTGGCAGGCACTGGGCAACGACTACCTGATCTTCGAGGCGGAGCGGCTGCCGTGGGAGCTGACGGCGGCGCGGGTCGAGTGGCTCTGCGACCAGCACTTCGGGATCGGTTCCGACGGAATCCTGCTCCTTTCGAAAAGCGAGGATTCCGAGCTCGTCGCCGACCTGCGGATCTTCAACCCCGACGGCTCCGAGGCCGAGCTCTCCGGCAACGGCGCCCGCGAGGCGATCCTCTACCTGCGGCGCAACGGCTGGACCGACGCCGAGGAGTTCGCGATCGGCACCGCCGCCGGCCCGATCCGGCCGACGATCACCGGCGAGCTGACCTGCTCGGTCGAGATGGGACGCGCCTCGACCACCTCGAAGGACTTTCCCTCCGGACCCGAGGACGGGCGGGGCACGCTCGAGTCGGGTGGCCGCAGCTGGGAGTTTCAGCACGTCTCGATCGGCAACCCGCAGTGCGCGATCGTCGTCCCCGCCGGGGAGCTCGACGGCCTCGACCTGGGGGAGATCGGCCCGGGGATCGAAGGCAACGATCTCTTCCCCAACCGCACCAACGTCGGCTTCCTCGCCGTCGACGGCGACCGCGTCCGGGCGCGGATCTTCGAGCGCGGGGTGGGGGAGACGCTCTCCTCCGGGACCGGCGCCAGCGGCGCCGCCGTCACCGCCTTCCTCCGCGGTGCCCCCCACCGGCTCGTGGTCGAGCTCGAAGGCGGCGAGCTGCAGGTCGAGATCTCCCCGGACCTCGACGTCCGCCTCGACGGCTGGGCCGAGCCCGTCTTCGCCGGCGAGCTCTCGCCGGAGCTGGTGCAGGCGCTGGCCGAGCTGGACGGCTCCTAGCCGTCCGGATCGCATAGATTTCCGCGCCCATGGGCATCGCCACCCCGTCCAAGCGCCTGGAGGCAATCCCTCCCTACAAGTTCCAGGAACTCGAGCAGCAGATCGCCGACAAGCGGGCTGCCGGGATCGACGTGATCAGCCTCGGCATCGGCGACCCGGACGAACCGACCTACCGGCACGTCGTCGAGGCGATGCGGGAGGCGGTCGGAAACCCGGCCTACCACCAGTACCCGAGCAACCGCGGCCGCGACGAGTTCCGCCAAGCCTTCGCTCAGTTCTACGACCGCCGCTTCGGGGTCGAGATCGACCCCAACGGCGAGGTGATCCCGGCGATCGGCGCCAAGGAGTGCATCTACAACCTCTGCTTCGCCTTCCTCGACCCCGGCGACGTCGCCCTCGCCTCCGACCCCGGCTATCCGGTCTACACGGCCGGGCCGATCCTCGCCGGCGCCGGGGCCGAGCTGCTGCCGCTGGTGCCGGAGCTGGGCTTCGCCCCCGACCTTGGCGCCGTCCCCGCCGACGTCGCCGCCCGGGCGCGGCTGATGTTCGTCAACTACCCGAACAACCCGACCGGCGCCGTCGTCCCCGAGGGCTTCTTCGAGCAGGTCGTCGAGTTCGCCCGCGAGCACGAGATCCTCGTCGTCCACGACAACGCCTACTCGGAGACGACCTACGACGGCTACGTCGCCCCCAGCTTCCTCGCCACGCCCGGCGCCAAGGAGGTCGGTGTCGAGGTCTTCTCCCTCTCCAAGGGCTACAACATGACCGGCTGGCGCTGCGCCGCGATCCTCGGCAACGCCGAGGCGATCCAGACCTACTGGCGGCTGAAGACCAACGTCGACTCCGGCCTCTTCGAGGCGATTCAGATGGCCGGCGTCGCCGCCCTCGAGGGCCCGAGCGAGTCCCTGGAGCAGATGAACCGGACCTACGCCCGCCGCCGCGACCTCGTCGTCTCCGCGCTCGCCGAGATCGGCGTCGAGGTCAGCTCACCGAAGGGCACGATCTACGTCTGGGCCCCGGTCCCCGACGGCTACACCTCGACCTCCTTCTGCGAGCTCGTGCTCGAGGAGGCAGCCGTCGTCATCTCACCCGGCTCGATGTACGGGCCGAGCGGCGAGGGCTTCTTCCGCATCGCCCTGACCGCCCCCGACGAGCGGATCGAAGAGGCGGTAGAGCGGATGCGCGAGCACCTCGCCTAGGGGCTCCGCCGCTTCTAAGCCGCTGCGCGCTCGGCCCTCTTGCGCCAGTAGCGGTCGAGGCCGCTCCACTGGTAGGCGGTGGGGACGGCTTGCAGCAGCTCGTCGACGGTCTCGCCCTCGATCCCTTCGGCGGCGAGGGCGCGCCTGATGCGGGCCTCGTTATCGGCGTCGTACTCGCGCTTCTCCATCTGCCGCGCCAGCTCGGCCTCTTCGCGCAGTTTCGCCCGCACCGCCTCGATGTGGCCGGGCACGTCGTCCTCGACGGCGCCGAAGTGGGTGAGGGCGAGGCGCCGGGGAGACCAGGCGGCGACGGTGTCCAGCGATTCCTCCCAGATCTCGATGTCGATGTCGGGCGGGGGAGTGGGAGGGACGATCAGGTTCGAGGGCGGGATCCGGCAGGCGGCGACGTCGCCGACGAAGGCGGTGCCGCTCTCGGAGTGGAAGTAGCAGACGTGGTGGGAGGCGTGGCCGGGCGTGTAGGCGACCTCCATCCCCAGCACCGTCTCGCCGCCGCGCAGGACGCGAACGTTCTCCTCCGGCACCGGCAGGATCTCCCCCCACAGGTAGTTCAGCTTGTCCCCGTAGAGGCGCTCCGCGCTCGCCAGCAGCTTCGAGGGGTCGACCAGGTGCGGCGCCCCGCGCTCATGCACGTAGACCTCCAGCTCCGGCCACCGCCGCACCAGCGCCCCCGTCGCCGCCGCATGGTCGAGGTGGATATGAGTCAGCAGCACCGCCCGCGGCTGCTCACCCCCGATCGCCTCCAGCACGGTCCCAAGCGAAGACTCCGGCCCCGGATCAACCAGCGCTCGCTCGACCTCCCAGCACCCAATCACGTGCGGGCGCCCAAGGTGCATCACGTCGATAACCCTCATCGCCGCCAGCTTATGAGAGTCGGGGGAGGGCTCACCGGACCCTCCCCGCTGTTGTCCGGGGAGTCCTCCCCCGACTCTCCCCTAGGCAGCCGGAGCAGGGAACCGCTCGTCAGCCTCCAGCGTCTGCCGCAGGCCCTCCTCCATGCCCCGGGGGGCGTAACCCAGCTCCCGCCCGGCCTTCTCGTAACTGGCCCAGAACGTGACGTTGTCGGCCGAGGAGATCAGCTCGCGCAGGTTCGGCGGCTGGCCCATCACCTTCCCGACCACGGGACCGAATGGGATCATCGCCTTCATCAGCCCGGTCGGCAGCGCCCGCTTCGGCGCCTTGCGGCCGCTGACCCGCGCCACCGTCTCGATCGCCTCGCGCATCGTCGTCACCGGCCCGCTGATCACGTAGGTCTCGCCGAGCTTGCCCTTGTCCAGGGCCAGGAGGATGCCGCCGGCGATGTCCTCGACGTGGGTCATGCAGATCCCCAGCTCCGGGAACGGCATCAGCGGCAGCCTGCCGGCGAAGAACTGCTCCAGCAGGTCGGCCACCTGGGAGGTGTCACCCGGGCCGTAGACACCGCCGGGCTGGACGATGATCGCCGGCAGGCCCTCGTCGTCGATCAGCCGCTGCACGACCTTGTGGGCCTCGAGCTTGGTCTCCTCGTAATAGGAGGTGAAGTCGGTCTCGGGGTTGCGGTAGGACTCGTCGACGATCTCTTTGTGCGTGTTGCCGAAGATGCCGACCGTGGAGACGTAGACGATCCGCGGGATCTTCTCCGCCTGGGCCGCCTTCATCACCCGCTCGGTGCCGGTGACGTTGGCCTCCCACATCGCCGGCCGCTGCTTGGCGGGGATCCCGACCTCGTACATCGCCGCCGCGTGGATGACTGCGTCGCAGCCGCGCATCCCGCTGCGGATCGCCGCCTCGTCGCCGAGGTCGCCGGCGACCAGCTCGCAGCCGAGCTCGGTCAGCTTCGCCGCTTTGCCGGGGCTGCGAACGAGACAGACGACCTCCTCGCCGCGCCCGCGCAGCTGGCGCACGACCTCGCCGCCGATGAAACCGGTGCCGCCGGTTACGAAGACCTTCACGCCGACCACCCTATCCGGCTTCGACCGCCGCTTACAATCGGTCTGAGTGGAGATTTCGGCAAACGGGAACGGGAGCAGCCGCCGCGCGCGCCAGCGAGCGCTGGCGATCGGCATCGTCGACGGCCGCGAGGAGGGCGAGCCGCTGGCGGAGTTGAAGGAGCTGCTGCTCACCGCCGGCGTCGCTACCGTCGCCACCGCGACCCAGCAACGACCGAAACCCGACCCCGATCGCTACTTCGGCCGCGGCCGCTTGACCGAGATCAAAGAGGAGATCGCCGCCTGCAACGCCAACCTTGTCGCCTGCGACGACGAGCTTGCCCCTCGCCAGGAGCGCAACCTCGAGTCGGCCCTGGGCGTGCCGGTGATCGACCGCACCGCCGTCATCCTCGACATCTTCGCCGACCACGCCCACTCGGCCGAGGGCAAGCTCCAGGTCGAGCTGGCCCAGCTCGAATACAACATGGCCCGCATGCGGGGTCTCTGGACCCACCTCGAGCGCCTCGGCGCCGGCCGCATGGACGGCGGCATCGGCACCAGGGGCCCGGGCGAGAGCCAGATCGAGACCGACCGCCGCCTCGCCCGCAACCGGATCGCCGCCCTGCGGCGGCGGCTGCGGCAGTCGGAGAAGAACCGCGGCGTGATGCGCGCCCGCCGCGACAGCTCCTCGCTGCCGCGGATCGCCCTCGCCGGCTACACCAACGCCGGCAAGTCGACGCTGCTGAACGCTCTCACCGGCGCCGAGGTCGAGGTCCGCGACCGCCTCTTCCACACCCTCGACCCGACCACGCGCACCTTCGAGCTCTCCGGCCGCGACGCCCTGCTGACCGACACCGTCGGCTTCATCGAGAAGCTGCCGCACCAGCTGGTCGAGGCCTTCAAGGCGACCCTCGAGGAGACGGTTCTGGCCGACCTGATCCTCCACGTCGTCGACGCCTCGGCGCCGGAGGAGCGGCGGCTGGCCGAGATGCAGGCGGTCGACGAGGTGCTGGCGGAGATCGGCGCCGGCGAGAAGCCGCGCCTGCTCGTCTTCAACAAGGTCGACCTGCTGAGCGAGGAGGAGCGCCAGGAGGCCGGGCTCGACCATCCCGAGGCGGTGCTGATCTCCGCCCAGGAGGGGGAGGGGCTGGAGGCGCTGCACGAGCGGATCGAGGCGGCCTTCGAGGAGACGCTGGCCGAGGTCGAGCTGCTGATCCCGTACTCGGAGGGCGGGCGGCTGCACGAGCTGCACGAGGTGGCGGGGGACCTGGAGCGGACGGAGCGCGAGGACGGGGTGCTGGTGCGCGCGAGGGTGCCGGTGGCGGAGATGCACCGGTTCAGCGATCTGGCGGTCGCTTAAGCGGGGTGGTGGAGAGGGGGTGGGTACCCCGTCTCCAGACACATCTCGCTATGGCTCGATGTTGAGTGTCTGGCGACGGGGTACCCACCCCCTCGGCGACAGAGCTAGGGGCCTTGTAGGGTGGCGCGGGTGCAGCTCCCTGTGGCCAAGCTGAAGGAGGAGGCGATTCTTCCTTCGCGGGCGCATGAGGGGGATGCTGGGCTGGATCTGTACGCCTGCGAGGCGGCTCACATCGGGCCCGGCGAGCGGTGGAGCGTCGGGACCGGGGTGGGGGTGGAGATCCCGGAGGGGCACGCGGGGTTGGTGGTTCCGCGGTCGGGGCTGGCTCGCGATCACGGGATCGCGCTGGTCAACGCTCCCGGCGTGATCGACTCCGGCTACCGCGGCGAACTGCGGGTTCTGCTGCTGAACACGGACCCGGCCGAGACCTTTCGGGTCGAACCGGGCGACCGGATCGCCCAGCTGCTGCTGACGCCGATCGCGCTGGCCGAGCCGGTCGAGGCGGCCGCGCTCACCGAGTCCGCCCGTGGCGAGGGCGGTTTCGGCTCTTCCGGCCGCTAGCTGCCCGCAGCTGCCTTGCGCGCCGACTCGTGGGCGGCGGTCTCGAGCTCGTCCGGTAACGGCTCCAAGTCGGGCCGGGTGCCGTAACGGCGCTCGAGGGCGAGGGCGATCAGGTGGTCGGCCAGCCAGGCGTTCTTCGGCAGCAGCGGGCCGTGCAGGTAGGTGCCGATCACGTTGCCGCGCCTGACGCCCTCGGAGCCGTCGCGGTCGTTGTTGCCGTGGCCGGAGACGACCTTGCCGAGCGGCTGCGCGTCGGCCCCCAGGTAGGTGCGGCCGCCGTGGTTCTCGAAGCCGGCGATCAGCCGCGGGCCGCCGCCCAGGTCGGCCTCGATCGCCACGTTGCCGATCAGCCGCGGCCCGGGCTCGCGCACCGTCTCCAGGTCGGCGAGCCCCAGGCCCGGCAGCTTCTCCTCGCCGAGCTGGTAGCTGTGGCCGAGCAGCTGGTAGCCGCCGCAGACCGCGAGCAGGACGGCGCCGTCGTCGGCCGCCGCCGTCAGATCCCGTTGCTTGCTCGCAACCATGTCGGCGGCGACCGCGCGCTGGTCGCGGTCCTGGCCGCCGCCGATGTAGAAGAGGTCGTGGGCGCCGGGATCGACCGGCTCGCCAGGGCCGGCGCCCGCGTGGACGAAGCCGATCCCGCGCCACTCGCAGCGCCGCTGGAGGAAGAGGATGTTGCCCCGGTCGGCGTAGATGTTCATCTGCTCCGGGTAGAGGCTGAGGACGCGCAGCTCCATCACGACCGCTTCTCCAGGAGGACGACGGTGGAGCCGACGTGGATGTCGGTGGGCCCGATCTCCCGCCTTCCCGCCGGCAGCAGACCGACCCGCTCGGCCTCCGCCTCGAGCGTCGCCGCGGCGAAGGTCGCGATCCGCACCTCGTTCGGTTCCTCGCTCAGCGAGCCCTGTGGTGAGACCTTCTGCCGCAGCCGGCGGACGACGATTTCCCCCGGCCCGACCGCGGCCTCGGTCGCCAGGCTCGAGTAGACCCAGCCGTCGACCTCGCGCACGTCGGGGAGGGGAGGGGGTGCGCCGTCGGGCTCGGGCATCCCCTCGATGATCGCGGCGGCGAAGATGCCCCCGGGACGCATCGCGGCGGCAATACAGCGCAGCGATTCGGCCCGCTCGGCGGAATCGCGAAGGAGCTGCAGGAGGTGGGTGGGGGCGAGGACGAGGGAGGCGGGCGCCTCGAGCTCGAACCGGCGGGCGTCGGCGAGGAGCGGCTCCACGAGGTCCGCAGGCGCATCCGATTTCGGACCCACTCCGCTGTGTCGAAAATCGGATGCGCGCTGCTGGAGGACCGCGAGCAGCTCGGGGTCGCGGTCGAGGCCGACCACCCGGTTCCCGCGCCGCGCCAGGTGGAGTGCGACCCGTCCCGTCCCGCAGCCGAGCTCCAGCACCGGGCCGCCGCAGCGCTCGGCCAGCTCCTCCCAGAGCGACAGGTCGGCGGCGTAGCTGCCGCACTCGACGTCGTGCCAGATCGCCGCCGCCGCCGCGCTCATCGCCAGAACTCCTTCGCCAGGCCGCGGGCGGAGAGCAGCTTGCGCAGCTCCAGCAGGGCGGTGTAGGTGGGGAGGGCGAAGAGGCGGCCGTCGGTCCGCTGGACCGCGGCGTCGAGCGAGCTCTCGACCCCGGGGACGACCTCGATCGCCTCCTCCGGCCAGCCGGCGTACTTCAGCCGCAGCGCCATCTCCGGAGCCCGCGTCCCGGTACAGACGACCCGCCGTGCCGCGGCGCTCAGCAGCTCGAAGTCGGCGTCCCAGATCCAGGAGACGTCGCGGCCGTCGGCGATCTTGTCGTTGAGCGCGATCCAGAGGTCGAGCTGCCCGCGCTCGCGGCTCTCCAGCAGCAGCGTCCGCAGGACCTCGTTGGCGCCGGCGGGATTCTTGATCAGGAGGATCGAGACGGGCACGTCGGCCACGGCGATCGTCTCCACCCGGCCGAACGCCGCCCGCGTCCCCTCGAGGGCATGCCCGATCCGGTCCGGCGCCATCCCGAGCCGAAGCCCGGCGGCGATCGCGGCGAGGGCGTTGTAGACGTTGTAGAGGCCGGGGAGCGGCAGGTCGAGCTCGATCTCACCGTCGGGGGTCCGGATCCGCGACCGCGACCCGTCCATGCCCCGCAGCTCGATCTCGGTGGCGGCGACTTCGGGTCGCGGCCGCTCGGCCCCGCAGTTGGGGCACGAGTAGTGGCCGAGGTGGCCGACGAAGGCGCGCTCGTAGGCGTAGGGATGGCCGCAGCGACGGCAGTGCTTGGCGTCGAAGGCGTGCTGCAGCTCCGGCAGCGCCTGCGAGTCGTCCTCGATCCCGAAGTAGAGGACGCCCTCGCGCCGGGCGCCGTCGCCGTCGCGACCGAGGTCGGCGATCAGGGGGTCGTCGGCGTTGAGGGCGAACTCGGTCCGCCCGGCGCGCGCCGCCACCGTCTTCGCCCACTCCTCGGCCAGCGCCTCCATCTCGCCGTAGCGGTCAAGCTGGTCTCGAAAGAGGTTGCCGAGGACGATCAGGGTCGGCTGCAGCTGCTCGCTCACCCGCGGCAGCCAGGCCTCGTCCACCTCGAACAGGCCCTCGGCGCCGCGCTGCTCGAGCAGCGCCGTCGCCACGCCCCAGGTCATGTTCGAGCCGGCACGGTTGTGGACGGGGTGGCGGTCGTCGGCGGCGAGGATGCCGGCGATCATCCCGGCCGTCGTCGTCTTGCCGTTGGTGGCGCTGACGATCGTCCGGCTTCCCTCCAGGCCCTGCCCGAGCCGGGAGATCGCCTCCGGCTCCAGGCGCAGCAGCACCCGTCCGGGCAGGGTCGTGCCGCCGCCGCGACCGCTGCGCCGGCTGGCCGCCCCGATGGCCCGGGAGAGGGCGACCTTGGCGCCGAAGAGGCCCCCACGGGCGCGCCCGTCGGCCGCCATCAGCCCGCCTCGGCGGGGACGAGGATCGAGAGGGAGCGCGGCAGCACCCGCAGCGAGACCGGCAGGTCGGTGAGGTGATCGCCGTCGGCGTAGACCGGGAAGGGGCGGCTGGCGTCGAGCTCCAGTCGCGGGGTGCGGAAGACGCTGACCTCCTCTTTGCCGATGTGGGCGCCCTTGAGCACATCCTTGAGGCCGCGGAGGAAGCGCAGCTTGCCGACTTCTTCGATCGCGACGACGTCGAACTCGCCGTCGTCGATCTCCGCGTCGGGTGCGATGTACATGCCGCCGCCGTAGACGCTGTTGTTGGCGACGTCGACGAAGTAGCCGCTGATCCGCTTGCGTTCGCCGCCGGCGGAGATCGTGAAGCGGGCGGTGCGCCAGCCGATCAGGGTGCGGACCATCGAGTAGGCGTAGACGAGGTTGCCGCGGATGAAGTGGGTTTCGTTGGCGAGGCGGTTGCATTCGGAGTCGAAGCCGACGCTGACGATGCCGAGGAAGCGCTTGCCGTTGGCCTCGCCGACGTCGATCCGCCGGCTCCTCCCGCCGAGGACGACGTCGACCGCGGCCTCGGGATCGTCGGGGATGCCGAGCGCCCGCGCCAGGTCGTTGCCGCGCCCGCCGGGGATCAGCCCCAGCGGCGTCTCCGAGCCGGCCATCGCGCCGCCGACCGCGCCGATCAGGCCGTCGCCGGAGACGACGACCGGCAGCTCGCCGAGCTCGACCGCCCGCAGCGCCAGCTCGACCCCGTGCTCGAGGCTGCGGGTGCGCTCGACCCGGAAGACCGCGCGGCGGGCGTCGAGCGCCGCCTCCACCCGCGGCAGCAGCTTCAGCGACTTTCCCCCGGCCGAAGCGGGGTTGACGAGCAGGGTCAGGGGCATGCCGGCGATCTCCACAGGCGCCCCAGACTAGAGGCAGCCGGCAACTGGTCCGCCGCCGCGCAGGCGGGAGACAGAGAAGCTGCCGTTGCCAGCCGCATCGAACCAGATCGGCTCGAATCCGAGGCGCAGGAGGCGGCGGCGGTAGAGGCGGCCGCCGAAGCCGGCGAGCACCTCCTCCTTGTCGCTTGCCGCAAGTGCTAGGAAGCCGCCGGGACGCAGCACCCGCGCGGCCTCGGCGGCGGCGGGGCGGGCGTCGAGCGCCGCCAGCAGGTCGAAGTGGTCGGCGGGGAAGGGAAGGGATCGGGGCGCGCCCTGCTTGAAGGCGACGCGGCCCTCGGGATCGAGTCCGACCTTGGCGGTGGCGCCACGGACCGCCTCAGCGGAGCGGTCGACCCCCCGCACCCGCGCTCTCGGGAACTCGCGGGCGAGGAAGAGAGCGCCGTCGCCCTCGCCGCACTCGACCTGCAGGATCCGCTCCGGGGCGCCGACGTGGAGGACGGCCGCGGCGAGCGGGGTGAGCGGAGGGGTCGCCATTTCCAGGAGGAACGTTTACTAGGGTTGCGCCCGTGGAGCAGCAGCCCGACCGCCGCTGGATCGTCCTTGCCACCTTCGCGGTGGTGGCGGCGGTCATCGTCGCCGTGGTCCTGATCAGCCAGGGCGGCAGCTCCGACGACTCCAGCTCCAGCTCCAGCTCAACTTCGGCGAAGACGGGCGCCGACGGCTGCAGGGAAGTCGAAGCGCCGGAGCCGAAGACGGTCAGCTTCAAGGCGCCGAAGCAGGTGCTGAAGCCCGGCGAAGCGGCGACGGCCGTCGTCAAGACCAGCTGCGGGACCTTCGAGATCGCGCTCGACACCCCGCGGGCGCCGAAGACCGCCAACTCCTTCGCCTTCCTCGCCGAGGAAGGCTTCTACGACGATCTCACCTTCCACCGCATCGTTCCCGGCTTCGTGATCCAGGGCGGCGACCCGGAAGGCACCGGCACCGGCGGCCCCGGTTACAGCGTCGACGAGAAGCCGCCGCCCAACCTCTCCTACACCAAAGGCGTGGTGGCGATGGCGAAAAGCGGGGCCGAGCCGCCCGGGCGGTCGGGCAGCCAGTTCTACGTCGTCACCGCCCCCGATGCCGGCCTGCCGCCCGAATACGCGCTGGTCGGCAAGGTCAGCAAGGGCTACGACACCGTCGCCCGGATCGAGAAGGTCCCGACGATCGAAGAACGACCGAAACAGCCCGTCCTGATCGAAGAAGTGACGATCAACGAGGGCTAGGTCGGCCCGGCGCAACGCTAAGCTGACCCAGTGGCCAAGCCTGACGTCGGCGATCAAGCGCCTGACTTCGTCCTCCCGGGGACGGGCGGGAAGACCTACCGGCTGGGCGACTACCGCGGCCGCAACCTGATCCTCGCCTTCTATCCCGGCGACGCGACCACGGTCTGCACGAAGCAGTTCTGCTCCTACCGCGACGAAGGCGACCGGCTCGACGAGCTCGGCGCCGAGGTGCTGGGTATCTCGCCGCAGTCGGTCGACTCCCACGAGCACTGGGTCAAGGAGCAGGAACTGAACGTCCCGCTGCTCGCCGACGAGGACCTGGCGGTGGCGAAGAGCTACGGCGTCACCGGCTGGATCGGCCCGCTGGCGCGCTTCACCGAGCTGAAGGACGCTCCTGGCGGCCGCTACGTGCAGCGGGCGATCTTCGTCGTCGACGGCGACGGCGTGATCCGCCACCGCACCGTCTCCCGCACCGGCGCCAGCTACGAGTCCGTCGGGGACCTCGAGCGCGCGGTCGCCTCGCTGGGTTGATGCCGGCCGAGGCGCGGCCGTTCGCGCTGGGGCCGGTGCCCACCCTGCACGGCGAAGCGGCGGGGGAGGGCCCGCCGGTCGTCCTCTGCCACGGCATCACCGCCACCAGGCGCTACGTCCTCCACGGCTCCAACGCGCTTTCCCGTGCCGGGTACGCGGTCGTCACCTACGACGCCCGCGGGCACGGCGAGTCGGATCCGGCGCCGGCGGGGGAGGGTTATGGATACCCGCATCTGCTCGGGGACCTGGAGCGGGTGGTGGAGGCGCAGGCGGGGGACGGAACCTTCTTCCTCGGCGGCCACTCGATGGGCGCTCACACCGCGGTTGCCTACGCGCTGCGGCATCCCGAGCGGCTGGCCGGCCTGGCGCTGATCGGCCCCGTCTACACGGGCACGATCGAGCCGGCCTCGCTCGACTACTGGGACGGCCTGGCGGCGGCGCTGGAAGCAGGCGGCGTCGACGGCTTCGTCGCCTACATCGACGCCGAGCAGGGGATCGACCCGCGCTGGCGCGACTCGGTCCTTCGCTTCACCCGCGAGCGGCTGCTGCTGCAACGGCACCCCGAGGCGCTGGCCGAGGCCCTGCGCGAGGTGCCTCGCTCGCGCCCCTTCGACTCGATGGAGGCGCTGCGGGCGCTCGAGGTTCCGGCCCTCGTCGTCGCCAGCAACGACGATGCCGACCCCGGGCATCCCTACGAGGCGGCAGCCCGCTACGCGCAGGCGCTGCCGAACGCACGGCTGCTCAGCGAGGAACCGGGGCAGTCGCCGCTCGCCTGGCAGGGTGGCAGGCTCTCGCGCGCCTTAGCGGCGTTTTACGCCGAAGCCTTATCTTCCGCGCGATGAGCCGACCCAGCGAGGGGACCCTCCAGCGCGCGATCGCCTTTCTCGCCGCGCTCGGCATCGGCGTGGCCGCCTACATCGCGATCGCCGACGCCAACAGCGGCTCGCCCGTCTGCCTCGGCGGCGGCAGCGGCTGCGAGACCGTCGCCAGGAGCTCCTGGTCGCACCTCGGCGGCGTCAACATCGCCGTCTTCGGAGTGGTCGCTTACGCGCTGCTGCTGGCCACCGCCTTCTTCGCCGACGACCTGGCGCGCTTCGCCGGCTTCGTCCTCGCCCTCGGCGGCTTCGGCTACAGCGTCTTCCTCACCTACGTCGAGCTGTTCAAGATCGAAGCGGTCTGCCAGTGGTGCCTGGCCAGCGCGGTCCTGATGACGATCCTCTTCGGGCTCTGCGCCGCCCGCCTGATCGTCTTCGCGGGAGCGCCTGAAGCGAGCCCCGAGCGGGCATGAGCGGGCCCGATCGGCGCTCGCGCCTGCTGCAGCTCGCCGCCGGTGCGGCGTTCCTGGCGCTGGCGGCGGTCCTCGTCCTGATCGTGATCACCGCCGCCGGCAGCGGCGACGGGGGCGACACGGAGATCGAGGGAAGAGCGGCGGTGGCGAAGCTGCTCGACGGGATCCCGCAGCGGCAGATGACCCTCGGCGACCCCGCGGCCCCGGTCGAACTAATCGAGTTCGGCGACCTCCAGTGCCCGGTCTGCGCCGCCTACTCGGAGGACGTGCTGCCCGAGATTATGGAAACCCAGGTCAGGAAAGGGACGGTCAAGATCGATTTCCGCAACCTCACGATCATCGGCCCCGAATCGGTCGGCGCCGGGGCGGCGGCGCTTGCCGCCGGCGAGCAGGGCCGCGGCTGGAGCTTCGTCGATATCTTCTACCGCAACCAGGGCGACGAGAACTCCGGCTACGCGGACGACGACGCCTTCCTCAGAGCCATTGCCAAGGCTGCCGGCGTCCGCAACCTCGCCAAATGGGACGCAGAACGAGCGGAAATGACCGCGCAGGTCGAAGAAACCTCTCAGGAAGCCGCAAACCTCGGCTTCGACGGCACGCCGTCCTTCGCAATCAAAGGCCCGCAGACGGGTGGGATCAAGCTCCTCGGCTTCCCAGAATCAGCAGGAGAGCTGGAAGACGCGATCGAAGAAGCGGGTTAGCCATGGCTTCCGTGCTCGAGTTGACATAACCACCATTATCGTGCGTTGACGATGCAGGGCAGCTCCGAGGCACTTTGGTAATCCTCACCTCTGAGGAAACGGGCGACCAGTGAATCGTCGTCAGAGAACTGGCTCAGGTTCATCGGGAGTGGGATCGGGGCCTTTGCCTTCTTTTTTAAGAGGCGTCGAAAGGCCAAGGCTGTTCAGTAGTTCAGCCGGGTCTCCCATGTCTGCGGTGACGTCTCCATCCGGCACTTGAGATTGACCAGGAAAAAAACGAAGTGCGAGGGCAGCCAAGAGCGCTTTGCGAGGTTGGTCGTCCAACAGGGCAATAAACGGCTCGGAAGTCTGGATCTGAAGCTCTACATGCCTCCAGGCCCAGGCTTTCTTTCGAAACTGACCCGCTAGTCGGGCGAGATAGCCAGCAAAGAGAATTAGGGGGATGGTTAGAGCGCCCTTAGTGAGAACGGCTCCTACGCCGCTCTCGTCTGACGTAAATGCCAGTACAGCAATCCCAGTAGTGCCTATTGCCGCGCCCAGACCCGCCGCGATGGCTGCGCGGGTATAACGATCAGCGCGCTTCTCCTCCGCCTCTGCATGTCGACCGTATTCACGAGCGAGGGTTGCCGCGGATGCTTCGTGAACTAGCTGATCCGTTTCATCGACAAGACGCCTGACTCTCTCCCTGTCTTCCTCAAAGCCTTTCTCGGCCTCTTGAATCTTCTCGATGGCCCTCGTCTGATGGCCGTCAACCTCTTCCGCCGCGGTATTGATCCGAGACCTGTCCCCTTCGGCTTGAGCCATCAACCCCTCCCACGCCGCCCGAGCTGGAGATGGCTTCGTTGCAGTGGAAAGACGCAGAAGCTCGATTGCAAGATCATCACGACCCTCCTGAACAGCCGCGGGCGCGTGTTCGATGGGATTCGGCCCGGGATATCCAGCTTCGAGCGATAGCGTGAGAAATTCCATCGCCTCAGCTTTCCGCTCGGGCATGCCCCAGAGATTGCCGAAGTAGTTTTGGGCGATGATCCCGTTCCCCGCTCCAGCCGCAGTTTTTGCGTAAGGGATCCCTTCCATCACGTTGCCGGAATTGAGCATGTATTGGGCGGTGAGGACGGCAGCTGCGTGGTCCCCATCATCGGCAAGCGGACGAACCACCGCCAGAGCCTCGGGCCATTGCCCTTGAACGGCGAAGCGGATAGCACTTAGATACGCCTCCGTATGCTCAGGGTGCGGTTGAGTACTCACCCACCAAAAGTACTTTGCGAGTCGGCCAGAATGCGGAGTCGATCCCCCATCCTCAAGCTCTAGCTTGCGCGATTCCCTTCACCAGCGGCCGGATGATCGGCGGGGCCTTCGGGAACTCGTCGCGCTCGACGTCCCCCAGCTCGAAGCCGGCGGCGGCGATTGCGGCGACGGTGTCGCGGTTGCAGTGGCAGCCGTCGCCGAGGAAGCGCCAGGGGCGTTCAAGGCGGTCCTGCCACTTGGCGAGGTCCGGTTGGTGGGCGCGGACGTGCTCGAGGAAGAGGAGCTGGCCGCCGGGCGCGAGGACACGGGAGATCTCCTTCAGGGCGGCGGGCTGGTCGGGGACCGTGCAGAGGACCAGGGTGACGACGACGGTGTCGAATCTGTCGTCCTCGAACGGCAGCTCTTCCGCCCCGGCCTGGACCAGCTCGGCGCCGGCGCAGGCCTCGGCGGCGCGCTGGCGCAGCTGCTTGAACATGTGCGGGTCGGGCTCGGTCACGGTGAGGCTGTCGAGGCCCTCCCGCGGGTACAGCTCGAGGTTGAGGCCGGTCCCGGAGCCCAGCTCCAGCACCCTCCCCCGCGCGCGCTTCAGCAGCTCGCGGCGCATCTCCCGCAGGCCGGCCTCTTCGGCTGCCTCGAAGGCCCGGTCGTAGAGGGCCGAAAACATTCGGCTCCAGGTGGCGTCGTAGATCCGTCCCATCAGCTCGTTCGCTGAATTTACGTCCCTATAGGGGGCAAAGTTCAGCGAACGCTGAATTTTCCCCTAGGCGGCGTCGCGGTGCGCGGGCTCGGGGGCGTCCTCGCTGGCTGGTCCCTGCCCCGGCTCGCTGGCCGCGGCGCGCTCCTCGTAGGCGCGGCGGGCGCCGTGGTCGACCTCGGTCATCAGCTTGTCGACCTTCATCGCCCGCCCCAGCCCGTCGCGCCACTTGCGTGGCAGCGGCGCCAGGATCTTGTAGAGGGCGCCGTTGGCGCGCGGGACGAAGACGTCGAAGCGCGGGACTTCCATCGCGTCGACGATCTCGCTGGCGACGTCGGCGGCCTCGACCGGTTTGACCCACTTCTGACCGACGCCGCTCGTGAGCTCCGTGTTGACCACGGTCGGCATCACGCAGAGGACCTCGATGCCGGTCTCGCGCAGCTCCGCCCGCACCGCCTCGCTGATCCCGACGACGGCGTGCTTGGTCCCCGAGTAGGTGGCGATCCCGGGGATGCCGGATTTGCCTGCCTGGGAGGCGATGTTGACGATCCAGCCGCGGCCCCGCGGGCGCAGCCGCTTGATCGCCAGCTGGGTGCCGGTGATGACGCCGCCGACGTTGATGTCGATCTGCCGCCGCACCGAGGCCTCGCTCTCGTCCTCGAACGGCGTCACCGGCATGATCCCGGCGTTGTTGATCACCGCGTCGAGCGGCCCGATCTGGCGCTCGGCCTCGTCGAGGAAGCGCTCGAAGGAGGCGCGGTCGGTGACGTCGAGCGGCAGGGCGACGGTGCCGCCGCCGAGCTGCGCCGCCGTCTCCTCCGCCAGCTCGAGCTGGAGGTCGCCGATGGCGACGCGGCAGCCCTTCGCGATCAGCGCCTGCGCGGTCGCCTTGCCGATCCCGCGCGCACCGCCGGTGATCGCCACAACCTTGCCGCCGAGTGAAAGCCGCTCCTTCGCCATCGTCGTTCCTCCTCCGTGTGTGGCGACCGTCCCTAGGCCGCCGGTTTGTAGACCGTGACCACGGCGGCGCCGCCGAGGCCGATGTTGTGCTGCAGCGCCACCTTCGCGCCCTCGACCTGCCGCTTGTCGGCTTCGCCGCGCAGCTGCCAGGTCAGTTCCGAGCACTGCGCCAGCCCGGTCGCGCCCAGCGGGTGGCCCTTGGAGATCAGCCCGCCCGAGGGGTTGACGACGGGGCCGCTGCCGCCGTAGGTGGTCGCTTCCTCTTCGACCAGCTTGTGCGCCTCGCCCTCGGCGGCGAACCCGAGCGCTTCGTAGGTGATCAGCTCGTTGGCGCTGAAGCAGTCGTGCAGCTCGCAGACGTCGACTTCGCCCGCCCCCACTCCAGCCTCCGCGTAGGCCGCGTCGGCGGCGGTCCTCGACATGTCGGAGCCGACGATCGTCATGCAGTCGGCGTTCTCGTCGAAGGTGCTGCTGAGATCGGTGACCATCGACTGGCCGGCGATCTCGATCGCCTGGTCCCAGAGCCCGTGTGCGTCGACGTAGCGCTCGGAGGCGACGATCGCGCAGGCCGAGCCGTCGGAGGTCGGCGAGCACTGCAGCTTGGTCAGCGGGTCGTGGATCATCTTCGCCGCCTTGATGTCCTCCAGCGAGTACTCGTCCTGGAACTGGGCGTAGGGGTTGTTGACCGAGTGCTTGTGGTTCTTCCAGCCGATCCAGGCGTAGTGGTCGGGTTCGGAGCCGTACTTCTGCATGTGGTCGCGGCCGGCGTTGCCGAACATCTGCGGCGCCGGCGGCGACTGCTCGGGATCGCGGATCTCGAACATCCGCATCGCGTGCTTGTCGAGCGCGTTGGTGCGGTCGGTGTACTTGACCCCGAGGCTGCCCGGCTCCATCTTCTCGAAGCCGAGCGCCAGGGCGCAGTCGGCGACGCCGCCCTTGACCGCCTGCCGGGCCAGGAACAGCGCCGAGGAGCCGGTCGAGCAGTTGTTGTTGACGTTGACTACGGGGATTCCGGTCAGCCCGAGCTGGTAGAGCGCCCGCTGGCCGTAGGTCGAGTCGCCGTAGCAGTAGCCGGCGTAGGCCTGCTCGACGTCCTCGTAAGGGATGCCGGCGTCGGCGAGCGCCTTCACGCCAGCCTCTCGTGCCCAGTCTGGATAATCCCCCTCCTTCGAGCCGGGCTTCTCGAACTTGGTCATCCCGACCCCGATCACGTACGTCTTGGTGCTCAACTCTTCTCCTCCTGATTTGGCTAGCTGGCCAAATGTACCGGGCCGCGGCCGAGATAACCTGAAGAAGCCGTGTTCCTCGCCGCTGTCAGCACCGATCCCGCCGCTGGCGTGGGAATCCTCGCCGCGCTCGCCGCCGGCGTCGTCTCCTTCCTCTCCCCCTGCGTGCTGCCGCTCGTCCCCGGCTACCTCTCGGCCGTCAGCGGCGTCTCGGCGAGCGAGCTGGAGACCGCCGGCTGGCGCCGGGTCCTCGGCCCCAGCCTCCTCTTCGTCGCCAGCTTCTCGGCGATCTTCATCGTCCTCGGGCTGACCGCGACCGGCCTCGGCTCGCTGCTCAAGGACAACCGCGACCTGCTGACGAAGATCTCGGCGGCGCTGATCATCGCCATGGGCCTGCTCTTCGTCGGCTCCCTCTTCATCACCCGCCTCAACCGCGACTGGCACGTCAACGCGCTGCTGGAGCGGGTCGGCAAGGGCGGCCCGATCGTCGCGGGAGCGGCATTCGCGATCGCCTGGACCCCCTGCATCGGTCCGACCCTGGGCGCGATCCTCGCCGCCGCCTCGCTCTCGGACTCGACCCTCCGCGGCGGCCTCCTGCTCGCCGTCTACTCAGCCGGCCTCGCGATCCCCTTCCTCCTCACCGCCGTCGCCTTCTCGCAGATGACGACCGCCTTCACCGCGGTCAAGCGCCACTACCAGGCCATCGTCGCCGCCGGCGGCCTGATCCTGATCGCGATGGGGATCCTGATCTGGACCGGCGAGTACCGTCAGCTCAACATCGAGGCCCAGCGCTGGATGTCGGAAATCGGCATCAACGTCTCCTCAGACGTCTAACTCAGCCTCTCCGAGATTTGGGCCCCTATAGGGCACCAAACTTCGGAGAGGCGATCAGTTCTGAACAGGAGCGACCGTCTCCAGCTCTTTGCCGACCGCCTCGACGTTCTCCAGGCCGTCGTCCTCGATGTCGCGGGAGCAGACGATGCGGAAGCGGCCGGTGCCGATCTCGCCGTCGGGGACCACCGGGAGGCCGCGGATCGTCTCCCAGCCCAGCCGCTCGACCTCGAACGGGTTCATCCGCACCTCCGCCGCCGGGAAGGGGCAGTTCGCGTTGTGCTGGTCGATCGCCTTCGAGATCGCCTCGAGGTTCTTCGCCTCCGGGGAAGCCACGACGGAGAGTTTAGGTCAAGCCATATGCACTCAGTGAGCCTCGGCGCCCCGCCTTGAGGCACTCAGCGCCCGCGCCACCTGCTTCGGCCTCGTGGCGGGGTTGAACGCATACTGCGCGAGATGGCCCAGCGCAATCAGCGCGTAGAGGACGGTCGACACCGTCTCCCCCTTGACGGCGCCGACGAGCGCGAGGAGAACGAAGGCGACGCCCATGACCGCCGGGAACCAGCGCCCTAACCCGCGAAACCGCCGGTCCTGATGCTGGTAGCCCTCGGCCAGCTCGACGGCGGCCGGCGCCAGTCGCGGATCGTCCGGCGCCTCTCCGCGAAAGACGAACCCGCGCAGGCGCCATTTGTCGCCATAGGACAGCGATCGGAACGTCTCCATGTTTTCCGCCATGAGCCACATATGAATATTGAGGCAGGCCTGAGTTTAGGATCCCGCCGATGATGCTGGTGGCCTGCACGAGCGGGGAAGGCGGCAGCGCTGCCATCGGCTGGCTGATCAGCCTGGTCGTCATCGCGATCTGCCTCGTGGCGGCCACCCTGATGGTGAGGGGGGTCGGACGCGACCCGGCGGAGCGACTGTTTCTGGCGGTACTGCTGGCCGCCACCTTCGTACTGGGTGTGTCGATAACCGCCGCCTTCTACGCCGGCTTCTTCGGCGACGACAGCGAAGGCGGCAAGCTCGTGGCGCTCCTGCTCATACCCCCAGCTCTCGGGGCGGCGATCGCCCGCTGGACGGGGGCTGCGCACGCCGCCAGGGCGTTCTTGGTCTCGACCGTGGGGGCCGTATCCCTGATCGCCCTCGTGGTAGGCCTCCTCGTCGTCGCCTTCCTCGTCGGTGGCGGCGGCGACATCTGCCTGGAGTAAAGAGCGGGTCCCATCCCTCGGCCCTCTTAACATCGGTCGGGTGAGCTTCGAGCGGACGATCGCCCACCTCGACATGGACGCGTTCTACGCGTCGGTGGAGCTGCGGCGACGACCGGAGCTGCAGGGGAAGCCGGTGGTGGTCTGCGGGTCGGGGCCGCGGGCGGTGGTGACGACGGCGAGCTACGAGGCACGGAAGCTGGCCGGGATCCACTCGGCGATGCCGGCGGCGGTCGCGAGGCGGCGGCTGCCGGACGCGGTCTACCTGCGGCCCGACTTCCCGGCCTACCGGGAGGCATCGGGGCAGGTGATGGACGTGCTGCGACGGAACGCAGAGGTGGTCGAGGTCGTCGGCCTCGACGAGGCCTACCTCGACCTGACCGGGATCTTCTCGCCGAAGGCGACGATGCGGCGGATCGCGACCGAGATCCGGGAGGAGACCGGGCTGACCTGCTCGGTCGGGATCTCCGAGAGCCGGATGCTGGCCAAGATCACCAGCGAGCTCGGCAAGCCGCGCGGACTGGTGGTGCTCTCGCGCGAGGGGGCGCTGGAGCGCTTCGCCGACCACTCCCCCGGCCTGATCCCGGGGATCGGGCCGAAAACGGTCGCCCGGCTGGAGTCGATGGGGATCCGCACGCTCTCCGACCTGCGGCGCTGGCAGCGGCCCGCGCTCGAAGACGCCTTCGGCCCCCGCTCCGGCGCCTGGCTGCACGCGCGCGGCAACTTCCTCGACGCGACGCCGGTCACGCCCGAGCACGAGACCAAATCGCAGTCGACCGAGATCACCTTCGATGTCGACGTCACCCAGCGGGCCGAGCTGGAGCGGCACCTGGCAGAGCTCTCCGAGGAGCTCTGCCGGCGCCTGCGCAAGCGCGAGCTGGCCGGCCGGACGATCGGGATCAAGGTGCGGCTCGACGACTGGACCAACGTAACCCGCTCCAACACGATCGAGGCGCCGACCAACGACCCGGCAGTCGTCGGACCGGTCGCCCTCGAGCTGCTGCGCGCCTACGATCCGCAGCGGCCGGTGCGCCTGCTCGGCGTCCGCCTTGCCGGTTTCGAGACGGGCGCAAAGCCCGAGCCGGAGCCGACACCAGGCCAGCTCCGGCTCGGGCTCGCCTCCTAGCGCGTCGCCATCACCGTTCCGACGCCGGGGAAGCCCAGCTTCTCCTTGACTGCCTCGGTCAGGTCGTAGTCGCGCCCGGCCACATACGGCCCCCGGTCGATCACCGGCACGGTCACCGTGCGGCCGTGGTAGCGCAGCTTCACCTTCGTCCCGCAAGGGAGGGTCTTGTTGGCCACGCCCATCGTCCCCGGCAGCAGGGTGCCGCCGCAGGCGACGCCGTTGCCGTAGAGGCCGGGCCCGTAGTAGGAGGCGCCGGCGAGGCGGTAGCTGGTCATCTTTCGCGCGTCGCTGCGCGAGGCCGCGATCCGTCGGTCGTGGACGCCGTAGGCGCGGACCGCGTAGGTGCCGGTCCGCTTCGGGACCCAGCGCAGCGCGAACGTCCCGTCCGCCTTCGTGGTCACGCCGCGGTGGCCGCCGTCGGGTCCGCGGAAGACCAGCTTGACGCGGCGGCGGCCGCTCGGCCGCACCTTCCCGCGCAGGGCCAGACCGTTCCCCTTCAGCACCGAGTGCGTCGAGAGGTGCAGGGAGACGTGGGACCGCGACCGCTCGTGCTCGGCGCGCCGCTCGCTCTGCGCCGCCGCCGGCGCCAGGCCGATCGTCAACGCGGTGGCAGCCGCCACCACGGGCATGAGGTATCGCATCTGTATCGCTCGCTTTCTGCTGCCTAGCTCGTTCGCTGACCCTGCGCTCAGAGGCGAGGGGACTCGGCAGGTCGTTTCGCAGAGAACACGCTAGGGCGCCTTCCGGAGCGGGAATGTGAGCGGACGCACACATTCTCCAAATGCAACGCAAGCGACAAATCGGCTTCAGAAAGCGTTATCCAGCGATTTACCCGGTTTTGGACTCGTGTGCGAAGATGGGTTCGTGACGAAGCCGGAACGCCTCAGCGGGCTCGATACCTCCTTTCTCCACCTCGAGCGCTCGGGCGCCCACATGCACGTCGCCTCCACCTCGATCTTCGAAGGCACGGCGCCGACCCACGCCGAGTTCCGCGAGCACATCGCCTCGCGCCTGCACCTGGTGCCGCGCTTCCGCCAGAAGCTGCGCTTCGTCCCCTTCACCCAGGGCCGCCCGGTCTGGATCGACGACCCGCACCTCAACCTCGACTACCACGTCTGCCAAACCGCCCTGCCCGCCCCGGGCTCCGACGAGCAGCTGCGCAACCTGGCGGCGCGGATCTTCTCCCAGCAGCTCGACCGCTCGAAGCCGCTCTGGGAGCTGTGGCTGGTCGAGGGTCTGACCGGCGACCGCTTCGCGATCATCGGCAAGAGCCACCACGCGCTGGTCGACGGCGTCTCCGGCGTCGACATCACCACCGTCCTCTTCGACCTCGACGCCGAGCCCGCCGGCGCGCCCGACAAGGCGCCGCCCTGGCTCGCCCGCCCCGAGCCGACCGACCTGCAGCTCCTCAGCCAGGCCTGGAAAGAGCGCCTCACCAGCCCGCCGGAGATCTACCGCGGCGTCCGCGCCGC
>DATMBY010000221.1:0-2933 GCA_035558995.1 Solirubrobacterales bacterium
CGATAGAAGCGGGGCCGCGCTCCCAAGGCCTCCGCGAGGGTCGCGCAGCCGGCTTCGATGTCGGCGACCGACTCTGCCGTCGACACCCGGTCGTGCCTGAAGTGGCGCTGCCCGTGGACCCCGGCCTCGTGGCCGCGGGCGACGATCTCGGGAACGAGGTCCGGCGCTTTCTCCATCTGCTCGCCGACCACGAAGAAGGTCGCCTTGGCGCCGGCGGCGTCGAGGGCGTCGAGAACCGCCTTGGTCGCGGCCGGGCCGGCGTCGGGGCCGTCGTCGAAGGTGAGCACGGCCTGGTTGCGCGGCTCCACCCGCTCGATCCCGGGCACTTCGCGCCAGCGCCTGGCGCGGCCGGGAGAACGCTCCTGCAGGGCGCAGCGCAGGGAGAGGGGCAGCAGCTGGCGCAGGCGATGGAGATGTCGACGCATCTCTCCAAGAACGGGATCGGAAGCCGAAAACTTCTATTCCGCGCGGCTGGCGCGGGGATGTCGATCCGCCCTTCACACATGGGCCGGTGCCGCCTCGGGTAGCTGGAGATCGAACCTTCGTCCAGTCGCCGGCTCCTAGCTTCGTCCAGGGGTCAGCCCAAACGTCGCGCCGAGGAGGGCAGGGTCGATATGGGGGCAATGAAAAAGATTCCCTTCACGCTCCCCGCGTCCTGGCGCCACCTCGGGCTTCTGTTCGGCCTGATCGCACTGGTCGCCCTGCCGCCCGGCACGGCTGCGGCAGCCGGGAAGCCGCTGAAGGGGAAGTCGGCGAGGGTCGCCAAGCGGGCGAAGGTGAGGACCGCCACCCGCGTGCGCACCAGCTCCGACCCAGACAAGGACGGGCTCACCACGCGGACCGAGGAACGGCAGACGAAGACCAACCCCCGCAAGTTCGACACCGACAGCGACGGCTTTGGCGACGGCGCCGAGGTCCAGGCCGGCACCAACCCGCTCGATCCGAACAGCAGCCCGGCCGGTCCGCCCGCGCCGACGACCGAACCAACTGAACCGCCGAGCGAACCGGCTCCGCCAACGGAACCGACTCCGCCAACGGAACCGACTCCGCCAACGGAACCGGCACCCGAACCTGGACCGACGCCACCGGCCGACACCACGGCGCCGGAGACGACGATCGACGGCGGCGCCTCGGGGACCACCACCAGCACCTCGGCCAGCTTCCAGTTCAGCGCCAGCGAGAGCGGCTCCAGCTTCCAGTGCAAGCTCGACTCCGGCTCCTGGGCCGGCTGCTCCTCGCCGAAGGGCTACAGCGCCCTGGCTGTGGGCGCCCACAGCTTCGCGGTCAAGGCGACCGACGGCGCCGGCAACACCGACGCCTCCCCCGCCACCCGCAGCTGGACGGTCGAAGCCGAAGCGCCCGCGGGCGGAGGCAGTGGCGCCAACTGCACGCAGACGCTCTCCTCCGGCGCGAACCTCTCCAACGCCATCTCCTCGGCGGCGGGCGGCGCGGTGATCTGCCTGGGCAGCGGCTCCTACAGCTTCAACGTGACCAAAGCCAACAAGGCGAGCACGGTGACGGTGAAGGCGGCGGCGGGCGCGTCCCCGACCATCGGCTACTCGATGCTCAACCAGGCGACCAGCATCCGCCTCGAAGGGCTCAAGTTCACCGGCGGCCTCGAGGCCCTCGGCCCCGCGAGCAAGCTGCAGATCGTCGACAACGAGTTCACCGGCCCGTTCGGGTTCCACTCCAACGGCCAGGACGCCAGCAACGGCACCTCGGTCACCGACGTGCTGATCGAAGGCAACAACATCCACAACCTCGACTACTCGGGCAGCCAGGGCACCGCGAACGGCTACGGCATCACCGCTTCCAACGGCGTCGCCCGCTTCACGATCCGCGACAACACGATCAAGAGCCCGGCCTCCGACTACATCCAGTTCGCCTCGCCCGAAACGGCGACGATCGATCACAACACGTTCCTCGGGCCGAGCCTGCTCGGCAGCCACCAGGACCACCAGGACCTGGTGCAGATCTTCGGCGGCGGCCAGAACATCACCTTCACGGACAACGTCGCCCGCAACACCGAAACGCAGGAGAGCCTGCTCTTCCAGGAGGGCGCCTTCTCCAACGTGGTGATCGAAAACAACCTCTTCGACCACGACTCGCGCGGCTACACCTGCCAGCTCTACCAGTCGAAGGGCATGATCTTCCGCAACAACACGATCGTCGGCTCCCACTGGGGCTGCCTCTTCCGCGATCTCGCCACCAGCAGCGCCGGCAGCGGCTACCAGGTCGACCACAACATCTTCGTCGGCACCGCCGAAGGCGGCGACGTCTCCACCGAGGGGCGCGCAAGCGGCTGGGGCACCTACGACTACAACGTCTCCGAAGATGCCTCGGCCAGCGGCTCGCACTCGGTGCGCAACTGGAAACCGTCCTGGATCGACACGACCAGCTACACCCCGGTCGGGCTCAGCCTGACCGCTGGATACCGGCCATAGTTCAGCCTTTTCCCGGTCGCTGAAGCCGGCTTCCCATGCGAGAATGAAGGGGTGCGCCTTCTCTCGCTGCCGCTGATCCTGCTGCTCGTGTTCGCGGGCGCGAAGCTCGGTCCCGGCCTCTTCGACTCCGCCCCGGCCGGGGCCCGACCGACCGACCGCCCTGTCCACTGCGATCGCAAACTGAAAGCCGGCGCCGACGTCGCCGCCGCGATCAGGGCCGCTCGCGGCGGGACCACGATCTGCCTCGCCTCCGGCTTCTACGGCGCGATCGAAGGCTCGCGGCTGAAGAAGAAGCCGGCGGTGACGGTGCGGCCGGCCTCCGGCGCCCGCGCCGAGGTCGAGGGCGTCAACCTGATCGACCCCGCCGGCCTGCGCCTCGTCGACCTCCACCTCGAGGAAGGGATCAGCATCTCCCCCTCGGCGGCGCGGATCGCGATCCTCGGCAACGAGATCACCGGCGCCAACGGGATCTACCTGTTCGGCGACTAC
>DATMBY010000222.1:0-23122 GCA_035558995.1 Solirubrobacterales bacterium
ATGATCACCCGCGACGGGGCGAAGATGTCGAAGTCGAGGGGCAACACGGTCAGTCCCGGCGACTACGTCGAGCGCTACGGGGCCGACACCGCCCGCACCTACGTCTGCTTCATGGGGCCGCCCGAGCGCGGGGGCGACTGGTCCGACGAGGGCGTCGAGGGCGTCAACCGCTTCCTTTCCCGGCTCTGGCGCCTCTGCGAGGAGGTCGAGGAGAGGACCGAGGCCGGCGACGCCGGCTCTTCCGAGAGCGTCGAGGTGCGCGACCTGATCGCCAAGGCGCACTGGGCGATCGACAAGGCGACCCGGGACTTCCAGCGCGGCTTCCAGTTCAACACCGTGATCTCGGCGGTGATGGAGCTGGTCAACGACGCCTACCGGCTCAAGGACGGCCTCTACGGGACCCCTGAGGGCGGTGCGGCGGTCCGTTTCGCGACCGCGACCGCGGCTTCGCTGATCTTCCCCTTCGCCCCACACCTCGGCAGCGAGGTCTACGAGCGCCTTGCCGGCGGCCGGGTCTGGGAGCAGCCCTGGCCGGTTGCAGACCCCGAGCTGCTGGTCAGCGACACGGTGACGCTCGTCGTCCAGGTCAACGGCAAGCTGCGGGACCGGATCGAGGCTCCCGCGGAGGCTTCGAAGGAGGAGCTGCTGCGGCTGGCGCGGGAGAGCGAGAAAGTCGCCAGCCATCTTGACGGCGGAGAAATAGTCAAGGAAATTGTAGTTCCGGGCAAGCTGGTCAACCTGGTGGTCCGGTAGCGCCCTCCGCGGCTCGGTCGGGTTCTGCTAGAAAGCCGCGAAATGCTGGTCAGACGACTGAACGAAGCCGCTGTCGAGGAGTGGCACCGCCTGCGGGCCCACGTCCTCATGGACGCCGGGGAACTCGGCTCGCGCAACCTCTCCGTCACCTGGGTGACGGTGCCGGGCGGCGCGAAGCAGACGCTGCACTCCTCCGGCGAGGCCGAGCAGGCCTACGTGGTCGTCCGCGGCAGCGGCACGATGTCGGTTGCCGGCGACACCCAGGAGATCGCCGTGGGCGACCTGATCCTCGTCCCGCCGGCGACCGAGCACTCGATCGGCAACGACGGCGACGTCGAGCTGGCATGCGTCTCGATTCAATCGCCTCCGGTAGCTGCCGCTGAGCTCTATAGCGACCAGCTCGCCGAGGTGAGCGGCTACGACGACGAGGACGACTACTGAGGCGCGGAGAGCGGCGCATTTCGGCGTCCTCAGTCGCTCGCGTGCGAAGCACGCCACGGCTCCCTGCGTCCTTGAACTGCTTGCTCTCCACACCTCAGTAGAAGGTCTGTTGCAGAAAATTTTGTTCTTGCGCACCACGCGTGCGCTCTGCCGCGGCAGCATCGGCGGCGATGCCGGAGATGAGTCGGAGCCAGGTTGTCGTCTACGCGGCGGTTGCGGTCGCGCTGCTGCTGGTCGGGGCGCGGGCGATCCGGGGGGAGGGCGCGACTCAAAGCTCATTTGCGGCGGCGAGCGACGGCGGAGGCGCGGGCGGCGGCGGCAATTTCTCGATCAGCGGCTCGGGCGGCGAGGTGGTCGTCGACGTCACCGGGGCGGTGCGCGATCCCGGCGTCTACCGGATGCCGGCGGGGAGCCGGGTCGACGACGCCGTGACCAGGGCGGGTGGGGCGGCGCCGGGGGCGGAGCTGGAAGCGATCAACCTGGCGGCGCGACTGGCGGACGGGCAGCAGGTGGTGGTGCCGAAGCGGGTGCCGGGAGGCGGTGCGGTCGCCGGGGCCACGGGCGCCGAAGAAGGTCCGATCAGCCTTGGCACCGCGACCGTCGAGCAGCTGGAAGAGATCGAGGGGATCGGGCCGGTGACGGCTGGGGACATCATCGAGTACCGCGACGAACACGGCGGCCTCTCCTCGGTCGATCAGCTCGACCAGGTGCCCGGGATCGGGCCGGCGACGATGGACTCGCTGCGGGCGCGCCTGCAGCCGTAGATCGCCGTGCGCTCGCCGCGTCCAGCCCTCCCGGTCCTGCTGGGGATCGCCGTCCTGGTCCTGGTGGCCCTGGGGCATAGCGGCGAGATCCAGCAGCGGGGATCCGAAGGGCTCGGTCAAGGGATGCCGGCCCGCGAGGCGGCGCTCGCCCGCGGCTTCGTGCTCGGCGAAGACGATGGGATCGACGAGAAGACCGAGGAAGAATTCCGCCGCGCCGGGCTCAGCCACCTTCTCGCGGTCTCCGGGCAGAACGTCACCCTCCTGGCATTGCTGGCGATGCCGCTTCTGGGGGCGCTGGGGATCCCGCTGCGCGAGCGGCTGGTCTGGGTCCTTGCCCTGATCGCCGTCTACGTCCCCGTCGCCGGCGCTGGCCCCTCGATCCAGCGGGCGGCTGTGATGGGGGCCCTGGGCCTGCTGGCGACGCTGGGCGGGCGCCGCGCCTCGCGGCTCTATGCGTTGGCCCTTGCGGCGGTGGTGACGCTGGCGATCGATCCGGGGATCGCCGGCGAAGTCGGCTGGCAGCTCAGCTTCGCCGCCGTGCTCGGGATCCTGCTGCTGGCCGCGCCGCTGCGGGAGCGCCTGCTCGGCGCCCTCGGCCGCGGTCGCTGGCGGCGGGCGCTGGCCGAGGGGGTGGCGGTGACGGTTGCCGCGACCCTGGCAACGGCGCCGCTGATCGCCTTCCACTTCGAAACCGTTTCGACCACGACGCTGGCCGCGAATGTGCTGGCGCTGCCGGCGGTGGCGCCGGCGATGTGGCTCGGGATGTGCAGTGCCGCCCTCGCGCAGTTGCCGGGCCTGCCGCTGGCGCCGCTGAACGGTTTCGACGCCCTGCTCCTCGCCTACGTCGCCCAGGTGGCGGAATGGTGCGCGGCGCCGGAGTGGGCCGAGCTGGAGGTGCACCTGGACGGGGGCGGCCTGTGCGCCGCCTACCTGGGCATCGGAGTGGGGATCCTGGTCTGCTGGCGCTGGCCGCGGGCGGTCGGGGCACTCGCCGCCCTCGGGGTCGCCTGCTGGCTGCCGCTGACCTGGCCGGGGGGAACGGCCGCCGAGGCGCCGCTTCGAGGCCTGCGGGTGGAGGTGCTGGACGTCGGCCAGGGCGACGCGATCCTCTTCCAGCCCGCCGGCGCCCCCTCTCTCCTGATCGATGGTGGGCCACCCGGAGACGGGCTGGCGCGCAAGCTGTCGGAGGCGGGCGTCGACCGGTTGGGCGCCGCGATCGTCACCCACGACCAGTCCGACCACGCCGGCGGGATCGAAGAGCTGCTCGGCGCGTTCCCGGTCGACCGGCTGCTCTTCGCCCGGCTCCGCCGGGGCCTGCTGGCGCGAGCCGCGCAGGTGGGGGCGGATCCGCAGCGGATCGCGGCGGGAAGCGAGCTGCGGGTCGGAGGGTTGCGGCTGCACGTCCTCTGGCCGCCGCCGGAGCTGCTGACGGCCTCGACCGCGGGCGAGGACCCGAACCAGCTGGCGCTGGTGATCGAGGCCCGCTGGCGCGACTTCAGCATGCTGCTGACGGCCGATGCCGAGGCCGAGGCGGTCCCGCTCGAACCGGGCCCGGTCGACGTCCTCAAGGTCGCCCACCACGGCAGCGACGACGCCGGCCTCGCCTCCCTGCTGGAGCGGGCGCGACCCCGGCTGGCGGTGATCTCGGTCGGCCGCGACAACCCCTACGGCCACCCGACGCCGGGCACGCTGGCCACGCTTCGCAGCCACGGGGTGCCGACGCTGCGGACTGACGAGGCCGGCGACATCGCGATCGAGGTCGGGCCGCACTCGATGCGCCTGGACAGATGACCGAATCGATAGTCGAGGAAGCCGATCCAATCGCTCTCGGCCCTCCCGAGGATGCCGATGCACGAACTGGTGTCCTCCGACCTGCAAACCAAGCTCCTCGGTCGCTTGCGGCGGCTCAGCCTCGCCGGCGACGGCCTGCCGGAACGAATGCGCAGCACCGCCTTCGCCTTCCTCGGGCTGACCGCCGCGGCCGGCCTCGCACTGGTCGCGATCTTCGCCCAGCTCAGCTTCCCGCTCCTCTCGCCGGCGCCGCTGCCGAGCGAACCGGCGGCGGACAGCTCCGTCGCGAGGGCGGTGGCGCTCGAACCGGGTGGGCCGGTGTCCGAGCCCCCGAGCCCGGCGGGCGCGCGTCCAGGTGAGCGCGAGCCCCAGTACGGGGGCAGCGGCGGTTCCGGAGCCAGCACCGAGCAGGGTGCGGAACCGACGGCGGCCGCTCCCGCGGCCCCGACCGCAACCGAGCCGGGTGGAGGCACCTCCGGCGGCGTCCCGGTGGAAGCGCCGGCGCCGAAGACCGCTCCCGCTCCCGCTCCCGCGCCTTCGTCCGAGCCTGCTCCGACCACGGCGAGCGATCCGCCACCGGTGCCGACGCCGTCGTCGAGGCCACCTCCTGTGCCTGCGCGCCCCGCAGCGCCGACGCCGCCGGCGGCTCCGGGGAACTCGCAGTCCTCGGCCGCTGCGGCGCATGCCAGCGAACGGGGGGTCGAAGCGTCCTCGAAGTCGACTCCCGAAGCGACCACCTCCGGCGCTGGGACCAGCGGCACGAGCAGCCCTGACGCCTCGCCGGGCAACGGCAACGGCAAAGCGCTCGGCCACGACAAGTAGCGGGCCCTAGACTCGGCCCGATGGCCGAGGAGATGAAGCCGCTCTACCTGATCGCCGGCAGCGACGGGGCCAAGATCGACGCCACCAGGGCGCGCCTGCGGGCGCGGGCCGAGCGCGAGGGCGGCGCGGCGGCGCTCGAGGTGTTCGAGGCCGCGGAGGGCAGGGGGATGCCCGATCACGATGCGCTGCTGACGGCGATCCCGGCGATGTCGTTGATGGACTCCCGCCGCTATCTGCTCGCCGACGGGATCGAGCGCTGGCGCGACAAGCAGCTCGAGCCGGTGGTCGCGGCGCTGGCTGACCTGCCGCCCGACCTGACCCTGGTCCTGATCTGCCGCGACAAGCCGGCGGCGAAGCTGCTGAAGGCGGTCAAGGCCGCCGGCGGAGAGGTGCACGAATTCGAGGCCCCGAAGGCACGCGAGATGCCGCGGGTCCTGATCGGCGAAGCGCAGCGGCTCGGCTTCCGCCTGGACGCGGCGGCGGCGCGGATGCTGGTCGATCGCATGGGAGTCAACCCCGTGCGGCTCCGCAACGAGCTCGAGCGACTGGCGCTATGGGCGGGAGACGGGGGAGAGGTGGGCGTCGCCGAGCTGACCGAGATGATCGCCGACACCTCCGAAGCGGCGGTCTGGACGCTCTCCGACGCGCTGATCGAAAGCGACGCCGCGGCCGCACTGCGGATCGGCGAGCGGCTGATCGGGCAGGGGGAGAACGTCACCGGCCTGATCTACGGCCTCGCCTCTCGCCTGCGCAGCGCCTGCTCGGCGGCGGCCCAGCTGGAAGAGGGGATCTCGCCGCAGCAGGTCGAGTCCTCGCTGAAGATGCACCCCTACGCGGCGAAGCAGCTGGTCAAGCGCCTGCAGGGCACCGACCTGGCCAGCCTGCGAGCGGCGACGGAGACGCTTGCCGACCTCGAGCTCTGGTGCCGCGGCGGCGCCGACTACGGCGACGAGCTGGCCTTCACCTTGGCGCTGCGAAAAGCGGCCGCAGGTGCAGCCTAAAATTTGCTCCTGGTGCGCTCGTAGGCGAGCGAAAACCAAGCAGGCCTAGGAGGAGCGAGGGAGTGTGCTTCTGCACATGACCGAGCGACGACGCCGGCATGCGCCGGTTTGCAGCCGCCTACGAGCGTGCCATACGAGCTGCTTTTGACTTCTTGCGGGCGCCGGTGTTCTTGTGGAGGGCGCCCTTCTGTACGGCCTTGTCGATCTTCGAGACGAGATCGCGCTGCTCGGCGGCGATCGAGTCGGCATCGCCGGACTCCACCGCGCTTTCGAGGCGGCGGAAGTGCGTCTTCACGGTGCTCGTGAACAGGCGGTTCTCGGTCCGCTCCCGCTCGCTGCGCAGTATCCGCTTCTTCTGTGAGGCTATGTTGGCCATGTCAAGTTCCCGAGCGGGCGCCTTGCCGGCTCCGGGCGGCCGCCGACTATAGCGATTGAGACGAAGCTTGGAGACGCCCAGGGCACCTGACACCCCGAACCCCGACGAGCGGCCGATCAACGCCGAGGAGTCCGCGCTCGCCTCGGACGCCGGGGTCCGCGAGGCGGAGGGGTTCGAACCCGGCGAGGAATTCGGCGCCGACCCGGCGCCCGGCAAGCAGGGCGGCCGGCTCGCCCGCTCGACCGCCTTCTTCTCGATCGCGACGGCGGCCTCGCGCGTCGTCGGCCTCGGCCGCGAAGTCGTCGCCGCCGGCTACTACGGGATCAGCGGACCGATGTCGGCTTTCACGATCGCCTTCCAGGTCCCGAACCTGATCCGCGCCCTCTTCGCCGATGCGGCCCTGCAGCCGGCCTTCGTTCCCGTCTTCACCGAACTGCTCGGCAAGAAGGCACACAAGGAGGCGTTCCGGCTCGCCTCGACGATGCTGCTTCTGGTGACGATGGTGCTGGGCGCGATCACCGCCCTCTTCGTCCTCCTGGCGCCGGTGGTGATGCCGCTCTTCGCGCCCGGCTTCAAAGACAACCAGCAGCTCCTCGACCTCACCGTCGCGCTCTCGCAGGTCCTCTTCCCGATCCTGGTCCTGCTCGGGGTCAGCGGCATCGTCGTCGGTATCCTCAACAGCTACGACCGCTTCGGCGCCTTCGCGATCTCGCCGCTGTTCTGGAACCTGACGATCATCCTCGTCCTCGTCGTCCTCGAGCCGATGTTCCACGGGCAGGACCGGATCTACGCCTACGCGATCGCGATCCTCGCCGGCACCCTGGTCCAGCTGCTGATCCCGGCCTGGGACCTGCGCCACACGCCCTACCGGTTCAGCTTCAGCTTCGAATGGCGAAGTCCGAAGGTGCGGCGGGTGCTGGTGCTGATGCTGCCGGTGACGATCAGCCTCGGCCTGATCAACTTCAACCTGCTGATCAACAGCTTCTTCGGCAGCCTCGTCTCCGAGCAGGCGCCGGCGGCGATCGACAAAGCCTTTCGCATCTACCAGCTGCCGCAGGGGGTCTTCTCCGTGGCGATCGCGACCGTGCTGTTCCCGACCCTGGCCCGGTTCGCCAACGCCGGGGAAGTCGAGAACCTGCGGGCGACTATGGCCAACGGGATGCGCCAGATCCTCTTCGTCCTGGTGCCGGCGGCGGCCGCGATCCTCGCCCTCTCGGACCCGATGATCCGGCTCATCTACCAGCGCGGAGAATTCGCTCCGGCGCAGACCGCCGTGGTCGCGACCGCCCTCTTCTGGTTCGCCTTCTCGCTGCCGACCAACGGCCTCTACCTGCTGCAGACGCGCACCTTCTTCAGCCTCCAGAAACCGTGGCAGGCGACGGCCCTGGCGGTGATCGACCTGGTCGTCTCTGCCGTGGCGGCGCTGGCGCTCTACAAGCCGTTCGGCGTCGGCGGAATCGTCGCCGGCACCGGCATCGGGACGAGCGCCGCCGTCGTCGCCCAGGCGGTGATCCTGCGCCGCCGGTTCGGCGGCCTGGAGCTGGGGCGGCTGTTCTCGACGGCGGCCCGGATCACGGTCGCGGCCGCCGCCCTGGCGGCGATCAGCTGGATCGTCTGGGACGTGCTCGACGAGGCGCTCGGTCGCGGACTCGGGGGGCAGATCGTCTCCCTCGGCGCGGGTCTCGCGGCCGGCGGCATCGTCTACGTCGCGGTCGCCAAGCTGCTCCGAGTCGCCGAGCTGGAGCAGATGAGCCGCCTGCTGCTGCGGCGGGGCCGCTAGCGCCGGATGCTGGAGCCGGGGCGGTACCTGCTGGGGGCGCTGGAGATCCTCCTGCTGGGCGGGTTCGCCTGGCTCGGGGGGTCGGCGCTCCGCGCCTGGCTGCTGCCGCGGTTCGAGGGGGCGCCGGCGTATCTGGCTTCGGCGGTGATCTCACTCGCTCTGCTTATCTGGTCGGCGGAGCTGCTCGGGAGCTTCGGCGTCTTCGACCCGGTGCCGTACCTGCTCCTCGTCGCTGCCGCTGGGCTCGCTCTCTGGAAGCTCCTTCCGCGGCCGTCCGAGGGGGAGGGGGGGCGCTCCCACCCTCCCTGGCAAGTAAGGGTGGGAGCGCCCCCCCTCCGGACGTTGGTGGCCTTGCTCGTGGCGGCGATCGCGGTCATCCACTTCGCTCTGGAAGCGAAGTCGAAGCTGTCGACCGGTATGACCGGGTTCGACAGCACCTGGTACCACGGGCCGTTCGCGGCGGGGTTCTTCCAGAGCGGCGACACGTGGGATTTGCACTTCATCGCCCCGCAGTTCCTCGCCTGGTTCTATCCCGCCAACGGCGAAATCTTCCACGCGGCGGGGATGTTGGCCTTCGGACGGGATCTGCTCTCGCCGCTGCTGAACCTCGGGTGGTTCGTGGGGTGCCTGATGGCGTGCTGGTGCATCGGGCGGCCGTTCCGGGTGGCACCGTGGTCGCTGGCGCTGGGGGCGATCGCGCTGAGTGTGCCGGCGCTGGCCGATCAGGCCGGGGAGGCGCGGAACGACATCGTCGGGATTTTCTTCCTGCTGGCGGCGGTAGCGGTGACGGTGAACGCCTGGGGCGGGGATGGCGGGAAGGAAAAGAAGCTGGGTGGGGAGGGAGAGGGCGCTGACGTCGGCGCCTATCTCATCGTCGGCCTGGCGGCCGGTCTGGCGGCCGGGACGAAGCTGAACTTCCTGCTGCCGGCGGCGGTCCTGGTACTGGGCCTTGCTCTTGTCGCACCGGGCAGCTTGAAAGGCCGCGCAGTTGCGGCGGCGTCCCTGGCCGCCCTCGCCGGCGGCGGTTACTGGTACCTCCGCAACCTCGCCCACAGCGGCAACCCGCTGCCCTGGATCCACCACCTCGGCCCGCTCGACCTCCCGGCTCCCGAACAGGCCCTCGGGGGCCGCGAAGCACATTCGGTCCTCGGCTACCTCACCGACGGCAGCATCTGGTCCGACTGGTTCCTCCCGGGCCTCCACAGCGGCCTCTGGCTCCTGTGGCCGCTGCTCCTCACCGCAGCCCTAGCCGGCCTCCTCCTCCCGCTCCTTGCCCTCCTCCGCCGACGGGACGAAAGTACCCCTCTATGGAGGGAAATCGGCCCGTCGGCGGGGGTTTCGGCTGTGGCGGGAGCGGCGGGGCTGGCGACGGCCCTGGCGTGGCTCGTAGCGCCGACCTCCGCCTCTGGCCCTGGCGGCATCCCGCGCGGGTTTGACTCCGGCCTCCGCTACCTCGCCCCCGCGATCGTCCTCGGCCTCGCCCTGCTGCCCACGGCCCCCCACATCCGGGTGTGGTTGAGCTTTGACTCGGCTAGCGGAACGACGCTCAACCACACCCGGAGATTTGGCGCCAAGTGGGGGCTTATCGGGGGCGTCGCGGGGCTCTTGGCGACGATCGCGGTGGGTTATCCCATCCAGCGCCACTACCTCCAGTCCCGCTACAAGAACCCGACTTTCACCGCCCCCGGCCTCAACGCCGCCTTCGCCTGGTCCCGCGACATCGCCGACGCCCGCATCGCCACCACCAGCACCCGCCAGTACCCCCTCTTCGGGACCGATCTCTCCAACAACGTCCAGTACCTCGGCCTCGAGCAACCCCACGGCGGCTTCAAAGCTCCCACCACCTGCCAGCAGTACCTCCAGCTCCTAGAAGAAGGCAATTACGACTACGTGGTAGCCACCCGCGACCGCATCGAACCAGGCAAGCCTTCATATCCACCTTCGGCCAGATGGACCGAAGCGGCTGGAGGAAAAGCTCTCTTACGCACGCCGCCTACGGTTGTCTTCGAGCTGAGCGGCTCGCTTCGTACCTCGGCGTGTAGGGGAGATGCTCCTCGCGCGGGCGCGGGCGCAGGGGACCCCGAGCATCCAGCGCAGGGGTCCCCTAACAGCCCGTGACAGGACCCGCGCGCCAACCACCCTCGTCCCTCATACTCCCCATCCGCCCATGGACCACATCCGCAACTTCAGCATCATCGCCCACATCGACCACGGCAAGTCCACCCTGGCCGACCGCATCCTCGAGCTCACCGGCGCCGTCGACCCGAAGAAAATGCAGGCGCAGCTGCTCGACTCGATGGACCTCGAGCGCGAGCGCGGGATCACGATCAAGGCCCAGGCGGTGCGGGTCGAGTACACCGCGAAGAACGGCGAGACCTACCACCTGCACCTGATCGACACCCCCGGCCACGTCGACTTCTCCTACGAGGTCTCGCGCAGCCTCGCCGCCTGCGAGGGGGCGCTGCTGGTCGTCGACGCCGCCCAGGGGGTCGAGGCGCAGACGGTCGCCAACACCTACCTGGCGATCGAGAACGGGCTCGAGCTGATCCCGGTGATCAACAAGGTCGACCTTCCCGGTGCCGAGCCGGAGCGGGTCGCCCAGGAGATCGCCGACCTGCTCGGCGGCGACCCCGAGGAAGCGCTGCCGATCTCGGCCAAGACCGGCGAGGGGGTGCTGGAGGTGCTGGAGGCGATCGTCGAGCGAATCCCGCCGCCCGCCGGCGAGCCGCAGGCGCCCACCCGCGCCCTCATCTTCGACTCCGAGTTCGATCCCTACCGCGGCGTCATCGCCTACGTGCGGATGGTCGACGGCTCCTTCGGCAAGGGGGACCGGATCCTGGCGATGCAGAACGGGACCCAGGCCGACATCGACGACATCGGCTTCTTCCGGCCGACGATGATCGGGGTCGAGGGGATGGACGCGGGCGACGTCGGCTACCTGATCACCGGGATCAAGGACGTGACCAAGCTGCGCGTCGGCGACACCCTGACCACCCAGGGCGACCCCGCCGCCGAGCCGCTGGAGGGCTATCGGGAGGTGCGGCCGATGGTCTTCTGCGGCCTCTTCCCGATCGACACCGACCGCTACGAAGACCTCCGCGACGCACTCGAGAAGCTCTCCCTGAACGACGCCGCCCTCTCCTGGGAGCCGGAGACCTCCGAGGCGCTCGGGTTCGGCTTCCGCTGCGGCTTCCTCGGCCTCCTCCACATGGAGATCGTGCGCGAGCGGCTGGAGCGCGAGTACGACCTCGACCTGCTGGCGACGACGCCGAACGTGCGCTACCTCGTGAACCTGACCAACGGGGAGACCAAGGAGGTGCACAGCCCGACCGAGATGCCGGACCCGGCGACGATCGAGTCGATCGAAGAGCCCTACATCCGGGCCACGATCATCTGCCCGAAAGAACAGGTCGGCGCGGTGATGGAGCTCTGCCAGCAGCGCCGCGGCACCCACGTCGACATGCACTTCCTCAGCCCCCAGCGGGTGCAGATCCGCTACGACCTGCCGCTGGCCGAAATCGTCCTCGACTTCTTCGACTTGTTGAAGAGCTCCACCCGCGGCTACGCCTCGCTCGACTACGAGCCGATCGGCAACCGCGCCTCCGACCTGGTCAAAGTCGACATCCTCCTTGCCGGCGACCGCGTCGACGCGCTCTCGATCATCGTCTTCCGGGACTTCGCCTACGACCAGGGCAAGCGGCTGGTCGGCCGTCTGCGGAAGACGATTCCGCGCCAGCTCTTCGACGTCCCGGTCCAGGCCGCGGTCGGCTCCAACATCCTCGCCCGCGAGACGGTCAAGGCCCTGCGCAAGGACGTCACCGCGAAGCTCTACGGCGGCGACGTGACCCGCAAGAACAAGCTGCTGAAGAAGCAGAAAGCGGGGAAGAAGAGGATGAAGTCGGTCGGTCGGGTCGAAGTGCCGCAGGAGGCCTTCCTGGCGGTGCTGGAGATCGACGAGTAGCCCGCTGGCCAGACGGCCAGTTAGAGTGCCCGGCCATGCCGCTCAAGACTGATGCAGTTGGAAAGGAATGGCCCGGCACCACCTACCAGGTGGGGCCGGAGAAGATCAAGGAGTACGCGAACGCGCTGGGGATCGACAACCCGGTCCACTTCGACGTCGAGGCGGCCCGGGCCGCCGGCTTCCGCGACGTCGTCGCGCCGCCGATGTTCGCCGTCGTCTACAGCAGCCCGGCCGTGGCGCCGGCGATCCTCGATCCCGAGGTGGAGCTCAACTTCGCGGCGATGGTCCACGGCGGCCAGGCCTTCGAGTGGGACGAGCCCGCCTGCTCGGGCGACGAGATCACGACCGCCACCAAGTGCCTCTCGATCGAGGAGAAGGACGGCAAGGGCTTCTACGTGTTCGAGACCAACAGCGTCAACCAGGACGGGGCCCAGGTCGCCCGGGGAACCTGGACGCTGATCGTCAGGGGGGTATGAGATGACTTTGAACGCAGGCGACCAGATCCCGGAGCTGCGCGTCACCCCGGACAAATACCTGCCGCACCGCTACGCCGGAGCCTCGGGAGACTTCAACCCGATCCACATCGACGAGGAGTTCGCGAAGGCCGTCGGGCTGCCGCGCAACATCCTCCACGGCCTCTACTCGATGGGGCTGGTGGCGAAAGCCAACGCCGCCCTCGCCGACGGCAACCCGCGGGCGCTGAAGCGGCTTTCGGTGCAGATGCGGGGGATGGGCGTGCCCGAGCAGGAGATCGTCGTCACCGGCACGGTCAAGTCGGCCGACGGGAACCGGGTCGTGGTCGACACGGTCGCCGCGCAGGGCAAGACGACGCTGATCAAGAACGCCGAGGCGGAACTCGAGCTTTAGGCGGTCGGGGGAGGGGGCCGGGCATCCCTCTTCACTCGGATCCTTTGAGATGCCTCGCCGGTCGGTCCGTGCTGCCGTAGCGGCAAAGTTCCGCAAAACGTTCAGAGGGACGCCCGGCCCCCTCCCGTGGGGCGGTTTTGGTGGTTCCTAGAATGGTGGGCATGCTTTCGGAGCGGCAGGAGTTGATTCTTAGGTTGGTGGTCGAGGCCCACCAGGGTTCTGCGCGGCCGGTGCCTTCGAAGGAGGTGGCCGAGCGACCGGAGGTGGAGTGGGGGCCGTCGACCGTGCGCGCCGAGCTGGCGGCGCTGGAGGCCGCGGGGTACCTGACGCACCCGCACACCTCCGCCGGCCGCGTCCCCACCGACACGGGCTACCGTCGCTACGTCGACCTGATGGTGCGATCGGCTCCGATGCCGCCGGTGGCGAACGTTGAGCTGGAGCTGTCGCGGCTGCGCCGCGAGGTCGACGAGGCGATGCGGGAGACGACGACGGCGCTGGCCAGGGTCACCGACCTGGTGGCGATGGCGACGGCTCCGCAGGCGAGCCTGACGGCGACGATCCACCGGGTCGAGGTCCTGCGCCTGCAGCCGAACAAGGTGGTCGTGATCGCGATCGCCTCGACCGGCGACGTCACCCGCCGCGTCTACACCTTCGAGAGGCCGGTCGACGGCGGCCTCGTCGAGTGGGCCTCCAGCTACCTCAACGAGCGCCTCTCCGGCCTCGGCGTCGGGGCGCGGATGATCGCCTCGCGGCTCGCCGACCCGGAGCTGAGCGGGGTCGAGGCCGACTTCGTCGCCACCCTCGGCCGCACCTTCACCGACCTCGTCGCCGAGGAAGGCGGCGAGCTCTACCTGGAGGGGACCTCACGCCTGCTTTCCGACGCCCACCTGCCCGACCTGCCGCGGGCCGACGAGCTGATGACGGCGCTGGAGCGGCGCGCCGACGTCCTGCGGATGCTGCGCTCGACGCTCGAGGAGCGCTCGGTCTTCTTCTGGATCGGCGCCGAGAACCCGCAGCCGGAGCTGCGCTCGGTCAGCGTGATCGGCGCCAACTACGGCCTCGGCCACCGCAACCTCGGCGCCGTCGGGGTCGTCGGGCCGCTGCGGATGGACTACGCGACCGCGATCGCCTCGGTCCGCCTCGCCGCCCGCGAACTTTCCCGTTACTTCGAGACCGTCTACTCGGATTAGCCGATGCCCCGCGACTACTACGAGGTCCTCGGCGTCAGCCGGGAGGCGAGCGAGACGGAGATCAAGAAATCGTTCCGGCGGCTGGCGCGGGAGCTGCATCCCGACGTCAACCAGGCGCCCGACGCGGAGGACCGCTTCAAGGAGGCGGCCGAGGCCTACGAGGTCCTCTCCGACGCCGAGCGGCGCCGCACCTACGACGCCTACGGCCACGAGGGCCTGCGCTCCGGCGGCTTCGACCCCGGCGCCGGCTTCGGCTCGATCGACGACATCCTCCAGGCCTTCTTCGGCGGCGGCGGCGGGTTCGGCTTCGGCGGCCGCCGCGGGCCCGCCGGCGGCGGCGACATCGCCGTCGCGGTCGAGGTCGAGCTGGCCGAGGTGGCGACCGGCGTGCGGCGCGAGATCACCTACGACGCCGTCGCCCCCTGCGAGCACTGCCACGGCAACGGCGCCGAGCCGGGGACGCCGATCACCACCTGCGAGCGCTGCGGCGGCGCCGGCGAGCTGCGGCAGGTGGCGCGGACGCCGTTCGGGCAGATGGTCCGGGCCACCGCCTGCGACGCATGTGGCGGCGCCGGCAAGATCCCGCAGCAGCCCTGCGAGACCTGCGGCGGCAGCGGCCGCACCCGGCAGGGCCGGACCAGCGCGATCGAGGTCCCGGCTGGAATCGAAGACGGCCAGCGGATGCGGATCACCGGCGCCGGCCACGCCGGCGAGCCGGGCGCGCCCCCCGGCGACCTCTACGTCGAGGTCCGCGTCGCCGAGGACGAGCGCTTCGAGCGCGACGGCCACGACCTGATCAGCACGGTCTCGATCCCGGCGACCGAGGCGATGCTGGGAACGATGGTGACGGTGCCGACGCTGGAGGGGGAGGAGGAGATCGAGGTCGATCCCGGCACCCAGCCGGGGACCGAAAAGGTTCTCCGCGGCCTCGGCCTGCCCCGCCTCAACGGCCGCCGCCGCGGCAGCCAGCGGGTGATCCTCGACGTCTTCGTCCCGACCAACCTGAGCGCCGAGCAGCGCGAAATCGCCGAGCGCCTGGACGAGAGCCTCGAGGACGACAACCTCGCCCCGCGGCACGGCGGCGGGCTCTTCTCCCGCGTCCGCCGGGCCTTCGGTTGATCCGGCTCGCGGTCCGCTGCGCGCCGGAGCAGGCGGACCTCGTGCTCGCCGAGCTGACCGTTCTCGCCCCCAACGGGGTCGAGGAGGAGCGCGGTCCCGGCTACGTCGAGTACGCGATCTACGGCGGCGAGGGGGAGCTGCCGGAGCTGGGCGACCTCGACGCCGGGGTCGCCGGCGGGCGGGTCGAGGTCACCTCGACGGAGATCCCCGACGACTGGGCCGACCGCTGGCGCGACTTCCACAAGCCGCTGCTGGTCGCCGGGCGGCTCTGGCTGCGGCCTTCGTGGGAGCCGGCCCGTGAGGGGGCGGTCGACGTCGTCGTCGATCCCGGCCAGGCCTTCGGCACCGGCGCCCACCCGACCACCCGGCTCTGCCTCGAGCTCCTCTGCGAGCTGGAGCCCGGCGGCCCACTGGTCGATCTCGGCTCCGGCTCCGGCGTCCTCGCGATCGCCGCGGCGAAGCTCGGCTGGGGGCCGGTCCGCGCCTACGACCACGAGCCGGCGGCGATCGAGGCCGCCGCTGCCAACGCCGAGGCCAACGGGGTCGAGCTGCGCCTGGAGCGGATGAACCTGCGCGAGCGGCTGCCCGAGCTGGGGCCGACCGTGGTCGCCAACATGACGGCGCCGATCCTGAAGGCGGTCGCGGCGCAGATCGAGGCGGCCCCGGAGACCCTCGTCTGCTCGGGGATCCTGCCGCACGAGCTCGACGAGGTGGCGGCGGCCTTCGCCGCCCCCGGTCTGCGGGAGATCGAGCGCCGCCGGGAGGGCGACTGGGCCGCGCTGCTGCTCCGTCGCAGCTGAGAGATAGGGTTGCGGCCGATGGTCCTCGCGAACATCACCGACTACAGCGTGGGTCTGTTCATCCACATCCTCGCCGTGGTCCTGACCTTCGGGCCGACCTTCGGGTACGGCTTCCTCTTCTCGGTGCTGCCGAAATACCCGCGGGCGGCGCCGGGCCTGATCCAGGGGATCGAGAAGATCGACCGCTACTTGATCACCCCGGGGATGGTCGTGATCCTGCTCGCCGGCATCTACCTGCTGGCCGAAGGCCCCTGGGAGAGCAGCGAACCCTTCATCACCGTCGGCTTCGTCGCGATCATTGCCCTCTTCGGGCTCCAGCACGCTTTCTTCCGCCCCCAGGAGGCGAAGGCCAGGGAGCTGGCCGAACGCGACCTGAAGAGCGGAGACAGTCTCAGCGCCGAGTTCGAAGAAGTCTCGCGGCGGCTCGGCACCGTCGGGCCGATCGCCGGGTTGATCGTCGTCGTGACGATCTTCTTCATGACCGTCAAGCCCTGACGCCCTGTCCGGTGCGGCTCCACAGCTGAGCCCGGCCCAGCCGGTCGGCATGTTCGATTCCGGGGTGGGGGGGCTGACCGTGCTGCACGAGTGCCTCGTCTCGCTGCCCCAGGAGGACTTCCTCTACCTCGGGGACACGGCGCTGTTCCCCTACGGCGACAAGGATCCCGAGGAGCTGCGGCGGCGGATCGCGCGGATCTCCGGGATGCTGCTCGACCGCGGCGCCAAGCTCCTGGTGATCGCCTGCAACACGGCGACCTCGGTCGGCCAGGACGTCGCCCGCGAGGTCGCCGCCGAGCGCGGGGTGGAGGTGGTGCCGGTGGTCGAGCCGCAGGCCGAGATCGCGGCGGCGATCACCGTCAACGCGCGGGTGGGGGTGCTGGCGACGCCGAACACCGTCGCCAGCGGTGCCTACCGGCGAGCGCTGGAAGCGATCGGGCGCGGCCTCGACATGATCGAGGTCGAGGCCCCCGACCTCGCCTCGTTCATCCAGGACGGAGCGCTGTTCGACGAGGACACGATGGCGATGGCCCGCACCTACTGCCGGCCCCTGATCGAGGCCGAGGTCGACACGCTGATCCTCGGCTGCACCCACTACCCCCTGGTGGCGCCGATGCTGCAGCGGATCCTCGGCCGCGACGTGCGCCTGGTCAGCGGCGGCCACGCCGTCGCCGCGGCGGTGCAGCGGACGCTGGAGGGATCCGGCCTGGCCCGCGAGGCGCGCGGCGAGGGCAGCTACGAGTTCCTCTGCACCGGCGACTGCGACGCCTTCCACGCGATCGGCACCCGCTTCCTGCAGATGCCCCTGGGAGAGGTCGAGCAGGTCGAAATCTAAGTTTCGCGCTGAAGTTGGCGCAGAATTGGCACATTCTGCGCGCCACATGTGCGAAACCACCCGGCAGGCTTCGTCCCATGCCCGCTTTAGCGCCGAGCAATACCGTATATACTCCCTCTGTGGCCAAGGTGATGATCTCCATTCCCGACGATCTGCTGGAGCGTCTCGACAGCCGCGCGAAAGAAGGTCGCGAGACTCGCAGCGGCCTGCTGCAGCGTCTGGCGGAGCGCGAGCTGGCCTCGAGTGAGAGTCAGGAGGATGAGGAGATTGCGCGCCTGCTCGACTCCCTGAGTCTCGATCTCGGAGGCGTCGATGCCGCTCAACTGGTGAGAGAAGATCGCGAATCCCACTGATGCTGTTACTCGACGCCGGCGTTTGGATCGATTCAGCGGCTCCGGCCAACCGCTGGCATCAGGTCGCCCAAGCCCTTATTCGGAAGCCGCCGCAGCCGCTGGCAGCGATCGACCTCACTCTCTACGAGGTCGCGAACGTGATCGGAGCGAGGGAACGCCAGCCCGAGGTTGCGCGCACCGTGTCTGACATCCTCAGGCGGCGATGCAGAGAACGCATCGTCACGCTCGAGCCCGAGCTGCTGGAAGCGACCCTTCATCTCGTGGCCGAGCACGAGCTCACCGCTTATGACGCCGCCTACGTCGCAGCAGCCAGGCGGTACGGCTGGCAACTTGTCAGCACCGATATTCGCGACCTCGTCTCCAAGGGCTTGGCCGTCACTCCCGACGCCGCCGTTTACCCTTAAGCCCAATGGCGGTTCTCGAACAGGTCCAGGACGACGTCAGGTCGGCGATGAAGGCGCGCGACCGCGAGCGCGCGGGCGCCCTGCGGATGATCGTCGACGTGCTGCAGCAGGACGCAAAGCTGGGCAAGGGTGACGAGGTCGCGGTCCTGCAGCGCGAGCGCAAGAAGCGGGTCGAGGCGGCCGAGGCCTACGAGAAGGCCGGGCGCGCCGAGCAGGCGAGCGCCGAGCGCTTCGAGGCGGAGCTGATCGAGGCCTACCTGCCGCAGCAGCTATCCGACGAGGAGCTGGGCGAGCTGGTCGAGGCGGCGATCGCCGAGACCGGCGCCGGCGAGCAGCGGCAGGTGGGCCAGGTGATGTCGGCGCTGATGCCGAAGCTCGGCGGCCGCGCCGACGGCAAGCGGGTCAGCGCCGCGGTGCGAGAGAAGCTGGGTGCCTGAGCTTTGGCCCGCCGGCAACTGACCCTCGACAATAACGTCGCGGCCGAGCTGGCCGGCTCGGAGGACAGCGTGCTCCGCGCCCTGCGGGGGAAACTCGAGGCCGACCTGCACCTGCGCGGCAACGTTCTGACGCTGGAGGGTGAGCCCGACGACGTCGCCGCCGCCGCGGTCGTGGTCGACGAGATGGTCGAGCTGATCGAGCAGGGGCACGACGTCGCCCCCGGAACTATCGAAGCGGTGACCGGGGCGCTGGACGCCGACGAGAGCCCGGCGGAGATCCTCGAGGACGTCGTCTGGCGCCACCGCAACACCCGAGTCGCGCCGAAGACGCTGAACCAGAAGCGCTACGTCGACTCGATCCGCCGCCACACGATCACCTTCGGGATCGGCCCCGCCGGCACCGGCAAGACCTTTCTCGCCGTGGCGATGGCCGCGGCGGCGCTGACCGAACGCAAGGTGCAGCGGATCATCCTCACCCGGCCCGCGGTCGAGGCCGGCGAGCGCCTCGGCTTCCTCCCCGGCGACATCCAGGCCAAGGTCGACCCCTACCTGCGGCCGCTCTTCGACGCCCTCTTCGACATGCTCGACCCCGACCGCGTCAACGGCTACTTCGAGCGCAACGTGATCGAGGTGGCGCCGCTGGCATTCATGAGGGGAAGAACGCTTAATGATTCTTTTGTAATTCTTGACGAGGCCCAGAACACGAGCCCGGAGCAGATGAAGATGTTCCTCACCCGGCTCGGCTTCAACTCGCGGATGGTAGTGACCGGCGACATCACCCAGATCGACCTGCCGACCGACCAGCGCTCGGGCCTGATCGCCGTCAGCGACATCCTCAGCGACGTCCAGGACATCTCCTTCGTCCGCTTCGGCGGCGAGGACGTCGTCCGCCACAAGCTGGTGCAGCGGATCGTCGCCGCCTACGACGAGCACGGCACCCGCGAGCAGGGCGCCCGCGCCGAACACGGGCCGACCCCGCGTTCGTGAGCGCCGACCTCGCCGACGTTCCACCGGAGCTGCGCGACGCCGTCGCCGCAGCCTTGCGGGCAGCCGGCGTCCAGGAAGGTCACCTCGCGGTCGAGATCGTCGACGCCGAGCGGATCCGCGCGCTGAACCGCGAGCATCGCGGCAGGGACGCGCCGACCGACGTCCTCGCCTTCCCGATCGACGAACTCGACCCGGTCGCCGGCCCGCGGGAGCTCGGCGACGTCGCGATCTGCCCCGAGCACTGCTCAGACGTGACCGAGGCCGCAGTCCACGGCGTCCTCCACCTCTGCGGCCACGACCACGAGTCAGACGACGGCGAGATGCTGGCTCTACAGGCCAGGGTGCTCGCCGGCCTGCGATGACCCGCTCCGGCTTCGTCGGCCTCGCCGGCCGCCCCAACGTCGGCAAGTCGACCCTGGTCAACGCGATCGTCGGCTCCCACGTCGCGATCGTCTCCAGTCGCCCGCAGACGACCCGCCGCGCGATCCGGGGCGTCGCCACCGACCCCGACGCCGAACGGCAGCTGGTGCTGGTCGACCTGCCGGGGGTGCAGCGTCCGCGCGACGTCCTCACCGAACGGATGCAGGGGCGGGTCGAACGCGAACTTGCCGAATCCGACGTCGTCCTCTTCGTCGTCAACGGCGAGGAGGGGGTGGGGCCGGGGGATCGCTTCATCGTCCGGGCGCTGCTCGGCGCCGGCGCCGAGCTGCCGGTGATCTGCGCCGTCAACAAGGCCGACCGGCTCGGCCCCAACGAGCTGGTCCCGGTGCTGTCCCAGATCGGCGAGATGGAGGGCGTGGACGAGGTCTTCCCGATCAGCGCCAAGACGGGGGAGGGCGTCCAACCGCTGCTCGAGCGCCTTGGAGAGCTGATCCCCGCGGGGCCGTACATGTACCCGCCCGAGGACAGCAGCGACCAGTCGAGCGAGCTGCTGCTGGCCGAGCTGATCCGCGAGCAGGTGCTGAACCGGACCCGGCAGGAGGTCCCGCATTCGGTCGAGGTCAAAGTCCTGGAGGTGGAGCCGCGAGAGGACGAACTCGTCACCGTCGTCGCCGAGATCTGGGTGGAGACCGAGTCCCAGAAGGGCATCCTGATCGGTCGCGGCGGCAAGAAGATCGGCGAGATCGGCCCCGCCGCCCGCCGCTCCCTGGAGCGCGAGCTCGGCTCGCAGGTCCACCTCGACCTCACCGTCCGCGTCCGCCGCAACTGGCGCCGCGACGAAGACCTGCTCGACCGCCTCGGCATCGAGTAGCGACGCGGCGTTTACGATTGCCCCGGATGTTTCCCGAAATCGAGTTCGACCAGCAGGGGCTGGTCCCGTGCGTCGTCCAGGACTTCGCCTCCGGCGAGGTGCTGATGCTCGCCTACATGAGCGCCCAGTCGCTGGAGATGACGCTGGAGACCGGCGACCTGCACTTCCACAGCCGCTCCCGCGACGAGCTCTGGAAGAAGGGGGAAACGTCCGGCAACCTGATGCACCTGCGCCAGCTCCGCTACGACTGCGACGGCGACTCGCTGGTGGCGCTGGTCGACCCGGCAGGGCCGGCCTGCCACACCGGCGAGCGCAGCTGCTTCTACCGCGAGGTGCTGGGCTCGGCTTCGCCGCGCAGGGACGCGCCGCCGGCCGACGGCGAGCCCTTCCCGGTCACCTTCGAAGCGCTGCCGGCGCTGGAGCGGACGATCCGCCACCGCGCCCTCCAGCGTCCCGACGGCAGCTACACCGTGAAGCTGCTCGACGACCGCGCCCTGATCGGCGAGAAGGTCGAGGAGGAGGCGGAGGAGGTGGTCCGCGCCGGGCGCGAAGAGAGCGACGAGCGGGTGGCCGAAGAGGCCGCCGACCTGCTCTACCACCTGAGCGTGCTCCTGGCCTCCCGCGGGGTCTCACAGGCGAAGGTGATGGAAGTGCTGAATGCACGTAGCGGCTGATTTCGAACTGCATCTCGAGCCGGGCCTCGAGGAGGCGCGGGAGCTGGCGCGCGAAGGCAACGTGGTGCCGGTGCGCGCCCGCCTCGTCGACGACTGCGAGACGCCTGTCTCCGCCTTCCTCAAGCTGCGCGCGGGCGAGCCGGAGGGGGCGCCCTGCTTCCTGCTCGAGTCGGCCGAGCAGGGGCAGGTCGGCCGCTACTCCTTCGTCGGCCTGCGCCCGCGGGCGCTGCTGCGCTGGAGCGACGGCGTCCTCTCGGAGTGGAGCGGGGAGGAGACGAACCCCGGCGCCGCGCCGGCGAAGTCAGAGTCCGCACCGGACCCCTACGCGGCGGTGGCGGAGCGGCTGAGCGAGTACCGGCCGGCCCCGGTCCCCGGGCTGCCGCCCTTCGCCGGCGGCGCCGTCGGCTTCTTCGCCTACGACCTGGTGCGGACCGTGGAGCCGCTGGGCGAGCCGAATCCGGACCCGCTCGGGCTGCCGGACATGGCGCTGATGGTGACCGACGCGATGCTGATCTTCGACCACCTGCGGCACGAGCTGACGATCCTCGCCTGCGCCTTCGTCGAGGAGGACGGCGGCGTCGAGGCGGCCTACGAGCGGGCGGCCGCGACAATCGCCGAGATGCGCGAGCGGCTGCGGGGGGCGGTGCCGGTCCCGGCTGCGCCCTCGGTCGTCGAGGCCCCGGTGTTCGAGTCGAACATGAGCCAGGAACAGTTCGAAACGGCGGTCTCGCGGATCGTCGAGTATGTGCACGCCGGCGACGCCTTCCAGGTCGTCCCCTCGCAGCGCTTCTCGGCGCCGGCGCCGGTCGAGCCCTTCTCGGTCTACCGCGGCCTCCGCGCGGTCAACCCCTCCCCGTATATGTACTTCCTCGAGTTCGGCGACTTTCAGATCGCCGGCGCCTCGCCAGAGCCGCTGGTCAAGGTGACCGGGCGGCAGGTCAAGACGCGCCCGATCGCCGGCACCTACCCGCGCGGCAAGAGCGAGGAGGAGGATCGTCAGCTCGCCGAGCGGCTGAAACGGGATCCGAAGGAGCGGGCCGAGCACGTGATGCTGGTGGACCTCGGCCGCAACGACCTCGGCCGCGTCTGCGAGTACGGCAGCGTCAAGGTCGACGAGGAATTGGAGATCGAGACCTACTCCCACGTCCTCCACATCGTCAGCCAGGTCTCCGGCAAGCTCAAAGAGGGGGTCAGTGCGATGGATGTGCTGCGCTCGGCCCTGCCCGCCGGCACCCTCTCCGGCGCCCCGAAGGTGCGGGCGATGCAGATCATCGACGAGCTCGAGCAGGTCAAGCGCGGGGGTTACGGCGGCGCCGTCGGCTATCTCTCCTGGAACGGCGACCTCGACACCGCGATCCACATCCGCACCGTCGTCTGCAAGGACGGACAGCTGCACGTCCAGGCCGGCGGCGGCACGGTCGCCGACGCCCAGCCCGCCTACGAGTACACCGAGTCGGTGAACAAGGCGCGCGCGGTCTTCCGCGCCGTCGAGGTCGCCTGCGAACAGCCCGACTGGGCCTAGGCTGTACCCAGCGACATGCGCGTGCTCGTGATCGACAACTACGACTCCTTCACCTACAACCTCGTCCAGTACCTGGGGGAGCTCGGGGCCGAGGTCGAAGTCGTCCGCAACGACAAGGCGACCGTCGCCGAGCTGCTGGAGCGCGCGCCCGACCGCCTCGTCGTCTCGCCCGGGCCCTGCACTCCGGCCGAGGCGGGGATCTCTGGCGAGGCGATCAAGGCCTTCGGCGAAGCCGGGACGCCGGTCCTCGGCGTCTGCCTCGGCCACCAGGCGCTGGTCGAGGCCTTCGGCGGCCGCACCATCCAGGGTGAGCCCGTGCACGGCAAGGAGGGCGAGGTCGAGCACGACGGCAGGACGATCTATGCGGGTCTGCCGAGCCCGCTCGTCGCCGGCCGCTACCACTCGCTGGTCGCCGACCCAGAGCTGCCCGACGAGCTCGAACTGACTGCCAGCCTCGGCGAAGTGGTGATGGGCGCCCGCCACCGAGAGTTGCCGGTC
>DATMBY010000223.1:0-4014 GCA_035558995.1 Solirubrobacterales bacterium
CTATTGCGGCGGCCCCGGCTCGCAGCTGATGCCGCAGGAGAACGTGGAAAAGCTGGCGGCCGGGATGATGTCCGGCGACCGCGACAAGGCGATCCGGGCCAGCTACGAAGTCAACCTCTCCCCCGCCTTCCGCGCCGACGAGGACGCCTACGCCGCCTTCCACGAGATGGCGATCTCGGTGCCGGCGAGGAAGGCGACGATCGAACTGCAGGCACAGGCCATCTTCGGGCACGACACCAGCGGCCGGCTCGGCGAGATCTCGACGCCAACGCTGATCGTCCACGGCACCGACGACGGCGTCCTTCCCTTCCCCAACGGCGAGCAGATCGCCTCGCTGATGCCGGGCGCCCGCTTCGAGCGGCTCCAAGACGTCGGCCACATGTTCTGGTGGGAGCAGCCGCAGCGCTCCGCGGAGCTGATCCGCGAGCACGCGCTCGCGGCGTCGCGCTCGTAGCGAGGCGACTTGGTCAACCACAGGTTGACTTTCGCGCCTTGTGCCTACTCGATCGGTTCTTCGCCGACGACTTCCGGGCGCTTTTCCGGCTTGCAACCCTTCGGGTCGAGCTTGCCGTCGACCTTGAAGACGTAGTCGGGCTGGGGCGAGGCTTTGAAGTCCTTGACGACCAGCTTCACCGCGGGGTCGTTCTTGACCCAGGCGAAGACGGGGAACTGGTACGGGTTGGGGACGCCGGAGTTATAGGGACCGGTGTCCTGGGTGTACTGGCTCAACACCAAGTAGTCGTATTCGCCTTCGTTGACGAGGCTGCGCAGGCGCTCGCAGGTGGTCGGCAGGCGGTTCGACCCGTGCGGGCCGTGGACGCCGATGTATTCGACGTGGTTGGTGGCGTCGTTGCCGTAGAAGCCGTACTGGCCGAAGATGATCTGGCTGGAGCCGATGATCCCGATCCTCTGGTCGTGCAGCTTCTGCGTATAGACGTAGGCGTCCTTCGGCCCCCCTTCGCCGAGGAACGGGTCCGGGTTGACGTAGTGCTGGTCGGCGTACTGGACCTCCTGCGCGCGCCCCAGCACCACGGCGAGCAGCAGCAGCGCCACCGCCCCGCCCGCGACCGCGGCCCGGCTGACGCTCCACCGCGTGCGCGCCAGCGAGAGCGCCGCCGGCGCCCAGACCAGGCAGAGGGTGAGGAAGACCGTGCCGACGATGTAGGAGGTGAACCAGCGCGGCGTCGTCAGCACCGTGACCGCGAAGACCGCGGTGAGGAAGAGCAGCGTCTGCCAGGCGCGTCGGTCGGGCGCCCGGATCGGGCGCGCCAGCGGCAGCATCGCCATCGCCAGGACCAGCCCCGGGATCAGGTAGCGCGTGTTGGTGAAGAACCCGGTCGGCGAGCCCTCCTGCCCGGCCGCGGTCAGCGGCGTGAAGACGTAGACGACCGCGGTCAGCAGCGAGGCGACCGCGAGCACCCGGAGGATCCGGTTGCGCGAGCGCCAGGCGATGTAGACGGCGGCGCTGACGGCGAGGATCAGGATCAGCGGCCAGAGCGGCCCGAGCGCGTTGTCGAGCTCTGGGAAGAACCAGCGCCGGTAGATGGTCGGGTCGGTGAGGTAGTGGGAGACCGAGAAGCGCGGCCGCGGGTCGAGCGGCATCTGGTCGGGCTTGGGCAGGTTGAGCGGCCCGAACTTGGTGATCGGGATCGGGTTGCCGCCGGTCTTGATCGCCGCCCGCAGGTACCAGTAGCCGCCGACGATCAGCATCGGCAGCCCCATCACCCAGGTGGTGGTCCAGCGCCGGCCGCGACCGCTGAAGACGATGACGCCGATCGTGATCGCCACCACCGGCACGAGGAAGGTCGTCTTCACCGAGGCGGCCAGACCCGCCGCGATCCCGGCCATGATCAGCGGCCCTTTGTCGAGCAGCGGCGCGTCCCGCTCCGGCGCGTCCTGGACCGCCCCCGCCACCGGCGCCCGCCGCTGGTGCCCGTTGATCAGGAAGGCGGCGAAGGCGAGCAGGAACGCCAGCCCCATGATGTCGTTGCGCGCCTCCCCAGGCTGGGTTTCGATCATCACCCCCGCGTCGAGGACGATCGCCGCCGCGACCAGCGTCGCCGGCCCGACCTTGTAGGGGCGCCCCATGCACCAGGCCGCCAGCAGCCCAATCGGCAGCCAGATCATGTTCTGCAGCGGCGCCAGCCAGTCGCTCTTGAAGAGGACGATCGTCGAGGCGTTGATCAGCTCGGTGCTGGCGGGGTAGAACCAGGCCGCCAGCCGCAGCGGGTCGGTGTAGTGGAGGTGGACAGTCGAGTGTTCCTGGGCGATGAACGCCGAGAAGGGCATGTGGTACCAGGTGGTGTCGCCGCCGAACATGCCGAAGTCGAGGCTCGACTGGGTCGGGAAGGTCCACTCGGCGACGGTCCAGGAGGCGACTCCGAGGGCGATCAGCAGGGCGATCGTCTCGACCCGCGGCGCCGCCACCTCGCGACCGCGCCCGCCGGCCTTCGCCCGCCCGAGCGCCGTGGCGCCGAGGCCGACGCCGATGCAGAGGAGGACGATCCAGCCGAAGTAGAGCGCGCTCAGCGAGCCGAGGATCTCCAGGCAGACGACCAGCATCGCCACCGCCAGGGTCGCCTCGGCGAGGCGGGCCAGGGCGCCGGTGAATTCCGGCACGATCCAGCGTCGCAGCCAGAAGCCGCCGAGGGCGAGCGCGGCGACGATCCCGATCAGGGCGAGGCTGCCGCCGATGTAGGAGCCGAAGGAGGGGGCCACAGAGGCCGGGATGCTATTCGGCGCGCCCCCCGTCCACCGCTGCGGTGGGCGACGCCGTCAGAACGCGGCTACGCCGCCGGCGCCGGGATGCTGCAGGCGACTCCGGTCCCTTTCAGACCGCAGTAGCCGTTCGGCACCTTGTGCAGGTACTGCTGGTGGTAGTCCTCTGCGTAGTAGAAGGGCCCGGCGGGCTCGATCTCGGTAGTGATCTCCTCGCGCCCGGCCTCGCGCAGCGACCGCCCGTAGGCCTCGCGGGCCATCTCCGCCGTCGCCTTCTGGGCGTCGTTGACGAAGTAGATCCCCGAGCGATACTGGGTGCCGACATCGTTGCCCTGGCGCATCCCCTGGGTCGGGTCGTGCTCCTCGAAGAAGACCTTCAGCAGGTCGCCGTAGGAGACCACGCGCGGGTCGAAGGCGACCATCACCGCCTCGGAGTGCCCCGTCTTCGCCGAGCAGACCTCCTCGTAGGTCGGGTTGGGGGTCGTCCCGTTCTGGTATCCGACCGCCGTCGTGTAGACGCCGTCGAGCTCCCAGAACAGCCGCTCCGCGCCCCAGAAGCAGCCAAGCGCGAAGTAGGCGACCTCGATCCCGTCCGGGAACGGCGGCTCCAGCGGGGTGCCGAGCACGGCATGGGTGGCGGGCACGTCGAAGGCGCGCTCGCTGCGTCCGGGCAGCGCTTCCTCCCGGCTGACCATCTTCGTCTTCTCCGGGTGCATCATCGTCATCAGCTTTCCGAGTCTGTTCATCGCTTTGTCCTCCTATGTAGAAGGTAGCGTCTGGGCATGGGCTGCCTGGTCGTCTTGCTCGCTTTCCTCTCGCCGCGGCTGGCGCTGTTCGCGATCTTCCTCTTCTCCGATCTGCTCAGCCGCGCCTTTGACAGCTGGTTCGTCCCCCTGCTCGGGTTCTTCCTGCTGCCGTGGACGACGCTCGCCTACGCGGTGATGTGGTCGACCAGCACCAACGAGGTCGCCGGCTTCGAGTGGTTCATCGTCATCCTCGCCTTCCTCGTCGACCTCGGCTCCTACGCGAGCCGCGGGCGGGCGCGGCGGAACTGACGCAGCGCCTACTGCTCGACCGGGTAGGCGAGCCGGATCTGGCGCTTGGAGAGGACGAGGAACGGCACCTGGGCGACTTTGCCGTCGGCCAGAGTGGTGACCTGCGCGTTGGTCAGCGGCACGAATTCGAACTCGCCGCGGTTCAGCGAGTCCGAGAAGCGGCTCTGGTAGCCGGCCGGAGGCAGAGTCAGATCGCCCTCGATCAGCTGCCGATCGGTTTCGAAGACCGCGCGCTCGACCA
>DATMBY010000224.1:0-13165 GCA_035558995.1 Solirubrobacterales bacterium
ACCGCCCGCGCGCTAGGACCTGAGCCAGTCGATCCAGCCGGCGGCCAGCACCAGGCGCGCCATCTCCTCGTAGCCGCGGGCGCCGGGGTGGGCGCCGTCGCCCGCGGCCAGCTCGCGCCGCCACGGCTCGGAGCTCCGCAGGTTCTCGACCAGGGGGACGAACGGGACCTCGCGGCGGGCGCAGAGCTCCTCGAATGCGCGGGACAGGTCGGCGATCCGCTCGTTCTCGGCTTCGTCGTCGATCGCCGCCGGCCCGACGACGAAGCTGCGCATCCCGAGTTCGTCTGCGCCGTCGAGGACGCCCTCCAGCGCCCCGAGGGACTCCTCGTGAGAGCAGCGGGGGGCGCCGTTGCACAGCGTCAGGTCGTTGACACCGAAGGCGAAGACCGCCCGCGGGTCTCCCTCCCCCTCCGCCGGCAGCCGCGGCAGCGCCTCCGCGCGCCAGCGTGCCGCGACCTCGACCGAGGTCTCGCCGCCGACGCCGAGGTTGTAGGGGGTGAGTGGAATCCCCTCCTCCAAAGCGGCGGCCGCCGCGCGGCCGACCCACCCCAGCGCCGCCGGATCGCTCGACCCGGCCGTGTGCGAGTCCCCGAAGAACATCAAGTAGCGCTCCAGCACTCCCCCATTCTCGCGAAGTCGGGGAGGATGAAAGCGTGATCGCGGTCATCTCCGACACGCATATGCCGAAGGGGAAACGGCGGCTGCCGGACGCTTGCTACGAGCAGCTCCTCGCCGCCGAGGCCGTGATCCACGCCGGCGACTTCTTCGCAGCCTCCGTGCTGGACGAGCTCGAAGCGCTCTGCCCCGTGGTGCATGCCGTCCGCGGCAACGTCGACGAGCCGGAGCTGTGGGACCGGCTTCCCGAGTCGATCGAGGTCGAGGTCGGGGGCCGCACGGTCGCCGTGATCCACGACGCCGGCCCGAGCAAGGGGCGCCTTCCCCGCATGCGCGGCCGCTTCCTCGGCGCCGACGCGGTCGTCTTCGGCCACAGCCACCTGCCCCTGCTCGAGGAAGAGGACGGCTTCCAGATCTTCAACCCCGGCAGCCCGACCGAGCGCCGCCGCGCCCCCCGCCCCTCGATGGGGCTGCTTCACCCCGCCCCCTCGGGCCTGCGCTTCGAACACCTCTGGCTCGGGTAGGGAAACGGCATCCTGCCAACCACCCAGAGGAGGACGACGATGGCCGAGTTGACGACCTTGGAGGAGAAGCTCGCGGAGGTGATCGGGCTCGCCGAAGCCGCGCAGAAGGCGACCGAGAAGGTCGAGGGCCTTGTCGACGACGACAGCGTCGCCCAGAAACTGCAGCAGATGCGCGAGGAGGCCGAGGAGACCGCGCGCCGCGGCACCGAGGTAGCCGAGCAGCGCGACGGCAAGAAGACGGCGATCCTCGAAAAGGCCAAAGACACCAAAGGCGAGGCCTCCGAGATGATGGACACCTACCTCGGCGACGACGCCGACGGGCTCGACGGGTTCGAGTTCATGACGATGGCAGAGGCCGGCGAGGTCGGCCACTGGGCGGTGCTGAAAAAGCTCAATGAGCAGGCCGGCGAGGAGCAGGTCTCCGAACTGGTCGAGTGGGCGCTGCCGATCCAGGAACGGCACTTCAGCGAGACCAAGGAGTGCGCGCTGCAGCTGGCCGGCGCCAAAGACCCCTACGAGGAGGCATAACCACCGCGATGGCCCAGAGCGCGGACCCGGATCGGCTCCTGGCCATCTACCTCAACGACCACCTGGCGGGGGCCGCGCTCGGCGTCGAGCTGGCCCGCCGCCTGCGGTCGAGCAACCGCGGCGACCCCGAGTTCGGCGAGCCACTGGCGCGGATCTGCGCCGAGATCGAGGAGGACCGGGAGACGTTGATCCGGGTGATGGACCGGCTCGGCGTCGACCGCAAGGGCTTCAAACCCGCGCTTGCGGTTGTCGGCGAGCGGCTGGGCCGGCTGAAGCTGAACGGCCAGCTGCGCGGCTACTCGCCGCTCAGCCGCGTGCTCGAGCTGGAGGTGCTCGCCTCCGGGATCGGCGGCAAGATGCAGCTCTGGAACGCGCTCGAGCAGAGCTACGGCGAGCGCTTGGACGGGATCGACTTCCACGCCCTCGCCGAGCGCGCCGACCGCCAGGGCCAGCAGGTCGAAGACCTACACCTGGCGGCGACGCAACGGGCGCTGCCGAGCGCCACCGCCGCCGGCAGCCAGGGCGTCCCTTAAGCGACCGACATCGAGACCGGCCACTGGTCGGCGACCGATTTGGCCGCCGCCTCCTCCTCGGCGAGGATCGACTCGGCGAGGGCGAAGGTCTCGCCGTCGCCGGCGCGGCGGGCGACGCGGAGCAGCAGCTCGTAGGCGGCGACCTCGAGGTTCTCTACCGCGTAGGCGAAGCCGGCGAGCTTGGCCGGGGTGTCGGGCTGGGCGGCGAAGAAGGCGCCCCAGTTGAGGGCGCCGAGGCGGAGCATCGAGTCCTTGATCGCCGAGGGGGCGGCGCCGCGGTCGTCGAGCCGCCGCTCGATCTTCTCCAGGTGGCCTTCAGTCTCGCGCAGGTGGCGGTCGAGGGCGGAGCGCAGCGCCTCCGGCACGTCGAGCTCGCGGCTTTTCTCCAGCAGCTTCTTCGACTGCCCCTCGAGCGCGTGGACGTCGGCGAGGTAGGTGTTGAGCGTGTCGCCGAGGTCATCGGGTTCGACCTTCGCCAGCGCCTGCTCGACCGCTTCGTCCCAGCTGGCGGCGATCCGGCCCGCCATCTCGCGCTCCTCGTCGGCGATCGCCGCCGCCATCGCCGCGGTCGCCTCGTCGCCGGCTTCGCGGGCGGCGATCCCCAGCAACTCGTAGGCGGCCACCTCCATGTGCTCGTAGGAGAAGGCGTGCATCGCCAGCTTGCCCGGGGTGTCGGGCTGGGAGCGGGCGAAGAGGACCATCCCGAAGCCCCCGGCGGAGCCCGCCAGGTCCTTGACCTTCGAAGGGGAGGCGTCGTGGGCCTCGAGCCGCTCGCGCACGCGCCGCTCCTGGGATTCGGTCTCCCCGAGGTGGCGCTGGAAGGCCTCGGCGAAAGCGCCCTCGACGAGCTTTGGGGCGCGCTCCATCTGCACGCGCGCCTGTTCCTCGATCGAGTGGACGTCGGTCAGGTACTTGACGAGCTGGGTCTGGGGATCGTTGTCGGTCATGCCCGCCAGCTACCCGCGGCGGGGCGATGCCACGCCTCGATCAGACGAAGGCCATCTCCGGCGCCAGCGCGTGCAGGCGAACCGTGGTTCCCGCCTCCCCAGAGCGGATCTGGACGAGGTCGCAGAGCTCGTTCGCCATCCAGAGACCGCGCCCGCCGACCTGGGAGATCTCGGGCCGCACCCGGCCGACGAGGGGGTCTTCGATCCGGCCGCGGTCCTCGACATCGACCAGCAGCCGGCCCTCGTCGCTCCAGAGGCGGAGAGAACCGCTGCCGCCGCCGTGCATGACGCTGTTGGCGGCGAGCTCGCTGGTCGCGGTGACGAGGTCGGCGACCCCGCCGGGGCCGATCCCGGCCCGCTCGGCCGCGGCGGCGACCCGGAGCCGGACCTCCCCCAGCCCCGTCACGTCGAAGGCGAAGGTCTCAGGCGCTGCCACCGGCGGCGGCAGCTCGCCGGCGAAGCAGTCGGGATCGGCCTCGTAGGTGGCGCTCGGCTCACGCCGTCCCTCCCGCTGCAGGCAGGGGTGCGAGTAGGCGACCTTCGCCATGATGTCGTCGCCGATCGTGACCGCGTCGTAGGGGCAGAGCAGGTCCCAGGCGGGGCCGCGCTCGAAGGCGAGGTTGATCAGGGACTCGTGACGGCAGCACTCTTCGAGCGCGGCGTCGCTGCGGGAGGCCCAGACGGATTCGCCGATCCCGCGAGCCGGTCCGCCCTCGCCGTCGGCGAACTCCCGCCAGAGGGGGATGATCGAAGCGGGGTTGCGACCGACCTTGCGCATGTCGACAAAGCGCACGGCCGCAGCGTCGGCGTCCAACTCGCGCCGCAGCCACTTGGCCTGCTCCGGGCCGACGGCGATCAGGATCCGCTGGCCGGAATCGAGTCCAGCCTGGATGAAGGGGACGGTCCCGGCGAGGTACTCGGTGGGGCCGTCGTAGAGAAGGGCTTCGTGTTGAAAACCTGCGTGTTTCAATCCGTCACCTCTTGCCGATCCGTCTTCCCGCTCGGGGGAGGATCAAAACGGCTTTGTGCGCTACGTCACTGGGATTGTTTGTGGACCACATCACTGGGGTATTCCGACTCTTGGCACAACTGTCACAGAGCTGTTTGTGTCGGGAGGTAGACCGCTCACTTCTCACGGCATCGCACGGAGATTGGGAGGGGCACTAGATCCAACAGATCACCCAATTTTTCCAAAAGCCGGAGGACGACAGATGACCGCCCCACCCCCCAGCACCCAGGAATCCAGCCGACCCCAAGACGAGATCCGCGGACCCGAGCTCGGCCCCGCGCTGAAGCGCGACGTGGTGCTGCAGCGGGTCCGCGCAGCGCAGAAACGGCTTTCGCCGATTCCGGCGAGGGTTCCCCGACTGCGGTAGAATCGCCAGATGGGTTTGCCGGTGCCGCCTGCGGCGCCGGTCGGACACTAGTCAAAGGCAAGACCGCGAGGCACCGACCGCAAGGCGCCCCGGGACTTCCGATCACGTCAAAACGGAGGTTCCGAATTGCCCATCGTTGATTCACGAACCCAGGACGGGTTACTGGTCGTCGAGCAGCTGGAGGAAGGGGAGCGCATTCGCTGCTGCCTGGAGGGAGAGCTCGACCTCTCGAACGCCGGCACCGCCGAGCTGATGCTGGAAGAAGCGCTCAACTCCAAGCGCCCGGTCCTGATCGACCTCAGCCGGCTCGAGTTCCTCGACTCCACCGGGATCGCTCTCCTGGTCTCGGCCCTCGGGCGCCCGGACGCCCGCCGGATCCAATTCATCCCCAGCGAGACGCTGGGAGTGCGCCGCGTCCTCAGCCTCACCGGGCTCGAGGAGAGGCTGTCCTACGCCTCGCTCGAAGACCAGGCGATCCAGCCCGCCGCCTAGCCCCGTCAGCTGGGCCCGGCCTGCCGGGCGCGGCGGACGGCCTCGGCCATTCCGTCGCGCTGCGGCCAGAACGCCCGCGTCGCGAGGAAGCCGACGTGCGGCAGGCCCGCGGCTTCGTCAGCACTGCAGCGAGTCCCAGGAGCCCGGGACCCCCGCGTCGACGATCGTCAGGCCCTGCTCGGCCTCGACCAGGTACCAGTTGACGCTGGCGTCTTCGATCCGGTGGATGTCGGGGGCGGCGCCGCGTTCGATCTTCGGTCCGATTCGCCTTCCTTACCCGCCTCGTCTGCAAACTCAGCCTGGTTCTTCTCCAGCCGCCGCCGCAGCTGCCGCTCGGAGTGGGCGGCGAGCGGGATCACCGAGTCGCCGTAGCGGACGCCGCCGAAGCGCAGGCGCTGGAGGACCGCGAGCCAGGCGCAGATGCCGCGCTCGAGCACCCAGACCGGCGCCAGCAGCGAGGAGGTGGCCGGGAAGAAGGCGGCCCCGCCGGCGCGCCGGCGCCCCCGCTCGGCGAGGCCGATCGCAGCGAGGGCGGCCGGCGGCGCGAGGCGGGGGCGGCGGGCCAGCAGCGGCACGACCGCGAGCCAGAGCGCCATCCGCAGCGGCAGGGCGAAGTCGTCGTAGGCCTGACGGGTGCGCTGGCCCCAGAAGTGGGCGGAGGAGGGCGGCGTCCGGGCGACGTAGAGGTCGAGCGGGTCGGCCTCGCTGCCGCCGCCGGCGCGGACGGTGCGGATCAGCTCCAGGTTCTCGAAGAGGACGTCGCCGTCGTAGAGCCCCGCCGCCAGCAGGCGCGAGCGCCGCACCGCCAGCGTGCCGGGGTAGTCGCGCCCGAAGCAGCGGTTGAGCAGGGTGCGGGCGGTGTCCCAGCGGGCGTGCCAGGGCAGCGAGCTGAAGTAGTTCTGCGGGCGCACCAGGTCGCAGGCGTTGAGCAGCTCAGCCGTGCGGCGCAGCGCCTCGAGGTCGTAGCGGACGTCGTCGTCGGCGATCACGACCCGCTCGTGGGAGGCGAGGCGGATCCCCGTGCGCACCCCGGAGACTTTCCCCATCAGCCACTGCTCGTCCTCCAGCGGCGCCACGTGGGTGACGAAGCCGCCCCAGGCCTCGGCGTTGGCGGCGAAGACCCCTGCCGGGGAGCCGTCGACGACGATCGTCTCGGCGCAGTGGGGCGCGATCCCGGCCAGGTAGTCCGCCAGATCCTGCCGCTGCCCACCGTCGCGCCAGCGCACCGGCACCACGTAGCTGAGCTCCAGCGCGGCGCTCACGCGGCGACGGGGACGAGGGGCGAGCGCAGCGACGTCTCCCCCCGCTCCCACGAATCCATCAGGTGGCCCGCCCAGCGGGCCTCGACCTGAAGCAGCGCCCGGGCGCCGAAGAGGATGTCGGCGGCCACCTCGGGCTCCTCGGCGGCGAGGCCGCCGGCCAGGTCCCAGGCGGCGATGTTCTCGTGCACGGCGTCGGCCTCGACGTGCTCGTCGTAGAAGTGGGTCACCTCCCGGCCGTACCCGTGCCGGCGCAGGGCGTTGCCGTAGCGGCGGTTGGGGATCGAGGAGGTCATCTCGAAGCCGGCGAGGTGGCCGACGAGGGCGCCGCGGCGCCGGCGGTGCAGCCCGAAGTGCGTGATCAGGTTGACCGTCGCCAGGGTGATCCCGGGCCAGCGGTCGAGGTAGCGGCCGTAGGTCGGGTCGAGCCCGAGGCCGGCCATCGTCTTCGCGAAGAGCGCCGAGTGCATGCGCTCGGCGCTGCCGCCGCCGTACTCGTCGAACTGGACCTCGAGCAGAGCCGCCTTCGGCCGCGGCGAGAGGCGCGGGATCGCCCACGAGTGCGGGTCGGCCTCCTTCAGCTGGTAGGCGGAGCGGTGGACGACCTGCTCGAGCATCTGCTCCTGGGTGCCCTGGGTCTCCATGTAGCGGGAGAGCGGCGGGCCGGGGTCCTCGGCGACGATCTCCTGCAGGGCGGCGCCGACCGACTCCAGCTCCGCCGCTTCGGCCGGGGCCACGAGCTCGGCCACGGCTTCTTCGAAGGGCCGCTCGAGGGCTCCGCGGAAGGAGAGCAGCGAGGGCGACCACTCCCAGCCTTCGTCGACCCCCTCGATCGACGTGTAGTGGAGCTCGTAGGCGACGTAGAGGGCGAGCTGCAGATCGTCGTCGGCCAGCGGGTCGCTCGGCTCGATCAGGCCGGGACAGGCGAGGCGCGTGTGCGGCGGACCTTCCAGGGCCTCGAACAGCTGCTCGCTGAGCGGGCCTCGGGGCGGGGGCAGCTCGATCAGGCGCCCGGCCATGGCTCCTGTCCGCTCGGGGCCTTGAACCCGATCAGCTTGTGGGTGCCGTCGCAGAACGGGCGCATGCGCGACTTGCCGCAGCGGCAGAGCGCGATCGTCCGCCGCTCGACCGGCAACTCGTTCCCGTCCTGGTCGGTGACCGCGAAATCGCCGCGGACCAGATAGGGGCCGTCGGGATAAGGGGTGATGGTGGCTGGGGACGACTGGTCTGGGGGCATGCCGCCGATCCAGCTACCCGCAGCTTGGATGGATAAATCGTCCCGATCCCTGGGTAGGGAGATGGCATGGGACAGGAACAGACGCTGGAGTCGCAGAGCGACGGTCACGGCAACAGCTTCGAGTCGATCCGGGCGGAGATCTCGCGCGAAATGGTCCGCCTCTACAAGCAGCTGTTCGGGCGCGGGCCGACCAAAGCGCGGACCGAGTTCGCCGGTCCCGACATCGTCATCTGCACGCTCGAGAACACCTTCACCCCGGCCGAGCGCAGCCTCGCCGACCTCGGCGAGCACCAGCGCCTGCGCGACACCCGGCTGTACTTCCAGGCGGCCACCCACGACAAATTCACGGAGATAATCGAGCGTCTTGCGGGGCGAAAGGTGCGGGCCTTCATCAGCGGCCTCGACGCAGAAGAGGACGTCTGCGCCGAGGTCTTCTACCTCGAGCCGAGGGAGTCACCCGGGCGCGAGGAGCCCAAGGGTTGAAATCCGGGGACCAGGGGTAGACGCAGCTCAGGCCCGGAGGGAGAGGTCCGGGGCCCCACAGCAGCAGGTACGGAACGTCTCCGGTCGACCAGTCGGCTGCGAAGCGGGCCGCGACTCCAATACCAACCCACCAAGGAGGTTGAAATGGACCGTGGTCCGATTCCGCTGTCGTCTTCGGCTTCGCCGACGAAGGCGGCCCGACCCGCTTCATGGTGATCGTCGGCGCCCTCGAGGCGTTGACGGCGCTGATGACGCGCTGGGACCGCAGCGAAGCCGAGGAGACCTACACGCACGAGCGCCGCACGCCCGCGCACTGACCACCTCAACCCCATAGCCCCGCGCCGCACGGCTGGAGTCCTGCCTCCCTTCCAGGACTCCAGCCGTGCGGCAGGGGATAACCAGTCGAAAGGAAAACCATGTTCAGGCACACGAAACAACTGGCCTACAAAGTCAGGGGCGACGAACCCAACCCGATCTTCGCCAAGCACCTGCAGCAGGCGATCGGCGGGGTCGAGGGCGAGATCCGGGTCTGCCTCCAGTACCTCTTCCAGGGCTGGGGCAACCGCGGGCCCGACCGCTACAAAGACATGCTCCTCAACACCGGCACCGAGGAGATCGGCCACATCGAGATGCTCGCCACCGCGGTGGCGCTGAACCTCGAGGGGGCGCCGGCGAAGCTGCAGGAGGAGATCGCCGGGAAAAACGGGGCGGTCGAAGCCGTGCTCGGCGGCCAGGACCCGCGCCACGTGCTCTCGGCCGGGCTGGCGGCGATGCCGGCCGACGCCAACGGCAACCCGTTCAACGGCTCCTGGGTCGTGGCAACCGGGAACCTCGGCTCCGACATGATCGCCAACGTCCATGCCGAGGCCAGCGGCCGCCTGCTCGCCACCCGGCTCTACGAGATGACCGACGACCCGGGGATGAAAGACATGCTCTCGTTCCTGATCGCCCGCGACACCATGCACCAGAACCAGTGGATGGCGGTGCTGGAGGAGCAGAAGGACATGGGGCTGCCGGTGCCGCCGGACTTCCCCCAGGAGCAGGAAAAGCAGGAGTTCGCCTACGAGTTCTTCGTCCACTCCGACGGCGAGGTGCCGAAGGACGCCCGCTGGACCAGCGGCAGCTCGGTCGACTCCAAGGGCAGCTTCGGAGTCCGCGAGGCCGAGCCGATGGGCGAGATCCCGAAACTGGCTCCGGCCGAGGCGCGGCCGGAGCAACACAGCACCCCGATCCCGGCCGAGGGCGGGATCCTCCGCAAAGCAAAGGACGCGGTGACGCCTTAGTCCTCAGGCTGGCCGCAGCGGCCAGATGACGACGTCCTGGCGGGGCGAGTAATGCAGCAGCGGCTCCCCCGCCAGGTCGATCCCGAACGGCATCGCCATCGTGTTGGTCTCGATCTCCGCCCAAGCCTCGTAGAGGGGCCAGGGCGGGTGATGGATCTCGCCGCGCTGGACTCGCCCCTCGTCGTCGAGCGTGTAGAGGCAGTAGCGCTCGGACAACCAGCGCTCGAGCGAGCTTTCGCGGACCGGCAGCTCCTCCCCCCTCGGCCCATAGCGGCCGGCGAAGTAGGCGGGCGGGCCGTCGCCGGAGGTGCGGATGAGGTCGTAGGCGACCCCCTCCTCGTCGTGCTCGACCCGGATACGCGAATGGAAGTACGGCAGCCGGTAGGTGCGGCGGGCGGCGAGGACGGCGGCGCGGCTGTCGGCGTCGAGGCTGAGGAAGTAGATCCCGGGCTTGCCTTCGACGCTGACGTAGGTGCGGACGTTCAGCTCCGGGAAGCTGGAGAGCATCGGCGCCGGCAGGGTCGCCCGCAGGCGAAGCCCCTGGACGCAGAACGGGGTGATGCCGAGCCAGGCGCTGCCGTCACGGGTGTCGAGCGGCAGCTCCGCCGGGACGACCTTCCGCAGCTCCTCCTCGGGCACTCGCCAGTGGGCGAAGAGGAGGTCGACCCAGGTCTGCCCCATCAGCCAGGACCCCTCCGGCAGCGGCCAGGGGCGGTGGCCGACGTCGCTCAACGCCGCCCGTTGCCTGACGGCGTCGGTGAGGTGCCCGATCACTCGTCCTCTTCGCCGACCCGGTTGCCGATCGCCTCGACCACCTCGGCGTCGAGCGGCTCGACCCCGACCACCCGTTCGGGGAAGACGAGCAACGCTCCGTGGTCGGCATCGAGATCGCAGTCCTCGCTCAGCCTCCCCGCCAACTCGACCACGACCTTGCCCTCCGGCTCGGAGTCGTTTTTCCAGGCGAGGTAGCGGTAGAGGCCCTCCCGGCGCGGGAAGACGGCAATTCCCCGCCGCTTGGTGCGGTGGATCTCGCCGCTTCCCTGGCAGGTGGGGCAGGTCTGCTGGAAGCGGACCCGCCCCTGGCAGGCGGGGCAATCGGGATCGGAGCCCGCCTCCAGGCAGGAGAAGCACTGGTACCGGGTCGTGCCGCGGCCCCCGCACTTGTCGCAGGGGCCGTGTTCTGGCTCACCCCAGGGCTCGGTCACCTGCCGCTCGGGATCCAGCAGCGCCGCAGGATCGGCTTCCGCCGGACAACTGTGGAAGAAGCTCCCGTCAGCTGCCGTCACCGTTCTTCCGCGCCTCCTTGGCCGCCGCGGCGGCCTTCTCCAGCCGCTCGGCCTCGCGCTCGGTCGCCGTCGCCTCCTCCTTGGCCTCGATGCTCTCTTCCTTGGCCTCTAGCTTCTCGAGCTGCGCGGTCTTCTCCGCTTTGGCGTTGGAGCGTTTGGCTTTGCTCACGGCTTTGGCCGTTTTCTCCTTCTTTTTCGCCTCGGCTTTCTTCGCCCGCGCCTCGCGCTCGCGGCGGCGTTTCTCGGCCTTGCGCTTCTCCTGCTCGGCGTTGCGCCGCGCTTCCGCGGCCGCTTTCTCGGCCGCTTTGGCGGCCCGGGCCTGGCGCTCCTCGGCCTCGCGCTCCTGCACCTCGGCTTTCTCGCGCAGCTCGGTCGCCCGCTCGCGCTCCTTCGTCGCCAGCAGCGCCGCCCGGCCTTCTTCGCGCAGCTCCGGGTCCGCGAAGAGGACACCGGTGGCGCTGCGGGCGCCCGCTTCGGCCCGGTCGATCAGGTGTTTGGCCCCCGAATCGGAGCCGCCCAGGGCGCCCAGGGCGACGTCGAACGGCGCCCGCGCCAGCTTCAGCGACGAGTTGAAGATCGTTTTCGGGACAGTCGGCATCGCCATCTCTAGTTCTCCTCCTTGGGATCGATCGCGGCGGCAGCCGCTTCGGCGCGGTCGGCTTCGCGCTGCAGCTCGCCGGCCTCGCGCTTCGCCTCGCCCTTCTCGGCCGCGGCCTGCCTACGTTTTGCGGCGGCGCGGTCTTCGCCGGCCAGCCGCTGGCGCTCGGCGGCGGCTTTCTCCGCCTGCGCGCGGGTGGCGGCCTCGCGCTCCTCTTCGGCCCGCCGGCGCTCGGCCTGCTCTTCGGCCTCGATCTCGGCGGCCTCGAGCTCGACCTCGTGGCGCTCGGCGACGGTCTCGGCCCGCTCGGCCTCGATCTCGGCTTCCTCTTCCTTGCGCTCGGCCTCGGCGGCCTTGGCGGCGGCCTCCGCCTCTGCTTCGGCCTGGACCTCCTGCAGCTTTCCCTCGCGGTGCAGGTCGTCGCGGTCGAGAACCGCGCCAGCCATCTGCTTCGCCTTGCCAACCACTTTGCCCAGGGGGCCTCCGGCAACCTTCTCCTGCTCGCTCAAGCTCGCTCTCCTTCTGGTTTCGTCCTCTTCACCTGTCGGGCTTCCCATACCCCCGCCGGCCGGGCGGCGAACCGGACGGAGGTCACATACCCGGTCAGTAGCGCAGCAGGGCGGCGACCCCGCCGGCCTCGGCGAGCGGTCGGGCGAGTTCGTCGTGGACGACCGTGATGCGGGCGCTGCTGGACATCGCCGCCCGGATCAGCGACTCGCCCTCCTGACCGATCGCGCCGTCGAAGACGAGGTGGTCGACACGGCCTTCGCCCAGCGCCTCTTTCACCTCCTGCAGGCCGGCGGCGCCGCGGCTGCCGCCCTTCGCCTCCCCCAGCGCCCGCTCGACGACGGCACGATCTCGCTCGGAGTCGAGGCGGCCGACCACCTCGGAGACGAGCTCGCCCACCTTGCCGGTCGGGACGGAGATGAGGTCCTGGTCGCCGCCGACGGTCAGGGTCGCCTGCGGCGAGCCGAAGCCGGACCTGAAGCTCTCGAGGTCCTTGCCGGGGCCGAAGACGATCAGCTCGGCCATCCCGTCGTCCCCGAGGCGACGGGACGCGAGGCCTCCGCACTCGGAGAGGAAGCGCTGGCGGTTGTGGTCGAGGCGTTCCCCGAACTGGTCGTGGCCGGAGGAGCTGACCCCCTGGCCGCGGGCGGGGTTGTTGGTGCTCTGGGATTTGCGCTCGCGCCAGTCGAGCATGGTGACGCTCAGCTCCCAGTCCTCCAGCTCCTCCAGGGCGCCTTCGGCGCAGCGCAGCAGCCGCACCCGCTCGGAGGAGAGCAGGGCGACCCCGCGGGCGCCGCCGCGGCCGCAGATGTCCAGCAGCGGCGCCACCACCGGGTCGACGCCGAACTCGACGCAGGCGTCGGCGGCCGGGGCAACCGCGATCCCGAACCAGTGCTCGGTCCCCTCCTTCTCAGAGACCTCGACGAAGCCGACTTCGCCCCGCGGCGGCGGTCGCAGATCCCCGTCCTCGAAGCGCTCGGTCAGCCGCTTCGCCGTGGCCCGCAGGGCTACGCGGCGGTCGTGCTCGGCTTCCTGCTGGGTCTCGAGGATCGAATCGAGGCCGTTGCGCAGCTCAGTCCGCCAGGCGCCGCCGCGGTCGGCCGGATCGAACCCGAGGAAAACGGAGAGGACGCCCAGCGGCGGGCGCCATTCGCTCAACTCCCGTGCAGCCTCCAAGGTCGGTTGGGTCATCGACGCCTCCTCCTGAGTCGGGGTGCGCCTCGGCTACCCCGGCCCGGTCAGGAAAAACCGATGAGGGCTAAGGGTTGGCGTAGCGCAGGGAGCCGGGCGTGTCGAGGCCCTCGCCGGTCTCCAGCAGCGTCTTCAAGCCGGAGAGGATCATCGGCCAGCCGCCGTAGAGCTCGCTGTTGGCGTCCTCGCCGAGCTGGTCTCGACGCCGAAGCTGTACTTCCTGCGCTGCTCGGGGTCGGTGATCGCGTCCCAGAGGCGCTCCGGCGTCGTCTTGATGAACACCTCGAACACGGCCGTGCCGGCGGC